>CAWFZU010000102.1:0-3150 GCA_963820195.1 uncultured Acidobacteriaceae bacterium | reverse complement strand
CTTCGATCGACGAGTATGCCGCCATCATGCGCAAGGGCAACAACGGCGGCTACGCCAATTCGTGGCTGATCGGCGACCGCAAGACGGGCGAGATCGCCTACCTGGAACTTGGGCTGCATCATACCCCGCTCACCAGGAAGAAGGATGGCTATTTTGTCTCCTCGAACTTTGCCGTGGACCCGGAACTGATCCGCGACGCTACAACGAACTACGATCCCAAAGATCCCGAGAGTTCCATGAATGCCCGCCGCATTCGCGCCGAAGAGTTTGTGAAGGAACACTACGGCAAGCTCGATACGGCTCTCGCTGAGGCGTATCTCTCCGACCACTATGACAGCTACGAGCACAGAGTGGATGCAGGCAAGCGCAGCCTCTGCGGCCATGAGGAGACCTCGCCCGTCGGCGAAAAGGTCTGGGGCGTACCGCCCTTTTATCCTAGCGGCGCCGTCACCGGCAAAGTGATGGATTCGGACCTGGCGGCAAGGCTCAGTTTCATCGGCCGCGCGGGGCGCCCCTGCGGCGAGAGCTTCCTGGTTGCGCCCTTCCTCGCCGCGCATCCTGAGTTCGAGTGGCAAAGACCGATCCTGCGCGACATGATCGCGGGATCATGGACGGCCTTCACAGCCAATGAGAAGCCGCCTGCGATATCGGCGCAGTAGCCCGCTCAGATCACCATCACCAGATCGGAATAGACTTCAGATTTGCGTTGGCAGTCAACAAATGCAATCGTTCAGTGATCGCCTGGGCTACAAGCAATCGGTCGAAAGGATCGCGGTTTTGTCCTATTCTCGTAGAGTGGGCATGAAGCGCACCCATTCAGGAATCAACGCCGGGCGAGGCGAACTCGCCCTGCTCGCCGAGTTACGCAAGCGGGCAGCCCGCTCCTCGGCCGGCGGCCTCCGCCTGGGCATCGGCGACGATTGCGCACTGCTGGCCCCGCGCCGGGGCGAAGAACTGGCCGTGACGACGGATTTGTCGATTGACGGCCATCACTTTCGCCTTAACTGGCATCAGCCTGAGGCCGTCGGACATCGCGCTTTGGCGCGCGGTTTGAGCGACCTGGCCGCCATGGGAGCGCGGCCCGTAGCTGCCTTTCTTTCCTTGGGTTTACCGCGCTCGCTCACCAAAACCACAGGCCGCCGATCCTCATGGGTCGAGTGCTTTCTCGACGGCTTTCTGGCCCTGGCCGAGGCCCACAACACACCACTGGCCGGCGGCGACCTGGCCGAATCCCCCGTGGCCGTGGCCGACATTGTCCTGGTCGGCGCCGTTCCCCGGGAAGGCCGCGCTCTCTCCGTTCCGGCGCACGGCCTGGCGACCTGCTCTACGTCACCGGCGCACTCGGCGGCGCCGCTGCCGGCTTGCTCCGCCTGGCCGAGCTAGCCTCGCCCGCTCGCTCCAACCCGCCTCGCATCCCAAAAAAGCTGGAAGCCCTGCTGGCCCCTCACCTCTATCCCCAGCCACGTATTGCCCAGGGCCTTTGGCTGCAACGCCGTGGCCTGGCCTCCGCCGCCCTCGACCTGAGCGACGGCCTCTCCAGCGATCTGGCTCATCTCTGCGAGGAGTCGGGCGTGGCCGCCGAGGTCGATGCGGCCGCCCTGCCCATCCACCCGGCAGCAACGCTCGCCCAGGCTCTCCACGGCGGCGAAGACTACGAACTGCTCTTCACCGCGCCCGCCAGCGCCCGCCTGCCCCGCACCATCGCCGGTGTCGCGGTCACACGAATCGGCCGCATCGCAAAACCGCGCCCCGGCCAGCCCGACCTTACTCTCCTCACGCCGCAAGGCCCGCAGCCGCTGAAGCCGCGTGGATGGGAACATTTCCGTTGAAACAACGCACATCAACCTTGCGAAAGCAATTGGACTGAATGACAAATCCATTATGTAGTTTAAAGCGACAGTCAAGCTCTTACAGCAGCCGCAACTCCGGAAAATCCTGCATATAGCGCTTCGGGTCCAGAGTCATCAGCCGCTCCGCCTGCACCAGCGCGTGCGCGCCAATCAGAAAGTCGGCAAGAATGCGCCGCGGACCTTCCCCTGTGGCCTTTCTGCGCCGAGCAGCGTAACGCGCATAGCGACGACCTGCTTCGGTCCAGACCCTTTCCTCCAGCTTGTAGTCAATGACAACGCCGGTTGCATCCAGGAAGGAGCGGACATCACCTGCTGTCATATTTGGATGGGCGAACAACTCCGCAAATGCAAATGGCGAGATGAGTAGTACGCCCTCTTGTCTTACCATTCCCAACAGCTCGATAATCTTCTCTGCCGTCGGCTCCGACGACCAAATTGACGAAATGATATTGGCATCGATTGCCGTTCTCACGGTTGACCTTCTTCAGGGTTCTTGACCACCCACGGATCATCGTCGCGAAGATCACGATAAAAGGCATTGATCTCTTCTCGAGAGGAAAACGCAGGGAAGGCGCCAAGATATGCGGTAAATGGGTTTGTTTCCGTTCGCTCAGGCCGCAAAACAGTACGTCCGTCCTCGAAGACGAACTCCACGCGGTCGCCCTGTCTGAGACCAAGCCGGTGGCGAACTTCGATGGGCACGGTGACCTGGCCCTTGCTGCTGATGGTGCTGGATGGCGGCATCTTTACCTCGATTCCTGAAAGTAAAGATAACATTCTTTACCTGCCCCGTCAATCGTCTTGACTGGATTCACCCTCACGTTCTACTGTCGATCAGCGATACATCAAAGACAGAACGGCACTCGGCCTAGGCGTATCAGCGTCCGCGACCTCTTAATCGGGTCGTGGGAGTCTAACCAGTATGAGAGACATCTTCTGGATTGGCGGCAATCCGCCCGCGGCACTGGCCATCGTGCTCTGTCCGCCAGGCGGCCGGGGACTGCGCGATGAACTGCTCACCATGAAGATTCGAGGCATTGAAATTCTGGTTTCTCTTCTGGAATCTGAAGAAGCCCACCTGCTAGGACTCTCAGAAGAAGGCCGGCTTGCGGAGCAGATCGGGTTGCAGTTTCTCTCTTATCCGATTCCCGACGCTCATCTACCGCAGGACAGGGCTTCTTTCAGGGCATTTGCGGGAAGGCTGGCAGATCGTCTCCGCGCCGGTCATGCTGTTGGCGTCCATTGCCGGGGAAGCATCGGTCGATCCGCGGTCACCGCGGCCTGCGCGCTGATTCATCTA
>CAWFZU010000101.1:0-7079 GCA_963820195.1 uncultured Acidobacteriaceae bacterium | reverse complement strand
GTGGACTCGTCGAAGTGGGAAGTGATTGAGGCGGGGCTGAAATGTCTGCAAGGCAAGGGCATCGTTAACTCGATCTCGCTGAAAGAAGGCGAAGAGAAGTTCCGCCAGAACGCTGCCAAAGTGCTGAAGTATGGCGCGGCGGCGGTGGTGATGGCCTTTGACGAACAGGGCCAGGCCGCGACGTACGAGGAGAAGATCCGCATCTGCGAGCGCGCCTACCGAATTTTGCTCGAGGTCGGCTTCCCGCCCGAGGACATCATCTTCGATCCCAACGTGCTCACCGTCGCGACGGGCATGGAGGAGCACAATAACTACGCGCTCGACTTCATCAACGCGACGCGCTGGATCAAGGCCAACCTGCCGCATGCCAAGGTGAGCGGCGGCGTGTCGAATATCTCTTTCAGCTTTCGCGGCAACAACAAAGTGCGCGAGGCGATGCACTCAGCGTTTCTCTATCACGCCATTGCGGCGGGCATGGACATGGGCATCGTGAATGCCGGAATGCTGGAGGTTTACGAGGAGATTGAGCCGGAGCTGAAGGCGCTGGTCGAGGACGTGCTGCTCAACCGCCGTCCCGATGCTACCGAGCGCCTGGTGGACTTTGGCGAAACGCTGAAGAGCGCGGGCGGCGCGGTTGCAAGTGAAAAGAAGGCCGAGGAATGGCGCAACGGCACGGTCGAGGAGCGCCTTTCGCACGCACTGGTTAAGGGCATCGACGCCTTCATCGAGATCGACGCCGAGGAGGCTCGCGTCAAGCTGGGCCGTCCGCTCGCGGTGATCGAAGGCCCGCTGATGGACGGCATGAGCGTGGTCGGCGATCTCTTCGGCGCGGGCAAGATGTTCCTGCCCCAGGTGGTCAAGTCGGCGCGCGTGATGAAGAAGGCCGTGGCGCATCTGACGCCGTTCATGGAGGCCGAAAAAGCCGCGATGGTTGCCGCTGGCCACGCGGTCAAGGCGCAGGGAAAGATTGTGCTCGCCACCGTCAAGGGCGACGTGCACGACATCGGCAAGAATATCGTCGGTGTTGTGCTTGCGTGTAATAACTATGAAGTTATTGACATGGGAGTTATGGTCCCCTGCGAAAAGATTCTCGAACGCGCCCGCGCGGAGAAGGCGGACCTGATCGGTCTGAGCGGCCTGATTACTCCTTCGCTCGACGAGATGGTTCATGTGGCTCGCGAGATGGAGCGCCAGGGCTTCAAGCTGCCGCTACTGATCGGCGGGGCCACCACCAGCCGCGCGCACACCGCCGTCAAGATTGCGCAGCACTACAGCGAGCCGGTGGTCCACGTGCTCGACGCCAGCCGCGCCGTACCGGTGACTACGAGTTTGTTGAGTGAAGACGGCAAAACAGATTTTGTCGCTGCCCATCGCGCTGAATACGAGCGTCTTCGCAAGGCTCACGCCTCGCCGCGCCTGCCGCTCGTCACTCTGGAGACCGCTCGCCAGAGGCGCTCGCCGATCGAGTGGCGCGCGGAAGACCTTCCAGTCCCCGAGTTCACCGGCCTGCGCGTGCTCGACAACTTTCCGCTGGCCACGCTGCGCGAGTTCATCGACTGGACACCGTTCTTCCACACCTGGGAGCTGAAGGGCGTTTACCCGCGTATCTTTGAGCATCCGGAGCAGGGCGAGCAGGCACGCCAGCTCTTCGCCGAAGCCAACGCGCTGCTCGACAAGATCATTGCGGAGAAGCTGATTACGGCGCGCGGCGTCTACGGCCTTTTTCCCGCCAGCGCCGTGGGCGACGACGTCGAACTGTACACGGACGAAAGTCGCGCAACAGTGCTGGAGCGCTTCCACTTTCTCCGCCAGCAGACTGACAAAGGCAGCGAACCCTGCCGTTCGCTCTCGGACTTCATCGCGCCCAAAGAGACCGGCCTGCCTGATCACATTGGCGCATTCGCGGTCACCAGCGGCATCGGCCTCAAGGAGCTGTGCGACCGCTTCCGCGCCGCGAACGACGACTACAACGCGATCATGGCCGAAGCTCTCGCCGACCGCTTGGCGGAGGCCTTCGCCGAATGCCTGCACCAGAGAGTGCGCATCGAATGGGGTTATGGCCGCGCGGAATCGCTGACCACCGACGAGCTGATCCACGAAAAGTATCGCGGCATCCGCCCCGCCGCCGGCTACCCGGCCTGTCCCGATCACACCGAGAAGGGCACGCTCTGGCGCTTGCTCGATGTGCAAGCCAATACCGGAATGATGATTACCGAATCCTTCGCCATGTGGCCCGGATCGAGCGTCAGCGGCCTCTACTTCGCCCATCCCGAGTCGCGCTATTTCTCGCTCGGCAAGATCGACCGCGACCAGGTAGCCGACTATCACGAGCGCAAGGGAATGAGCGTCGCGGAGGTCGAGCGCTGGCTCGGCCCAAACCTGAACTACGACCCCGCGTAAGAGCGTACAACCGAGATCAAATGTCACAGAATCGAGACCTTGAGTACACGGCAAATAACAAAGAATGAACCACCCGGGGGATAAAATGCTCCAAGGCGCAAAGTATAACTATGAAATTACGAAGCGCAGACATCAGGGCGCATCATCGTCACCTCGCATCAGGGTTGCGGTGGTGAAAGGTCTGCCGGCTGCGGAACGGATGGTTGAGCGACTTAACAGGAATCGCACAGAAGAGGAAAAGGACGCTGGACTGAGATTCTCGTGCCAGAGGACTACAGACCCGGTCTCGAAAAAGGTAAGTTGAGCCTTGAATTCTACTTGGAAGGGAAGACGAAATTGAATCTCAGAGAGGGTACGCGATGGTGGGCCGGGTGCCCCACCCTCGCCGCGTCGTTGTTTTTGCGGTTAGGGTGGGATAACATGATGCTAGTATTACAGGAACGCCAAAATGCTCCAATCAGCAGCAAACTCAGGACTCAAAATCGAGACCTAATGCACCCGGCGTCTTGATATGCCTCCTACGTTCTCCCACAAAGAAAGTTTCCGGGCGCGTTGATTGTCAGAGAAGCCCTTTAAGGATGGTAATGGTGACACACTCTCATTTCTGTCCGGTTTGTAACGCCAGTTGGGAACATGAAAATTCAGCATATTGCCGATTGCCAAATGAGTACTGGTGCGATGCTCATATTGGGGTAGCGCCTTTACCCGAGAGGTTGGCGAACAATTCACATGACCACTATTGCGAGCACTGCTACTGTCCATGGGGCCACATGTACAAAGAATGCAGGTTGCCGGAGATTCATTCCTGTCCGGAACACGGCGGTTTTATAGATGATATATATGCCGAGCAGAGCAGCAAACAGCAGACGCAGAGCGAAGACCTGTTCGAGCAGTTGGGACGCGCAGCGTGGGAAGGTATCCAAGAGCGTACCCGCTCACTGCCAGTATCGGAATTCAGAACTGTTCCGGCCAACGAACGCATCATCAAAGCCGAGGCAGTGTCAGCCGACCGCAGGGATGTGAACTCCGACGCGCACAAAAGGTCTTTGACTCAACGTAGCGGCTTGGATATAAGTGATGATGATCTAATTGCTAATTATGAGCGTGAAGATAAAGGCATACGCGCAATCTGGAAATTCATCCGAGAGACGGTGTCAATGTTAGGCGTCGTGTTGTTAGGCTGGGATGCCCGGCTCCATGATGCAATTCTATTGCAAACACAACCTGAAAAAAGCAAAATGTCTGTGCGCCTGATTTGGCCCTGGCTTACTGGTGCCGGGATTGTTACAGCGTGGTTTTTCAGTCCATTCAACGCATTTCCTGCGATAATTCTGCTGACTCTTTCTCTTCAGTACGGATTCAATTGTCTGAAAAAACGCCCCTCTCCAATTTTCCTCAGATCCGCTTTGCTGTTTCTTGTCTTGTTCGTTCTGACAGGTATTGTTCATGACGCTTACTTCGACCACCCTGCCGCTTTGTGTGTTGATGGCAGGTACAGTTATTCAGCCTCCAAATCAGGAACCTGTTCTTGGCATGATGGTGTCTCGCGGTGGAATCCTAGACGAAAGCACTGGTGGCAACAAGGGACTGAGTTCGACTCCTCTGGAACACCAAATTATAAAGGTAGAAGGAGTAGACTTTCATCGCGGTTCTAGTAAAGATTAGAATGACGGACAAGCTGTTCTGCGAGTATCGGAAGATGGATTGGCGGCGTCCGTGAAATACTTGATTGGTCCGGTTTCCAAGCTGACATCGGAGGATGTGGGATGACGTCACTTTATCAGAAGTCGATTGAAGAGATGATGAAGCAGCCGCCCTGGCCGGAGCCGGAACAGCCAGAGATCTACATTCCAACCAAGGTGGACAAGAAGAAGAGGTGGGCCGTGATCCTTGAGGAGTACGACGAGGAGGCCGACCCGGACTACACGAACAAGGTTCACATCATCCCCACTAGGGGGGTAAACCACCAGATAAGCGAATACTGTTGGTGCGAACCCTGTTTTCAGAAGACGAAGAAAGGCGCACTGGCCGTTGTCCACAACATCAGCCAGTAGGCGGGCGAGTGGCCCAGGTCCGGATTTTCGGGCCTGGGAATCCACGAACCTCAACCGGCGTGTTTTTCTGATCTCTGATCTCTGACTCCTTGCAGAATATTTCATACGCACGGCACACAATCATTCTGGAGGGAAAGAATGTTCCACTGGAATGCCAACGCCGCAGTTACTCAATTGCCAACAAAGTACAGTGGAAATGTTTATCAGAAAGGTACTCACCCCCCACCCCCCTTACCCGGTGGAGGCCGTCAATTTGCCTTCATGGCTATCTTAACTATCATCGTATCAAAGATATGCAATTTTAACGTGTTGACCAAATGGTAACTGGAAACTCCTGTTTTTCCCCGCATTTTGGCCAAAAACAGCCTCTTTTACCTCAAAAATAGGCCATTTTGGCCCGAAAATCTGCCCTTTTTAACCGGAAAATCGAAGAATCAAATCGCACCTTGTGTACGTTTTATCTTCGCCTTCCATGTTGTGCATCTGTCGAACGGTTTATAAATGAGACGGAGCAACGCATGAGTGCCAAGCCAACCACCAAGCCCACTCCGCGCGGCTTTGACAAAGAGCTTGCGGAGATGGAAGCACTGAGCGGTGCACTGAAGGCCGCTCCCGCTCCGAATGCCGTTCAAGTCGAGCAACTCCGCAAGGCGCTCGCGCATCGCAACAACTTCCTCGTCTCCAAAGCGGCAAAACTGGTTGTGGACTGCGAGTTATTCGCGCTGCTGCCCGATACACTCTCCGCCTACGATCGCTTCTTTCTCGACGCTGCCAAATCCGATCCGCAGTGCTGGGCGAAGAATGCGCTGGTCAAGACTCTGGTCAAGCTGGAGCATCGCCAGAAGGACGCCTATCTGCGCGGCTTGCGCCATCATCAGATGGAAGGCTCGTACGGCGGCCTCAGCGACACCGCCGGAGCCTTGCGCGGCGCTTGCGCTCATGCGCTGGTCGATTGCCCCGGCCTCTCGGACGCCGACTTGCTCGGCCTTCTTTTGGAGCCGCTCACCGATGCCGACAAGACCGTGCGCATGGAAGCGGCGCGGGCCATCGGGCAGGTGGGCGGCGTGAGCGCCGCGCTCCTGCTGCGCCTGCGCGCTCTGCTCGCAAAGGACGAGCCCGAAGTTCTCGGCGCTGTCTATTCCGCGCTGCTCGCCGTTGAGGGCGCACGCGCCATTGCACTTGTCGCAGCGGCTATGAAGGACGGCGATGACCTGGCCGCCGAGGCTGCCTTTGCGCTGGTTGAGATGCGCGCGCCGGAGGCTTTGGCCGCGTTGATCGCGCGCCTCCGCGCCGGCGCTGATGGCTGGTTCGGTGGAGTCTTGCTGGGCGCCATCGCCCTCACGCGCCTGCCCGAGGCGATGGAGTTTCTTCTCACGCTGATTGCGCAAGATGCACGCGAGGCATCAGTGGCCATTGAAGCCATCGGTCGCACCGCGCCCAATGCCGAGCTACGCGCCCGGGTCGAAAAGGCCGTCGAGCAAGCCGGCAGTCCGCGCCTGCAACAGGCCTTCCGTCAGCATTTGCCGTGATGAGGCTCTGAATATGTTTTTTTGCGCTCCAGTATTCCCTCAGGGGCTAAAGCCCGCGTATATTTTGCAGCAGTTACGGCACGACTGAAGTCGTGCCCTGACGCTTCATGCAACCCTGAATGTGCTTTTCACAACCTGTAAGGTCGTGCCCATTCAAAATAGCGACTTAATCATAAATTCCCTAACCCTATTGCTAGGTCGCATTCAACGGCAGCGCTGCTTCCCGATAGCGTCCCAGTTCCTTGACCATCGCGCAATGGGGCTTGAGCGCCTCCACGGCCCGTGCGCCATCCTCGGCCTTTTGAATCTGGCAATCCACAAAGAAGATGTACTCCCAGGGCTTGCCGTGAACCGGCCGCGACTCGATCTTAGTCATGTTCGCGCCGATCCACGCCAGCTCCGTCAGCGCCTTCACCAGCGATCCCGGCTTGTGCTCCAGCGAGAACGCCAGGCTGATCTTGTTCGACTCTGGGTCCATCACCGCCTCCGCCGAGCGCCGCACCAGGAAGAAGCGGGTATAGTTCTCCGGGTTGTCTTCGATGCCGGCTTCGAGAATCTGCGCGCCATAGTAGTGCGCAGCCGCCTCGCTGGCGATACCCGCCACGTGCCGGTCGCGCAACTCCATCAACTGCTTCACGCTGCCTGCCGTGTCATAGAAGGCGTAGGACTCCATCCGGGAGTGCGCGGCCAAAAACTTCCGGCACTGCGCCAGCGCCACCGGATGAGAATAAACGCGGTTGATTTCTCCGGTCTCGACGCCGGAGATCCCGATCAGATTATGCCGGATGTGCAGCAGCGTCTCCCGCACTACACGCAGATTGTGGGTCAGCAGCAGGTCATAGTGCTCCAGGACCGAGCCGGCCAGGCTGTTCTCGATGGGGATCACCGCGGCCTCGACGCTGCCCCCGCTCAGCGCGGCGAAGACCTCCGCCGAAAGCGAGCAAGGAACGATCTCCACATCGGGGGCCAGCTTGGTCGCTGCTTCGTGGCTGAATGAGCCGAACTCTCCCTGAATTGCTATCTTCATAGGCTTCCTGATTCTCCAATTCTATTTACTGTACCGCAACCATAAATCACCTGCCACAAAAGCGAGAGA
>CAWFZU010000100.1:0-20470 GCA_963820195.1 uncultured Acidobacteriaceae bacterium | reverse complement strand
CCAAATCCCCGATCGCTTCGTGCGCCTGAACGGCCTGTTCTGGCCCCCAGAGCCGTCCGAGTTTCTGCGCGTAGGTGGATGCAATCGGCAACGGATACGCTACCCCGATTGACTTCGTCAGGGCCTCAGCGCCGCTCGGCGTCACCCCCATCGCCGTCAAACCCGCAACAATGCGCGGCAGGATATCTTTCACATTGTCGGCATCAATCGCCAGGGCCACGGACGCGCCAAAAATAATGGTCCAGAGTTCGTTTTGCTCTTTGATGTCGTTCCAGGTAAGCTGCAGGAGCAGTGGCGCTACAGGTTTGGCGCTGCTGTGCGCCGCCTGTAATTCGGTGGTGACTTCGTGAGACCGCACCGAGTTGGGTGACGCCAGCACCACGACGACTTTGGCATGATCAATTGCTCGTTTGGTTTGAACGAGATGGGCTTCTCCAAATGTGTTGTCTCGTTCGTAGTACCAGGTTGTGAAACCTTCCCGTTCAAGCACATTTGCAAGGCGCTGCACGACCTGCTCATCTTCCCCAGCGTGACTGATGAAGATATCTCGAGGATCTCCCAGAGCTGATTCGTTCGCAGCATTCATGGTCGGCACCTTGTCGAGACTCCGATTCAGCCGAGGGGTTGCAGGCTCATTACTTGTGGAAGCACACTACAAGCCGTCAACCGCAGGGGGTGAAGAGCCCACCGCATCTTGGTTGAAATCATGAAATTGAGAATACGTTCGAGATTCTATCATAGTTCGGTTTGTAAGAGCAGCGTAAAAATCGGACGGCACAGGGACTTGCGATGTGGATTTGCGTCACCCGCCCGGATCCTCAAAGAGAGGCCTCTCAGCCCTTGCGCAGTTGCCTGGGCGTTTGCATCGGCACCACTTGGACCGTCGCGTCGCGTACCTCGGAGAGGAAGCGGTTGATGACGGAGCCGCGTAGAAAAACATCCCAGCGGGAGCGAGCCGACTGACCGAAGACTACGTGTGAGATGCCTTCCTCCTGGGCAAAGCGAATCAGCGCGTCGGAGACGTTGCGGTCAGAGAGCGAGACCACTTTTGCGCCCAGATCGCGGGCCATGCGCTGATACTCCTCGAGGCGGTGGAAGGCCTCCGGATCGCCGTGGCCCTGGTCGTCCTCGGGACGGGTCACGTAGACGGCATACCAGTTGCTGGCCAGGCGGCCGGCAATGCGCGCGCCCACGCGCAGGAGGCGCTCGGTGCCGGGCCGGGTGCTCATGCAGACCATCACCTTCTCCGGAATCAGCGCCTGCTCCAGGCCCTGGGTGCGGCGGTACTGTGAGGCCTGGTTGCCCACCTGTTCGGCGGTTGTGCGCAGGGCCAGCTCGCGCAGCATATTCAGATTGCCCTTGCGGAAGAAGTTGGCCAGCGACTGCTCCACCTTTTCCTCCGCGTAGATCTTCCCCTGGCGCAGTCGGGAGCGCAGCTCGTCCACCGTCACGTCCACGTTCACCACTTCGTCGGCGCGCTTCAGGAAGCTGTCCGGGACGGTCTCGCGAATGACGGTGTTGGCGGAGCGGTTGACGGCGTCGTTCAGCGTTTCCAGGTGCTGGATGTTGACCGCGGTCATCACGTTGATGCCGGCGTCCAGCAGCTCCAGCACATCTTCGTAGCGCTTGCGGTTCTTGCTGCCGGGAACGTTGGTATGGGCCAGCTCGTCCACGACCACGGTATTCGGATGGCGGGAGAATGGCGTCCACATCCATCTCTTTCAGGTTGACGCCGCGGTAGGGAATCACCCGCTGGGGCACAATCTCCAGGTCGCGGATGCGGGCCTCGGTCTCCTTGCGCCCGTGGCTCTCCACCAGGCCGATGACCACATCGATGCCCTGCTGGTGCTTCATCCTGTAGGCATCGTTGATCATATCGTAGGTTTTACCCACGCCCGGCGCCGCGCCGATGTAAATGCGGAGCTTAGCGGCTTCCTTTTTGCGCTCCAGTACGATTTCTGCCATGGCTCAGCCCACCTCCACGGGATGGCGGACTTCCTGCGCGGCCGCCACGGGAAGGGTGAAGCGGAAGGTGGTGCCGTGGCCCAGGCGGCTCTCGACGGCGATCTGGCCGCCCAACTGCTCGACCAGCCGGCGGACCAGCGCGAGGCCGAGGCCGGAGCCCCTCTCTGAAAAAGCACTGAAGCGGTCGAAGATGGTGCCCAGTCGTTCGGCCTCGATGCCGCGGCCGGTGTCGCGCACCGTGAACTGCACAAACTCCTTGCATCTCTTCGGCGGCCAGCAGAATCTCGCCGTCGGGCGGCGTGTAACGAATGGCATTGGAGAGCAGGTTGTCCAGGATGGAGCGCAGCGCGCGCCGGTCAGCCTGAACGAACGCGAGGTCGGCGAAGGCTTTGACCTCGACGCGAATGTGCTTCTCGGCGGCCGCGTCGCAGTAGCGATCGCGGGCCTCGTTCAGGGCCTGCAGCGGGCGCAGGCGCTCCAACGTGAACTCGCGGCGGCCGGCGTCGAGCTCTGCCACTTCGATCAGGTCGCCCATCAGATCGTCCAGCTTCTCGCTCTCGTTGCTGGCCGCGGCGACCAGTTCCGCCTGCAAAGGGAGCAATTCTCCGCCAAAGCCCTGGGCGAGAGCGTAGAGGCCGCGGCGCAACTGCAGTAGCGGGTCGCGCAGCTTGCGGCTGGCCACGCTGATGAACTGCGTCTTGAAGCGGTCGGTGTCCTGCAGGCTGGTTACGTCTTCGAGCGTGGTCACCGCGCCCAGAAGCCGCCCCTCGGAGTCGCGCATGGGCGTGGTGCGCAGACGATAGCTGCGCTCCAGCTTGCCGATCCGCATCGGCAGCAGCGACGCTTCATCCTCGGTGGCCACTGCTTTCTGCATCGCGACGGCATCGCGAATGGCGCTCAGATATCCTGTCGCCGCCCGGGGTATTGGCCAGCGCCATGCGGTCGGTGGCGGCTTCGCCAAGCAGCTCGGCCGCCGCCTGATTCACCTTCAGCAGGTGCCCCTTGCCGTCGGTCACAATAATCGGCTCAAAGATGGACTGCAGCACCGCGTCGGAGAGTTGATACTCCATCTGGCGGCGTCCCGCCTCGGTGTCGCGCAGCTCGCGCAGCCGGACCGCGATCCGGTTCAGCTCGCCGGCGATCACGCCGAAGCTGTCGCGGCTGCTCCACTCCACGCGATGCTCCAGGTTGCCTTGCGCGATCCTGTGGGCGTCGCGCGCCAGCATGCGGATGGGCCGCAGTACAAAGAAGGCCGTCGCCCCCGCGACGACCGCTGTGGCCGCCACGAAAAACCACGCGAGCTTCAACTGCCCCGCCGCCGCCAGCGCGTTGTGCGCAGCCAGCACCAGGCCTGCCGTGAGGCCGATGACAAGCATGCAGCCGAGAATCAGTCGCTGGGTAAGATTGAGCATGAACCGGTCTCCCGCCGGAAAAACAGGGAACAGGGAACAGGGAACAGGAAATCCCGCGATCCATTTGAGCAGTTTGTTCATAATGGCGACCAGCATCTTGCTTACCTCTTCGGAAAGGCTTTCAGCTAGTTGTCGCGATTGTTCCGAACCGAATTCCAGTTCTCTTGAAATTATAAGTTGTGTTTGTACTTCACAGTTTGAACCTCTTGCATGACCGAGAAATTGAAGATATTCTCCTGTCGTCGATCTGCCATAACCTTCCGCGATGTTGCTGGCGACAGAAACGGCGGCTCGCCGCAGTTGATTGGTTAAGCCGAATTGTTCAGAGGGAGGGAAAGAGGAAGTCAGATTGTAGACAGCTACAGTCAGTTGAATCGATCTCTGCCAAACAACAAGATCCTTGAATGATTCGCCCATGTTCTGCCTCCGATTTCCATTTTCGGTTTGGTTTTATTTTGCTTTCGTGTCCTGTGGTTGCAACAAAGGTTCAAACAACCACCGACCTCTTGTTTTCTGTTCCCTGTTCCCTGATCCCTATTCCCTGCTTCTATGGTATCTGGCACACAGCGAGCGTGTCGTTGTGCCAGTGGCAATCCAACCCCTGCGGTTGGGGATAGGAGACCACCACCCAGCTTACGCCGAACTCCGCCTTCAGCCGCTCGAAGTCCGCAAACTGAAAGCGGCTCCAGCCTTTCGCGGCAGCGACCTGCCTAGCCCAGACGGGAGCCAGCTCCGGAACCTGCGCCACCATAGCCGGATCCTTGATGTTGTCGGCCATCATGCTGCGCTCGGCCAGCGCGCGGAAGCTGTGATAGTCCTCTCCCGGCGCGGCCATGTACTCCGGGTCGAGGGCAAAATAGGCGTCGGTTGGCGTATTCTGGCGAATCCAGTCGAAGGCCTGAAGCCATGGGTTGGCCGTCGCTCGGCCGGGAAATTCCAAGTGTTCGCTCTTGTCGAAGAGCATCCACTGCGAGAGGAACATCCCCCCATTGATCGCCGCCAGAAAGACCGCCCAGCGCCACACGCTGGATTTGAGCAGGTATTTGCCGAGCAGGCAGCCGCCCATCAATGTCATGAAAAAATACACCAGGTGAAGGAAGCGCATTGGCTGCATGGGAGCAACCCGGATGAACGCCGGGATTGCCAGCAGGATCATCGCCACCGCTAGTTGGAAGACTCCGTAGGCGAAGACGGCCAGCGCAAAGCGCGCCAAGAGCCTCTCGCCCTGCTTGTGCGCAAAGCGCCAGAGCAGCCAGAAGAGAAGCAGAGGCGCAACAGCGCCTAGCCACTCGTACCAGGCCCAGTGGTAGAGGCACAAGGAGTTGTGCATCTGTACGGCCTGTCGCCAGATGGGATTGGGCGGCTCGAAGACCCAGCCCAGGGGGACAAAGACAGCCACCAAAGAACCGCGTCCAGCCTTGGGCCAGCGCCGCAGCCAGCCGAAGGCCGGCTCCTGCATCGCCATGGCCAGAAAGGCACAGAAGGAGATTCCCATCGCGGCCATGATCGGATGCAGCAGAAACGCCAGCAGCAGGAGCATGGCGGCCTGAGCCTTCCGGTTCGCCAGAACGCGCGCAACCGCCAGCAGAATGAAGGCCGTGGCCATTGTGCGAGGATGCAGATGCTGATCGACCATGTACAGCCCGGTTCCGGAGACCGGCAATGTGAACATGGCGGTCACCATCGCCACCCCAGCCCATTGCGCCCGCGCTTCGTGAAATAGCTTGCGCGCGATCGTCCAACAGCCGTAGACGATCAACGCGATGGAGACAAACTGCCAGAGCAGTTCCGCGGCAGGCACCGAGAATCCGGTCCAGCGCACGAATCCGGCGATCCAGTTGTCGAAGAAGCTGGCCTGGAGTTGAAACCGGAAAAAATCGGCATCGTGGGGATAAAGCGCCGAATTCAGTCGTTTTTATCACCGCCGTAAGATAGATGCCGTCGTCTTCAAGGCCGGGATGGTAGCCCATCACGGCGATGCCGAGCGTCGTGAAAAACAAGGTCAGCAAAATGTTGACCGGAACGTTGCGCCTCAACCGGATAAACCCCGTATACTCAAGCTCGGTATGTCAATAGAAGGAACAGATTTATCCTACACGCCGGAGGACGGCACGCCTCGGCAACGAGAGCCCGGCAAAAGCTGGCGCTGGTCATTCCCACCCTGCGCGAGGCGGAGAATATCCCCGGCCTGCTCCGTGCATGTGCGCTCCGTGCTCGACCCTTTGGAAATCGACTATGAGATTCTGGTTGTCGATGACGACAGCCGCGACGGCACCGAGGAGATCGTCTCCGCCATCAGCCAGGAAGATCCGCGTGTGCGCCTGCTGGTTCGCAAGGGTGAGCGCGGCCTCTCCGGGGCCGTTCTCTACGGCTGGCGGCACACCGACGCGGCGATTCTCGGCGTGATGGACGCCGACCTGCAGCACCCTCCGGAGCTGCTGCCCGCAGCTGATCGCGGCCATTCTTGCCGGCAACGACCTGGCCATCGGCAGCCGCTACACGCCGGGCGGGCAGCTGGGCAATTGGAATCCGGTCCGGAAGCTGCTCTCCGCCGCCGCCGTCTGGGCCACCTGGCCGATTCAGAGAGCCGGCATTCGCGCCAAGGATCCGATGACCGGATTCTTCCTGGTCCGCCGCGAGTGCATCGACGGAATCGCCTTCCAGCCCTCCGGCTTCAAGCTGCTGCTGGAGATTCTGGTGCGCGGCCGCATCCGCTCGGTCGAGGAAGTTCCGTTCGCCTTCGGCAGCCGCGCCCGCGGCGCGAGCAAAGCCAACTTCAAAGTCGGCTGGGATTATGCCAAGCTGCTGGCCCGGCTCTATGCGGAGCGATTCGGCTTTGGACGCGCGAGGCTGACGGCGACTTAGATCGCCGGCAACATCATCCGCAGCAGCAGAAAACCCGCCGACGCCGGCGAAAAACACCAGCGCCATGCGAATTCCCGGCTCGCGGTTGACCTCGGGCACCAGGTCGCGTGGCGCCAACATAAAGCGCCACGCCGGCGGAGATGCGGCAGCCCATACGGCAGCCAGACCGGGAACCATCTCGATCACCAGCACGCCGGCCAGCGTGGCCGCCGCCAGCGCCACGGCGGAATAAAACGCCGCGAGTCCGGCTGCGTCCGCTGGCCAGCATCACCGAGGCCATGGTGAAGCCCTCCGGCGCCTTGTGCAGCAGGATCGCCAGAAAGATCAGCCAGCCCAGCCAGTTGGAGACCACAAAGCCCGAGCCGATGGCCACGCCGTCAAAGAGCGCATGAACGCTCAGCCCGGCCAGCACCGAGTTGCCGGTATGCCGGGAGACGAACTCGCCGTGGTGCGTCTCCTCGCCGAAGTGGAAGTGGGCGTTGATGGTGTGCTCCAGCAGATGCACCACGCAATAGCCGGCCATGATGAGCACCGGCCCCAGGCTCGGACTCAGCTTCAGACTCTTCGGGCGTCATCTCCAGCAGCGCGGTGGCCATCAGGAAGCCCGCGCCCAGCGCGACAAAATAGCGCAGGTAGCGCTCCACGCCGCGGGCGCGCACCAGCACCAATCCGCCGGCCACATCGGCCAGCGCGGCAATCGCGCCGAGAATGAGGGAGAGCTTCAGCATTCGCCGTTACCCGCTATGCCGGATGTGCATCACGTCGCCATCCTGCACCACGTACTCCTTGCCTTCCAGGCGCAGCGTGCCTTTGGCCCGCGCCGCGGCCTCGGAGCCGGCGGCCAGCAGGTTGTCCCAGCGGATGGTCTCGGCGCGGATGAAGTGGTGCTCCAGGTCGGAGTGAATCGCCCCGGCTCCCTGCGGCGCCTTCGAGCCTACCGGAATCGTCCAGGCGCGGCACTCGTCCTCGCCGGCGGTGAAGAAGCTGATCAGCCCCAGCAGCTCGTAGCTCTTGCGGATCAGCCGCACCAGGCCGCTCTCGCGCAGCCCGTAGCTGCGCCAGAAACTCCGCCGCCTCCTCGTCGTCCATCTCCGCCAGCTCGGCCTCCACCTTGCCGCAGATGGCCGTGGCGCCGGCGTTGGGCCGGTGCGCAACCTCGTCCAGCTTGAAGCGGCTCACCGCCGCCTCCAGGTCGTCGCCCAGCGTGGTGCTCTCGCCGATGTTAAGCGCGTATAGAATGGGCTTTTGCGAGAGGAACATGAAGCCCTTGATGAGCTTCTTCTCCTCCGGCGTCATCTCCAGTTCGCGCAGCGGCAGCTCCTTTTCCAGAGCCTCCTTCGACCGCAGCAGCAGCGCCTGTTCGCGCTCCAGATCGCTGGTGCGCCCCTTCTTCAGGTCCTTCTCCAGCCGCTCCAGCCGCTTTTCCACCTGGGTCAGGTCGCTGATCATCAGGTCGAACTCGACGTTGCTTGATGTCGCGCAGGGGGTCGATGGGGCCGACGTGCGGAATCGACTCGTCCTCGAAGGCGCGCAGCACGTGAATCAGCGCATCCACCTGGCGCAGGCTGGTCAGGAACGCGGTCTCCTTCAGCGCCTCCTGCCCGATGGCCGCCACGTCCACGAACTCGACCGACGCGTAGGTCGTCTTCTTCGGCGAGTAGAGCGCCGAGAGCTTGTCCAGCCGCTCGTCGGGCACGCGCGCCACGCCGATGTGCTCCTGGCGCGAGTGGCCGCGCTCCTCGAGCCTGGCCTTGGTCAGAATCTTGAACAGCGATGTCTTGCCCACCTGCGGCAGGCCGATGATGCCAGTCTTCATGCGCGTTCCCATTGGGGCTCCCGGCAGGAGAAAACGCGCCGCCAGGAGCCTCTTCGATGATACAGGAGCAGGGAGCAGAGACCAGTCGTCAGTGGATGCCGGTCATCATGACGGCTCCTATATGGGTACCGGTCATAAACGCGACTCCAATATCCATGGGCCAATGGGCTATGATCATCGGCGAAAGGCGGCGGATGCGCAGATAGACAAGCATCATGGCCATGATCAGAGGAACCATCATAAGAAAACGGTATGCCAAAAAGTGCCAATCGGCGACGAATGGGACCATGCAGTGTTGCGCGGTAAACCAGAACCAGACGATCAAGAAGGCAATCCAGGTGCGGCCGGTGAGCGCTTCCAGCCGGGGCAACGCATACCCCTGGTAGGTCATCTCTTCCGTGGCCGACTGAATCACCCACCAGACGGTCAAGGTGTATACCGTAGCCCAAAGGGGTAGTGAGTGAGCTTGCAGAATAAACGCCATCGGCACCTTGGCCATAGAACCGTATAACAGCCAAGCTGCCATAAAACTGCCGGCCATAGCGAATGGATACGCGAGGACCAGAATCCCCAGCCCGAGCCACAAGTCGCGTCCCCAGCGCATGCGGATCGGGCCAATCAGGTCGCGCAGCCGAATGCCCTCACGCCGTGTGAAGTAACGCATCCCCATGAGGCAGCAGAGATCGCTCAGTGTGCCATAGAACATCCACCAGTTGCCCGCTGTCCGGAAGGGAGCGGTGTGATGCAGGGCCATCAAGATCAGCGCCAGCAGGGATTGGAAGCTGAGCCAAAGCACGGAGCGCGCCACGACCAGCAGCAACGGGCCAATCCACGGGATGCGCCCGGCCGCCATGCGCTCCTGAATCTGTGACGGTGCATTTACCAGGATCGCAGATGAACTTGTTATTTCGCGTGTGGATGGCAAGACGATCTGTCTCCGCTACGAAGTTTACACTAGACGGGCGCAAGTGGATGGAATGTGCCAGAGCCTTGTGCGGTTATAGACTCTTGCTATCCGCCCTGGCCACCAGCGCCACCGTCGCCAATCCCAGCAGCAGCACACTCTCTTCCACATACACGCTGCGCCGGTGCAGCTTCTCGAAGTCCATGCGGCTGGGGTTGGCGGCATCGGCTGCCTCGATGACGCCGCCCACTACGATGCGGTCACGCTCCATTGCCGGAATGATGCCCAACTGCGAGTAGAGAGTAAGGCCGATCATCACCGCCAGGAGTGCGATCGGCATCAGCACCGCGCGCGGGTGGAAGAATCTCCGTGTGGCGCCGAGTGCGAGCATCAGCACCGCGATCATTCCACACATATATCCCATGCCGTGCAGAATACGCAGCAGATGGCCAACGATTGCGCCCGCCGTGTGCGTATCGGGCCGCAGCGTTGCGAAGGTGACAGCCGCGACAATAGGGAAGAAGATCTCCGCACCCAGCCAGACGATGAGCGCCAGATGGAGCACGGTGCGCAGCAATGTCTTCATGCTGCAAATATACATGGAAGGATCACAAGGAAGCAGGGAAGATGGAATTGATAAAAAGCAAACCATAACATCCAATTATCGGAATTGAATGAATTATAAGTTTGCGGAATGAACCGATTTCCCCCACACTGAGAGTGGAGGCAGAAGATGACGCAGACCTGGGATGCAACGGACTACGGGAAGAACGCCGCATTCGTGCATGGAATGGCCGGTGGAGTCGTCGAATGGCTGGACGCAAAGCCCGGCGAATCGATCCTCGATCTCGGCTGCGGCGATGGCCAACTGACCCTGCGCATCGCCTCGACCGGCGCGCGCGTGGTGGGCGTCGATGCCTCGCCGGAGATGCTTGCCAAGGCGCGCTCGCGGGGAATTGATGCCCACGAAGGCAACGCCGAGTCGCTGCCCTTTGCGGATCATTCCTTCGACGCTGTCTTCTCGAACGCCGTCTTGCATTGGGTACGCGACCAGGACGCGATGATGGCCGAGGTGCGCCGCGTTCTCAAGCCGGGCGGCCGCTTTGTCGCCGAGATGGCTGGCCACGGCAATATCGCCGCCATTCGCGTAGCCTTCATGGCGACACTGGCGCGCCACGGTTGTTCCGACCCCGAGGAGGGCGTGAACTGTTATCCCACTCCTGCGGACTATCAGAGCAGGCTTGAGCGCAACGGCTTCCAGGTCGAGCGCATCGAGCTGATTCCGCGCCCCACGCCGCTGCCGGAGAGCGGCATGGAGGGCTGGCTCCGCACCTTTCGTCGCGGTGTGCTTGCGGGAGTACCGGAGCCGCTTCGCGAGAAGGTGGTCGGGGAGACAGCCGGCTGCTGGAGCCCGTTCTGCGCGACGAAGAAGGAAACTGGACCGCCGACTACATCCGCCTGCGCTTTATCGCACGGGCCTGACGGATGAAGGAGACTGATTGAGAATCGTCGTCTCCCACCCAAGTTCACCCCAGCGACAAAGACCTGTCGCTGGGGACCCCGAAGCCGCAAGAACAAAAGCGCGGCGAAGGTGGGGCACCCAGATCTTCGGGCCTGTCAGCGCCCGAACCACATGCGCCCGCCGATGGCAATCAGGGTCAGCGCGAAAATGCGCCGCAGCCATAATTCTGAGATGTGCTGCGCGCCGACGGCCCCAAAGTATCCGCCCACCAGAAACCCGACGGCCAACAGCAGCGCCAAGCGCAGGTCGGCGTTGCCCTTGCGATAGTACTCCATGAAGGCGAACAGGCCCACCGGCAGCCAGCAGACGCGCCCAGCGAAGTGCCCTGCGCCTTGTGCTGGTCCATGCCCGCGAGCCAAACCAGCGCGGGAACAAACAAAATACCACCGCCAATTCCCATCACGCCGGAAACCATGCCCACCACGAGCCCAATCAGCAGCATCATCCAGTTCACAGAAGCCTCCTTCGGTACGCGGTGTAGTGTGAACGCCGCCCGCGTATTCAGCGTAAACCAATGGGCGGAAACGCCGCCGCCTGAGCAGGGCATACAACCATGCACCGATGAAACACCGGCCGGGGAGCGATCTCCGGCCGGTTTTCTAATGGTTTATTCTAGATTCCATTCAGGTTAAGTACTCTGTTTTGCTGCTCCGATTTCCGCCCATATTTACACAACGTTTGCAATCTCTTTGCCTGGTTACAGTAGTCTATTAATAGTTCCGTGCGGCCTCCGCAACTGAAGCTCAACGGCCGCCGGGCGAGGGCAGACCGGTTGAGCCAGACCATTTTTGTACTGGAAGACGACACCGACATCGCACGCCTGGTGCAGCATCACCTGGAAGCAGCTGGGTTTGCGGCGCGCCTGTACAGCACTCCCACTTACCTGATTCCCGATGCCGAGCGCAAAGCGCCCTCGCTGTTTCTGCTGGACATTATGGTGCCCGGCGGTGATGGACTCGACGTCTGCCGGCGATTGCGCAACCACCCAGGTCTTTCCACCGTTCCCATCATTTTTCTGACCGCGCGCGCCGGCGAAAACGACCGCGTGCTGGGCCTTGAAATGGGGGCCGACGATTACATCACCAAGCCCTTTGCCACGCGCGAACTGGTGGCGCGTGTGAAGGCCGTGCTGCGCCGCTTTGAGCGCCCCGACAACGCCCTCGGTCATCCGCTTTGAAGAGATCGTCATCGACGCCAACGCCATGCAGTTGACGGTGCGCGGCGAGCTGACCGCGACCACGGCCACCGAGTTCCGGTTGCTCGACTACCTGGCGCGCCATTCCGGCCGGGTCTTCAGCCGCGACCACCTGCTCGACTCCGTATGGGGCGATGCCCGCTTCGTCACGCCCCGTTCGGTAGACGTATACGTGCGCCGCATCCGTGAAAAGATCGAGATAGACCCGGAGAATCCGCGCTACCTCAGAACCGTGCGCGGCGCCGGCTACCGCTTCGAGCTGCCAAAAGGCGAGTAGGTCTCCTTGAAAACCAAAATCTTCACCAAGCTGCTCGGCCTTTTTCTCCTGCTGCTGCTCTTTCAGGCAGCGGCGATGGAGTTTGTCGTCCTTCCCTTTATCGCGCGCAAAGTTTTGGAGATTCCTCCCGGCAGTACCGGCATTTTTCTCGGTCATGAAACTCTCTGGTCCGGCCTGATCGCGCTGGGGGTGGCGCTCGTCCTGGCTGTCTGGGTTGCCGGCCGCATCACCATTCGGCTGGAGCGTCTCATCGTCTTCGCGCGCCGCATCGCCGACGGCGACCTGAGCGCCCGCCTTCCCCAGGACAGCGATGATTCGCTCTCCACCATGGAGGCCGCACTCAATCAGACGGCGGAGCGGCTGGACGAGAGCTTTGCCGAGATCGAAAGCCGCCGCCAGGAGCTGGCAGGCCTGCTCGACTCGATGCAGGAGGCGGTGGTCGCCCTGACTCCCGAGGGACTGGTCCGCTGGTCCAACGCTCAAATGCAGCGCATCGCCGGCACGCAGATTCATGTTGGCCGGCCGCTGGTTCACGCGGTGCGCGACCCCGAACTGCTGGCCTGTGTGCGCTCGGCTTTGGAGCAGCGCGAGGCGCGTTCCGGCCGCGCCAGTTCGCTCGCCCCGGGGCGCATCTTCGAGATCAACGCCGCTCCCATGCCCTCCGGCGGCGCGCTCGCCGTGCTGCACGAGATCACCCGCATCGAGGCCGCTGAAACCTCCCGCCGCGAATTCATCGCCAATGTCAGCCACGAGCTGCGCACACCACTCACCTCCATCCAGGGCTACGTCGAAACGCTGATGGAAGAGCCTCGTCCCAACCGTAAAACCAGCGATGAGTTCCTCGGCATCATCCTCAAAAACGCCACCCGTATGAACCGCATCACCGAGGATCTGCTTGCGCTGGCCGGCGTCGAGAGCCCGGATTACAAGCTGGCGCTACGGCCCACACGGGCCAGCGCGCTGCTCCAGGATGCCATCGACTCGCTGGGAGGCATCGTCGCCGACACTGACGTAGCCCTGGAGTTTACCGGCGCGCCCGACGCTCAGGTTCTGGCCGATCCCGATGCGATGAACCAGGTCTTCGGCAACCTCATTGAAAACGCGCTCAAGTACGGCAAGGCCGGCAAGCGTATTCTCGTCGGTGCGCAGCTGCTCGAAACCCAGGCTACCTCTCAAGCCGCCTCCGAAGTCGAGTTCAGTGTTCAGGATTTTGGCCCAGGCATCGCCTCGGAGCACTTGACCCGCATCTTCGAGCGTTTCTATCGCATCGACAAAGCACGCTCCCGCGAGGCGGGCGGCACCGGCCTCGGCCTGGCCATCGTCAAGCACATCGTTCTGGCCCACGGTGGACGCGTCTGGGCCGAAAGCGAACTCGGCCGCGGCTCTACCTTCCGCTTCACGCTGCCGCTGGCGCCCGCGGCGCAGCCGGCCGCGGCAGACCCCAGCCTGTAGAGTATTAACGGATGTGCAAATGACAGGGAAACAGCGGCCGGAAGGAGTGGTGAGCTCGCTGGGGCTCGAACCCAGGACCCACGCCTTAAAAGGGCGTTGCTCTACCAACTGAGCTACGAGCTCGCAAAAGGCCGCTTCTTCAAAATTATCACAGTGCCTGCTTTACCGGGCCCGATTCGATGCCTTAGTCCTCGTACTCCCGCTCGCTCCAGCCAAACGCGCCTTCAAAATGCGCGAACTCCTTCTCCTGTCCCGGCACAAGGTAGACGCTGAGCACGTCGAAACGGACCGGCGGGGCTGTCTCCTGGGGCAATTGGCGGACGTACTGATGGGCCAGGCGGCGGAGTGTGTTGCGCTTGTGGGAGTCGACGGCGATCTCGGCCGGAGCGGCGTCGCGGGCTGTGCGGGTCTTCACTTCGACAAAACACAGCATCGGCCCCTGCCAGGCGATCAGGTCCACATCGCCGGGCATCTCGCCCGATGACCAGCGCCGCGCCACCACGGTGTAGCCCTTGCGGCGCAGGTGGAAAAAGGCCGCGTCCTCGCCCTCGATGCCGGTGGCCAGGTGAGGAGCCAGGCCGTCGCTGCGGCTACGTTTTCGCGCTGCCCACGCGAGGCCGGCAAGCGCGCGCTCCTCGCAGCCGATCCGCATCTGCTCCATCCATCCCATGGCAATCCATTCTCAACTGAATCATTGAAAGGCGCAAATCGGCCTCGGGCAACGCTGTCTACCGGCTTCCAGGCGTTAGCATGGAATTAACCCCATGGCGAATTCCGCGATCCCATCCGCCAACCCGAAAGAGAAGGCGGCTACTACAGCCTCCGTCGTTCTGGCCTTCGCCAGCGTGTACTTCTTTTGGGGATCGACCTATGCGGCCATTCGTATCGGCGCGGCCCAGATGCCGGCGCTTCTGCTGGCCGGCACGCGGTTTATCATTGCCGGCACACTGCTGATGGCCTGGTGCCGCTGGCGAGGGCTGCGCCTGCTCTGGCCGCCGAGGGCCATGCTGATGCTTGGCGTGGTTGGGTTCTTCCTGTTATCGGTGAACAATGTCTGCCTGGTGTACTCCGAGAAGACCATCCCCAGCGGGCTGGCTTCGCTGGTGCTGGCGGTCATTCCCTTGCTTGCGGCGCTCGCCGAGATGCTGCTCCCCGGCGGTGAACCGCTGCCCGCGCGCGGCTGGCTGGGTATGGTACTGGGCTTTGCCGGCCTAGCCGCGCTGGTGTGGCCCTCGCTGCACTCCGGCCTGCTCGGGGACCGCTCGCGCCTGCTGGCTTTGGGGTTGCTGCTGATCGCGGCCTTCGCCTGGATCGCAGGCAGCCTGCTGTCGCGGCGCGCTCGCCTGCCGGTGAACTGCCTTGTGGCCGCGGCCTGGCAGATGCTGTTCGCGGGCCTGTTCAACACCGCGCTGGGCACCGCGCTGGGCGAATGGCCGCAGTTTCATGTGAATGCGGCCTCGATCGGCTCGCTCGCCTACCTCATCACCGCCGGGTCGCTGCTGGGCTACACCGCCTTCGTCTATTTGCTGGAGCACGTGCCGGTGGCCAAAGTCGCGTCGTATGCTTATGTCAATCCGGTGATCGCAGTGCTGTTGGGAATCGTTCTGCTCCACGAACGGCCGGAGAGATCTGAATTTGCCGGGATGGCGGGCATCGTAGTGGCCGTCTTCCTGCTGACCACCGCGCGCGTCAAGGCTAAAGGCCCGCAGCCCGCTGAAGAGCTGGAGCCGGCGCTGGCCGAGTGATCGCTGTTGCTGAGCGGAACTTTTGTTCGTGGATGTGAGGATTTCGACAACAAGGAGAACCTATAGATGGTCAGACTTCTGGTTCAGTGGCTGTTAAGCGCGATTGCCCTGCTGGTGGTTTCCAGTCTGGTGAGCGGCTTTGAGGTTGACGGACTGGGGCCGGCACTGGCGGCAGCGCTGGTCATCGGCCTGCTCAACGCAACCGTCGGCTTCTTCCTGAAGATTATTACCTTCCCCATCAGCATCCTCACCTTCGGCCTATTTCTTTTGGTGATCAACGGGCTGATGATCCTGTTGGCATCGAGCATCGTCCGCGGCTTCCATGTTCGCGGATTCGGCCCGGCCTTCTGGGGCGCCTTGGTGCTGGCTTTACTCGGAATGGTCATCCGCGCGGTTGCCAAAGGCGCATAAGCGTGCGCGCCCTGGGAACAAAAACGAGCCCGGCGGTGTCAAAGAATGGTATGGACCTAGATCGTCTCAGATCGCTCCTGGCCGCGCCGATGGCTGGCTTGTTCCTAATTCTGGCGCTGTGCACCTTTGCGGTGCAAAGGCCGGCGTCGATGGGAATACAGATTCCACTCCTAAAAGTTCGGACACATCCCTACAAGGATTGCGATTTTCTCAGCGACAGAAACATTGTCGTACAACTTCACAATGACGGAAGCACCTGGATCAATGAAACGCGCGTGAGTGCCGGAGAATTGCGTCCAAGGCTTGCGGAAATCTACGAAAATCGCATGAAGAAAGTTATTTTTGTGCGTCCCGATCCAGAAGTTTCTTTTGGTAATTTCGCCGACATTTATAACGAGGTTGCATCTTCAACCAATGATCTTCATATCATATTGAGTACGCGACAGTTGGACGAAGAACTACATAAGTGTCCGGAAGGAAGCAGTTGCGGACTTGAATGGCCTGACCGTACATACGAACCTTGCGTTTGGACCAATATCTCCATCTTCCCCATCCCGCACCATCCACTACGTTGGCCCGGAAAATGAAATTCATCTAATTCCCGCCATCCTGAGCAGAGTAGGCCACACTTTTGGCGGCCTGCGCAGTCGAAGGAACTGTATGTGCTTTTAGTAGCGGGGAATCAGACTCAATTGGGATGAATCGAGATCGGGGCTATTACCTCTGGCGCCGTCTGAGCCACACCCTTCTTAGCCGCCGTCGGCTTGACGTGCCGAATTGGCTGTTTGGTTGCGGGCTTGCCCGTCTCCTGCGTAACCGCTGCCGGTTGTGCCACCACCGGCCCGTTGAGCGTCTGCGGAGTGCGCATGGCTCCGGCGCTGGAAAAGCTGCCCGGCGCGGAGACGCGCGGGGGAATCGTGATGGCCCTGGCCGGCTGCACGGGCTGCACGCGCGAGATTACGCCCCACCCGCCGCCAACCACCACAGCGACAATCGCCGCAGCCGCGGCCATGCGTGCCAGGGAACTCTGCATCCAGGCGTTGTCCAGGCGAAGCGCCATGGGCCATTGAAGTATCCGCGCCCTGCCCGAAACAGTGCCTTTGGCGCGCAATTCAGCCTGCACGCGTTCCTCAAGCCCCTCGGGCGCGGAGAGGCGGGCGAGCAGCCGCAGCGTCTCTTCTGCCGGACTGAGCGTTACTGCCCCCTGATCTCCGATCTCTGATCTCTGTCGTCCGTTCATCGCAAACTCCTTGTGTGGTCCAGCAAACCGGCCATCAGGTTGCGCGCGCGAAAGAGCCGCGAGCGCACGCTGGACTCGGTAATGCCCAGCACCGCCGCGATCTCCACGCTGGTCAGCTCCTCGAAGGCGGAGAGCATCAGCACCTGGCGCTCCTTGGCGGGAAGCTGCTCCACGCAAGCCAGCACGCGGGCGTGGTGCTGGGCGGCAGCAACGCGCTCATCGGCGGTCAGTCCGCCGGCGGGCAGTACGCGGGCCAGCTCGGCCACGTCATCGGTCTCCGGCCGGGTCTTCATGCGGCGCTTGCGGTCCAGCACCACGTTCCACACAATGCGGATCAGCCACACCCGCTGATCGCGCACTTCATGGAGCGTCTCGCGATGGCGCAGCACGCGCATAAACGCCTCCTGCACGGCATCTTCGGCGTCAGCGGAGTTGCGCAGAACCGAGTAAGCCACGCGGTAGAGCGTTCCGGCGTACTGGCTCACCAGCCCCGCGAGCGTCTGCTCTTCCGCGTGGTTGCGAGCATCGTCGTACACAGCGTTGTTCGCGATCTCCATCCAACCTGAGAATACTGCCTGACCCGCGCTCATAGTCCACCAGACGCACAGGAAGGGGAAAATGCTCGGATGCACCACAAACATTCCCCCAGCGGCTAAAGCCGCGATCTCGTTGGCTAGTTCAATGGCACGGCTGAAGCCGTGCCCTTTCAATGCTGCAAAATTTCACGCCCCGCATCAACGCAAAAAAAAAGGCTCGCGAAGTCTACTCCGCGAACCTTTTTGTCTATGCGTAGGCCTACTGTTTCGCGCTGAGATTCTGTGAGGCAATCGAGCCGGCGGCGCCATCCTTGTCGGCGTCCTTCACCTTGGCCCATAGCGCCTTCGCCAGATCCTGCTTGCCGGTTGCGGCATAAAGGTCTGCCAGGTCAAGCTGCGCCACGGCGGTTGAAACCGTATCCGACGGCTTGGCTGCCAGCGCGTTGTAAAGGTCAATCGCCTCGGCGTCGCGGTTCGTCTGGTGATAGAGCCCGGCCAGCGCCAGCTTGGCCAGATTCGAGAGATTCCGGTCCCAGGACTTGGCCGCGGCCTTTAACTCAGTCTCAGCCGGGCCGTTCTGCCCAAGTTCCTCGTAGGTAACGCCGGCAAAGTAGTGTGCTTTAGCACTCTCAACCAGCCAGCCATACTGCTGGGCCAACGCGACAAATTGCTGATTGGCGGCCTTCGCGCGGTCGCCGGCCGTCGCATATACTCCCGGGGTTGCAGGGGCTCCGGGCTGCGCCAACTGCGCGGTGTATGTGTCCAGAGCTGCGCCCAGCGCGGTGTCGGCCTTGTTCGAGGCCCAAACCCAGAAACCGAGGGCGATTCCGCCCACAACCAGTACAGCAACAGAAACGATGGCCCAGCGTTGAACGCCGGAACGATGAACGCTCAGCCAGCTCATGCTGCTTGCGGTGGCCTGGGCAAAACGGTCCTTCTTCAGGGCATGACGGGTTCTTGTATCCACTTGGATTCTTATCCTTGGTTTCTAGACTTGCAGGCGGCTCCGTACGGTTGGCGGCCTACGAATGCAACCCCATTAGTCTATCAGCGCGCCAACAGGGGCGTCCACCAGCACTTGCCGAACGGGCGGTGAGGGCGATAGGATGATCTTATGTATGAAGCGTTTAGAGTGAAGGACCGCTGGAGCGGGGAAGAACTGGATTGCCACTGGAAGGGGACGCTGGTGGCCATCGCCACACGGCACGCCGACGCCGTCGATGTGCGCTTTGACGTGAACGGGCGGCCAATGTGGATTGCCCTGCCGCTGGAGGCTTGGGGCAAGCATAAGCTGTTGACAGGAAAGGTGATCACCGATCAGCTTGCCGTCCAGGTCGCAGGCCGGTTCCTGAAACAATTGGTCGAGGAAGGCTACGACTCGCGGCGGGAAATCTATACCATGACCGTGGAGGAAGTCCTTGCACATCTGGAGTTTGTAGTAGCCGAGGCGCGGGCGCTGGGGGAGATGCCGACGCTGCCTGTGGGAGCGTGAGACAAGCGGCTTTGGGGTTACCGGGGCTGTAAAAGTAATGCCTTCCCGGCTAGACTGCTTTGAATATGCTGTTTTTATGCAGGGATTCAAACACCCGCCTCGCTCCAAATAAACTCTTCAGAGGTTCAAACCCCTTGACTTTAAGGCTCTTATGGGAACGACTGAAGTCATGCCCTGGCGCTTCTTGCAACCCTGAATGCATTTTTACACAGCCAGTAAAAGCCCGCGCACTGTCAAAGCTGCGCACTGTTGGGGTTTGTGGGATTCCACCCTTGACACAAAATAAAGACGCGCCAAGGATGGGGCATCCGGCTTGGTGGGTTGTTACAGGCCACATGCAGCAGCATCCCCTTCGTTCCTTGATGGATTTGCGGCGCTCCAACGGTAGTATCCTTTTTCTAGCGGACCGCCGGCATTGCGCCCGCTGCAAAACGGCTTCAGGGGAGAATTTTTTTGGCAAGCTATCTTGTGACCGGAGTGGCGGGGTTTATCGGCCGCTCGATTGCCGCGGCCTTGCTGGCGCGCGGGGAAAGCGTACGCGGCATCGACAGCTTCATCACCGGCAAGCGCTCCAACCTGGCTGGGCTGGAGGCGATGGAGTTCATCGAGGGCGACCTGGCCGATCCGGCAGTCTGCGCGAAGGCCTGCGCCGGGGTCGAGATCGTCTTCCACGAGGCGGCGCTGGCCTCGGTGCCGCGCTCGGTGGACGATCCGGTGGGCACCAACCGGAATTGCGTGGACGCCACCTTGAATTTGCTGGTGGCCGCCCGCGCCGCCGGGGTGCGGCGGGTGATTTACGCCGGGTCGTCGTCGGCCTACGGCGACACGCCGACCCTGCCCAAGCACGAGGAGATGCTGCCCAACCCCATCTCCCCCTACGCCGTGGCCAAGCTGGCCGGCGAGCATCTACATGAGCGCCTTCACCCGCGTCTACGGGCTGGAGACGGTGATGCTGCGCTACTTCAACGTCTTCGGCCCCTATCAGGACCCCACCTCGCACTACTCCGGCGTGCTGGCCATCTTCTGCCGCCGGATGCTGGCCGGAGAGCAGCCCACCATCTACGGCGACGGCGAACAGAGCCGCGACTTTACCTACATCGACAACGTGGTCGACGCCAACCTGCTGGCCGCCGCCGCCCCGGCGGAAAAGGTCTCGGGCCGGATGATGAACCTGGCCACCGGCAGCCGCATCACGCTGAATGAAACCTTCGAGATTCTGCGCGAGTTGACCGGCTACAGCGGCCAGCCGGCCTATGCAGCCAGCCGCGCGCCGGCGACATCCGCGACTCGCTGGCCGATATTCGCCTGGCCGGGGAACTGCTCGGCTATGCGCCTACTGTCGATTTCGCGAAGGCCTACGCGCACCGTCGAGTGGTACCGGAGTGGCGGGGATCTTGCTCCTTAGGCTTCCTCTTGTGACGGAATCTCTTGACGGATTGATTTCTATCAAGCACACTGGCGGAGATTTCCTTTGTAGCATTGTTTCGTTTTGAATCCCGGTCTGCCTCCACCAATTGAACGTTGGGAGAGAGGTTCCCTGTCTGTGCCGGAATCAAATGACATTCCATTCGAATCGCCCCGTGAGCCCGATCCGTGGCCCAATGCGCGGCCCAATGCCAGCGGGCGCAATTCCCGATC
>CAWFZU010000099.1:0-29833 GCA_963820195.1 uncultured Acidobacteriaceae bacterium | reverse complement strand
ACCGTCGTAAGTCAAATTGGCCGTGACGGCATGAGTGTGCAATTGCGGGTCAAGTTCACGGCTGGTGTCGTGCCGGTATGTCGGCCACAATCCAGTTTGCCGTTGCCCTATCCTCGTTCGCACCATTCAGCCGAACGCGCGCGGCAGCATAGTTCTCTGCCTCAGCCAGTGCCTCCCGGACAGCTTTGTCATGGGCGGCAATCAGACGCTCATCACCGCCGACGAGCGCCTGAATCGAAATCGACTTCGGCGCGGAGAAGGTCAGATCGTACAGAGACCTCCCTTTGCTCTGTTCGCTTCCATTTGCATCAATGCGGTCAGCACTGTGGCGAGGGCGGAGGAATTCTCCAGTCTCTGGATGCAACCCCTCTCGAACTGCTTCAAATTGCTCCCGCGTTACCTCTCCACGCAGACCCAGCAACTCCGCACCCTGGCCATGCCATTCACCTTGAACACGACGGCCTTCATCGTAATAGTCGCTGTGTTCCAGATGCCGTTGAGCATATCCAGCACCACCCGTCATGGCCCGCAAAGTCAGCACAACCCCACGCTAACCCTGTTCGAAATCCGAATGCAACAAATTGTGTCTTGATACCCTGCTGTGGAACACCCAGAGACAGGAACACAGAGAGCGCATCATGCAATCCCTCATGGCATTCGGGCTGAAGGTGAAGATGCAGTAAAGGCCAAACCAACATCGTGATCTTTCCGCATTGCAGTCAAAGCAGCCAGATTCTGCGAGCGTCATTTTGAGGAAACAACCAGAAAATCATTCTCGCTGCGCTCGCTTTGAAGGAAGACACCATCCCTAAGCCTGATGGCTTAGCGATGGTGACGTGATCCACAGAGATCGAACGGAATTCGGACAACGTCGAACAGTGTTCGAAGATGATCGAAGACTGTTCGCACTGCGTTCGAGGATCAGTGTACACGCCAGAAAGGCTTGGGATAGCCTCAATATTTTCAACACGGCGACGGCCTTTCGCACACGCGCAGCATACGCCCAGAGTACCGGCTCCAGGCACAAATGCTGCTTGAAGACACACCACCATCTCGTCTGGAAGATGCGCTGAAGAGGCTATGCGGGAGTCGTCTGTGTTTGATTCTTCAATTTATGGACGAAGGCAAAGTAGGCCACCATCACGCGAAATGCCTTGGACCGATTCACCCCGCCGAGAATCTCTCCGCCAACTCTTTCCAGTTCATCGGCGATCTCGAACGTCAAAGGAAACACGAAAGCGGTGTCGATACTCTGAAATGGAATGTTCAGCCACTGGTTGTTGTAGAACGCAACAAGCTGCGCCTGAGCGGCCTTGGTCTTGAAACTCATGATGATGTGTTCGGCCAGGGCGTTCTTTCTGCGGATTTTGAGCACGGCAAAAAGCTGGTTGAAATGGCTCTTGGTGAATTTGGAATCGACGGTGAGCCGGAGTTGAGTGCGCTTCTCTGCGGGAGAAACGATTCTGCGCTTCGGTCGGGCTGTGGCCTTCTTCGCGGCAGGCATATGGTTTCCTTGTCGATATGTATCTTACAGCATTAGTATATGAGCGTGGAAGACCACACTGCAAACGATTGTTGCAAAAAGAGTTCACGCGAAGGATGCGCCGGGGGTGTAGTGGGTTCATTGCATGAAGAAGCGAGGGATTCAAGCCGAATGAACTGCCACAAGTCTAACCGTGGAGGAGAAGAGAGAAAAGGAATTGAATCGGGAATCGCGAGAATTGCGTCCTCCCGATCACAATGGATGCTTCGGCCCCTAAGCAAACGTGGTTGAACTGTCATTACCTGAGATTCATTGACAAAGTGCATTCCAACTGCCCACAAACGGACTCTGGAGGAAGCATAGGGGAGTACCCTAAACATAATCATGGTTACTGGAGATCTACGCAATCAAATTGACCGCCTGTAGGACGCATTCTGGTCCGGCGGCATCGCTAATCCCCTTGAGGTGATCGAGCAGATCACCTACCTGCTCTTTCTGCGCCGTCTGGACGAACTCCAGACGCTCGAAGAGCAGAAGGCCCAGACGCTGGGTACGCCTGTCGAGTGGCGCTTCTTCCCCAAAGGCAAGGATGCCAAAGGCCGCCGCTACGCCGACTTCCGCTGGTCCAGGTTCAAGGATTTTGAGGCGCGGGAGCTGTACGATCTGGTCAGCGAGCACGTCTTTCCTTTTCTGCGCACCTTGGGCGGCGACGGCTCCACCTACGCCAAGCACATGAAGGATGCCCGCTTCACCATCCCCACGCCGGCGCTGCTGGTCAAGGTGGTTGACCTCATTGCGGCGCTTCCCATGCATGGGCGCGACACCAAGGGCGACCTCTACGAGTACATGCTCTCGAAGATCGCCACTGCCGGTCAGAACGGCCAGTTCCGCACGCCGCGCCACATTATTCAGTTGATGGTGGAGCTGACCCAGCCCACGCCCAAGGATGTGGTCTGCGACCCAGCCTGCGGCACGGCTGGATTTCTGGTAGCCGTGGGCGAGGCGCTGCGCCTGCATCACCCCAACCTCTTCCATAACGCGAAACAGCGCGAGCACTTCCACACCGATCTCTTCCACGGCTTCGACTTCGACTCCACCATGCTGCGCATCGGCAGCATGAACCTGCTCCTGCACGGCGTCGAGCAGCCCAACATCGTCTATCGAGACTCGTTGGCGGAGGATCACGCCTCCGAGGTGGAGAAGTACACGCTGGTTCTGGCCAATCCGCCTTTTGCCGGCTCGCTCGATTACGAGAACACAGCCAAGGACCTGCAAGGCGTGGTCAAGACCAAGAAGACCGAACTGCTGTTTCTGGCGCTCTTTCTGCGGCTGCTCAAGCCGGGCGGCCGCGCCGCCGTCATTGTGCCGGACGGCGTGCTCTTCGGCTCCAGCCGCGCCCATCGCGAGCTGCGCCGCATCCTGGTCGAGGAGCAGAAGCTCGACGCGGTCATTAGCCTGCCCGGCGGCGTCTTCCGTCCATACGCCGGAGTCTCGACGGCCATCCTGCTCTTCACCAAGACCAACTCCGGCGGAACCGATCACGTTTGGTTTTACGATGTGCAGGCCGATGGCTGGTCGCTGGACGACAAGCGCCAGCCGCTGCTTGGCGAAGAGAAGCTTGGCGCTCTGCCCGAGGAGCCCCTCAGCAAGGAAGAACACGCCAGGAACAACCTGCCCGACGTGCTCGCCCGCTGGGACAAGCGCGACAGCTCGGAACAGAAACGCCCGCGCACCGCGCAGAGCTTCTGCGTGCCGCTCGCTGAGATTGTGGAGAAGAACTACGACCTGAGCCTGAATCGCTATAAGGAAGTCGTCCACGAAGAGGTCCACCACGACCCACCGAAGAAGATTCTCGCCGACTTGAAGAAGCTCGAAGCTGAGATTTTGCAGGGTCTTCAGGAGTTGGAGGGGATGCTCAAGTGAAGTTTTCCTCTGCCCCTCTAGGTGAGATCGTCGAAATCCCCCGCGATGCGGTCGCCCCAGACGCAATTGCATCCGGCACGACTTATGTTGGGCTGGAAAATATCACCGGCGACGGAGAATTCTCATCCGTCAGGACCGTCGAAGCGGGCGATCTGGCAAGCACCAAGTTCCTGTTCAGCAGCAGACATATTCTCTATGGCAAGCTTCGCCCATATTTGAGAAAGATTGCCCGCCCGGATTTCGACGGCATTTGCAGCACCGACATTCTTCCAATTCTTCCTGGACGACGAGTTGACCGCGATTACCTGTGCCATTTTTTGCGACTCGATACCTCTGTTTCATTCGCTGAATCTCGCTCGGTAGGTGTCAATCTTCCTCGAATCAGTCCCGGTGTCCTCACGACTTTGCAGGTGCCTTTGCCGCCGCTGGAGGAGCAACGGCGGATAGCGGCGATTCTGGACAAGGCGGAGGCACTGCGCCAAAAGCGCCGTCTCGCCCTCCAGAAGCTCGACTCCCTCACCCAATCCTTTTTTATTGAGATCTTTGGTGACCTCCGAAACAATCCAGCTTACCAATTGCAAGAAATATGCTCTGAAATCAATGACTGCCCACATTCGACGCCTATCTGGACTGAGAAAGGGGTTCGGTGCCTCCGTACAACCAACCTTGGGAAAGGAGAATGGATATGGAACGACGAAAGATTCGTATCTGAAGAAACCTATCTTTCTAGGTCGAGCCGAGGTCACCTGAACGTAGGGGATATTATTCTGAGTCGTGAAGGGACTGTTGGAATTGCTGCAATAGTGACGAATGAAATGAGAGCCTGCATGGGACAAAGATTGGTCCAAGTTCGACCCAATCGGTATTTTGTCACTGCTGAGTACCTTCTCGCTTATTTGCTTCGCGTTCTTGATCCATTGCGGATCGGACATGTTATGGTAGGCTCGACTGCTCAACATTTGAATGTAAAAGAACTCCGCAATCTAAGCATTCCAGTTCCTTCAAAAGATAATCAGAGGGATTTTTCCAGCTTTTCGGAATGGATATTAAGGGAAAAGAAGCTGGTTTTGTCATCGATTGATGATGTAAATGACTTATTCTTCTCCCTCCAACACCGCGCCTTCCGAGGAGAACTTTAACGCATGAGCAACTTCGCCTTCTTGCAGTCCGAATGGCCGCTGGTTTATGAGTCTGCCGCGAAGGCGGAGTCGCTGGTCTATCCCGATCCGCGCTCGGCGTGCTTTTATGCGCGGCGAGCGCTGGAGTTTGCGGTTCAGTGGCTCTACAAGGCCGAATCCGCTATGACGCTGCCCTATCAGGACAACTTGGCCGCGTTGCTGGCCGAACCCACCTTTACCGCACTGGCCACGCAGCGCATTGCCGCCAAGGCCCGGATCATCAAGGATCATGGCAACCGGGCCGTCCACACCCAGAAGGTGATTACCCAGTACGACGCGCTGACGGCCTGCCGCGAACTCTTCCAGTTCACCTGGTGGCTGGCGCACCGCTATGCGCGGGGTACGCGGCCCGCGCCGGAGCTGGCCTTCAACGATGCTCTGCTGCCGAAGAGTTCGCCCGTTCCGGCGCAAACGCAGAAGAAGCTGGAAGAACTGGCAGCCTCGTTGGCGGCCAAAGACGAGAGCCTGGCCGCTCTGCTCAAAGACAAGACGGCGCTGGACGATGAGATTCAGCGGTTGCGCGCCGAGGTGGCCGCCGCCAAGGCCGCAAATGTTGCCGCTCCCGACACCCACGATTACAACGAGGCCGAAACCCGCGACGCCTTCATCGACCTGCTGCTGAAGGAGGCTGGCTGGGCGCTCGACCAACCACGGGACCGCGAGTTTCCCGTGCAGGGGATGCCGAACAACACCGGCGAGGGCTTTGTGGATTACGTCCTGTGGGGTGAGGATGGCAAGCCGCTGGCGGTGGTGGAAGCCAAACGCACCAAGCGCAACGCCGGGGAGGGCCAGCAGCAGGCCAAGCTCTATGCCGACTGCCTGGAGCGGCAGTTTGGCCAGCGCCCGGTGATCTTCTACACCAACGGTTACGAGCATTGGCTGTGGGATGATACGTTCTATCCACCGCGGCCGGTGCAGGGCTTCTATACCCGCGACGAGCTGAAGCTGGCTATCGACCGCCGCACCACTCACAAGCCGCTCGATACGGTTGCGTCGGACAAGGCGATTGTCGAACGCTACTACCAGGAACGGGCCATCCGCAAAGTTGCCGCCGCTCTGGAGCGGAAGCAACGCAAAGCTTTGCTGGTGATGGCCACCGGCGCGGGCAAGACACGGACCGTGATTGCCCTGTGCGATGTGCTGCAACGCGCCAACTGGGTGAAGCGGGTGCTCTTTCTGGCCGACCGCAACGCGCTGGTGACGCAGGCTCGTGAATGCCTTCAAGCGGCACCTGCCCGCCAGTTCGCCTGTGAACCTGGTGAGCGAGCGCGACGAGGACGGTCGTGTCTACGTCTGCACCTACCAGACGATGATGGGTTTGATCGACGAGATGAAGGGTGGCCAGAAGCGGTTCGGGCCGGGGTACTTCGATCTGGTGGTAATCGACGAGGCGCACCGCTCGGTCTACAAGAAGTTCGGCGCGATCTTTCAGTATTTCGATTCGCTGCTTGTGGGGCTAACGGCGACTCCCAAAGACGAGGTGGACCGGAATACTTACGGACTCTTCGAGCTGGAAAACGGCGTACCCACCGACGAGTACCCGCTGGAAGAGGCAGTGCGCGACAAATGGCTGGTGCCATCGGTCCCGATCTCGCTTCAGATGCAATTTCCCCGCGAAGGCATTGTGTACGACGACCTGAGCGAGGAGGAAAAAGAGGAATGGGACGCAATCGAATGGGCTGAGGACGGCGGCGTCCCGGACCGCGTAAATGCCGAGGCTGTGAACCGCTGGCTCTTTAACGCCGATACCGTGGACAAGGTGTTGGAACATCTGATGACCCAGGGCCACAAGGTTGCAGGCGGCGACCGGCTGGGCAAGACGATCCTATTTGCCAAGAACCACGATCATGCGGAGTTTATTGCCAAGCGATTCGATGCAAACTATCCGCACTACGCCGGCCATTTTGCACGGGTGATCGACTTCAAGGTGGAGTATGCCCAGAGCCTGATTGATTCCTTTTCCGTGTTGGAGAAGCAGCCGCACCTTGCCATCTCCGTGGATATGCTGGACACCGGCATCGACGTGCCGGAGGTGGTGAATCTCGTCTTCTTCAAGCTGGTCCGGTCCAGGACAAAATTCTGGCAGATGGTGGGGCGTGGTACGCGGCTCTGCCCCGACTTGTTCGGCCCCGGCAAGGACAAGAAGAACTTCTACATATTTGATGTCTGCGGCAACCTGGAGTTCTTCAGCCAGCCAGTTCCTCCTGACTCCGGTGGCAGTTTGCCGGGACTGAGTGAACGGATATTCGGGCAACGAGTCGAGTTGATCGCCGAACTGGACGCGGCAGCGGCACGTCAACCCAACGATGCACTTGCCGGGCTGAGGGCGATCACGGCGACGTTATTGCGCGAGCAGGTGGCAGCCATGCCGCCGGACAACTTCCTTGTACGAGCCAAGCGGCGGCTGGTTGAGAAGTACTCTGACCAGACCGCTTGGGATCAGCTCGGTGTTCCCGAACAGGGAGAGTTGGTCCGGGAAGTGGCGGCGCTGCCAAGCGCAGTTGCGGACTCGGACCAAGACGCCAAGCAGTTTGACCTCTTGCTGTTGGGCCTACAACTTTCAGTGTTACGGGTTGAGCCACGATTTGCCGAGTTGAAGAAGGCTGTAATTGCTATTGCGAGCGCACTTATGGAGAAGCAGGCGATTCCCATGGTTCGCGACCAGATGGTTCTGATCGAAGAGGTGCAGACGGATCAGTTCTGGGAAGCGGTCACCGTGCCGGAACTGGAGCATGTGCGTATGCGGCTGCGGGCGCTGGTCAAGTTCATTGAGAAGAGCCGCCGTGAGCCGGTGTACACCAACTTTGAAGACACGCTACGGGGATCGGAGATCATTGCACTACCCGGCATTTCGACGGGTGTCGATACTGAACGCTTCCGCGCAAAGACCTTGGCCTTTCTGCGCGACAAGCTGGAAGAACCGGCAATACAAAAGGTTCGCTGGAACGAGCCGCTCACCACGGCCGATCTGGAGGCGCTCGAACAGATGCTCGTCCAGGCGGGCGTTGGAACTGCCGAGGAGATCGAAAAGGTGGCACAACAGGAGCAGGGGCTGGGACTGTTTGTCCGTTCCCTGGTCGGATTGGACCGTGCTGCGGCCAAACGGGCCTTTTCGCTCTTCATTGCGGAGCGGCAACTGAATGCCAGCCAGCTCGACTTTGTGAACCTGATTATTGACCACCTAACCCAGTGCGGCTGGATGCGCCCGGAGCAGCTTTACTCATCGCCATTCACGGATGAATTCACCGCAGGGCCAAACACTGTTTTCACCGAGGAAGCAGCAATGCAGGCTCTGATCTCAACATTGTCCGCGATTAGACTGAACGCCGCTGGAGCTTAGGTAGATCAGAAAGCCTGTAGCTCATTCGACCCACAGTTGAAAATGTGAACTTCTTCAAATCCACCCTCTAAGCCTCCCTGTGCATTGATTGCAGCAATGAGCTGGCACCAGAGATCAGATCCCCAGAAAGTGGGGTCATCGAAGGCTATCAGAAGGGCCGTACCTTTCGGGTAAGGCTTCGCGCGTTTCTTCCTAAATCGTTCTACGATTGCCGCGGCCAGTTGGGCGATCTCTTCGGTTGTTGGGACGACTGCGAAAGTCGCTACGATATTTCCAGTCTTCTTGTCTCTATAAACTGGACCAGCTCCTGGAGTCGAACCTGTGTTAAACAGAAGCTCATCGCGGAGTGCCTTTTCGTATGAATGGACATACGTGACTTCTACATTGAGTTGCGATGCGGGTACACCTCCCCAGTGAACTACACCATCCAAAGGGCCATCATCCTCAAAGGCTTCTACTTCTGGATCGTTCCCAGGGTACTTCAATCGAAGGGCGAACCGACTGAGTGGGTAAAGCTCTTCAAGGAGCCGTTTTGCCTTCCCCGTACGGAGGTAAAGCTGCTCTCGTGTGAGAGTTGAGATCTGGCGATCGACTTCCACCGCAAAATCAAAAACTGAGTTGCGCATAATTCAACCCCTGAATACCGGCTCGGCTCGGTTTGAGAAGCGACAGAAGGAGAACTCCTTCATAACGTATCGGCCTGCTGTCAATCTTCTAACCCGGCGTAGCCGGAACCAAACGCGGACTTTTATCAGAAGTTTGAGCCTCTCGAAAATCGTTGAAAAGCTGCATGAACATTGTCTGAAACGCACACAGACAGAAACTTTCTGCCAGAATTAAGCAGCATTCCAATGGATAGGTACTAATACTTCGTGCGTACGTAGGTCCCATATCGCCCATAACATTGCGATCCAGAACGATTTTTGTGTGCGTTCAAAGTTCCGTTCATTTTCTTTCTGTTAAAGGTTTTGCCACACACGGTACACCGGAAAACATACGTTGGTCCTTGGCTCCTGCCCGTCGCAGCCAGTGTTCGGACTATCCGGGACATCCTCGGCATCGCCATGGACGGTGCCACATTGAGCGGCCCTGTTGAAGTCAACTCGACAGCATAGCTTGGGTTGAATACCTGCGAGGTCACAGTTGCTCCCTGCATCCGGTCCACACGATAGGAACGGTGTTCGCCCGAGTCGCTGCGAATCGCGTGTAGCACGAAATAGCCTTCCGCGGTTTGACGCAAGGAGTACGGCTCAATTCGCCGCACCCGGCCGTCGTAAGCAAGATCAACGCACAGATAGTTGGCGGCGGCGAAGCGGATGACTTCCAGATTCGAGCGGGATGGGAGAGGAACTCCCAACGGCAGGACGCGGGTACGTACGGCAACTTCGTTCGGGCTGGGAGAGATGCTGGCGCGTGGAGGGACCGGCTTATTGCTCGTCAGCCAGGAAAATATCTCCGGCAGCGCGTTCCAGAAGTCATCGAGCGGGGGAAGAACTGGAAGTTGGTGCGAGAGCATATCCGACCACATGGCGTCGAGCGCTTGCCGATGCGGTGCGAGAGTCGCTATGGTCGGGATTGGGATCGATTTATAAGCGCATTTCTGGCGAAGCACATCCAGCAACACAGTCGCCGTAGGCCGGCTGTCGGTATGCCGGTAGAGGTTCACGACATCATAGAGATCGCGTGGCCGCGTCCGCTCTCCGAGCGCGCGGATTTTCTCGCCGAACGCCTCCTCGTAGGCGTAGCAATTCGCCCAGATTCCGCCTTCTGGCTTGTCGCTGTAGGGATGAAATACCTCGCGCCGCACGGAAGGCAGTACCACGTTTTCATCCGCCGTTAGATCGAGCTTGATTTTGGGCCAGCCGCCCGATGTCGGCGAGACGGGTCCGCGATACGCAATCTTGCCTTGACAGTTCGGTTGACCGCGCGGATTGTCGTAGATGTCGAATTCAATTTGGTCATCGGGAAGGCTCAATCCCGATTGCTCCGCGACCCAGGCGACGACCTCCTCAAACACGCCTTGCAGGAAATCTTCGTCGAGGTGACTTGCATCACGCAGCGTAAAATCCAGATCCTCGGAGAAGCGATAGGTCTCAAAATAGCATTTCTTCAGACAGGTTCCGCCCTTGAAGACCCAGCTTTCTGCGATCTCTTCATGGGCGTTGATGCCAGCGAGTATCCAACCCAGGACATAATCTTTCTCGACAACGCTAGGCAGCCGGAGCGAAAACGAGGATGTGGCTTCGAGGATTTCACGCTTGTCGATCATGGGGTCTCAGCTTTCCTGGTCTCCGGCACCCAAAGGCGCCAGGCCGTAATGAGCTTTGTATTGCGCAGCGATGTGTCGAGCCGGGCGTAGCCATGCGTGAGCCTGACGCGGCATTCTTCGGCGAGCTTCTTGTCATCAATCCGAGTGTCGGCAAGGAATCCAAGACGCTTGAACACGGCGCCGTTGCCGAATTGCTCCGCGTGACGAATGAGCAGGTCACGATTCGCAGTCTTTCCTCGTATGTAGGCGCTCAGGCAATCCACCACATGGTCGATGCCGCCCCCTACCTCCGGCGCCGCGATCATATCCACCACAGTGCGCGCGGGATCGGAGATCGATATCTTGGTAGCGCCGCGCCACAGGATCTTCAGGCCAAAGAGACGTTTGGGGGGGGTGTGGTGCAATAGAAATGCGGCGCCCTGCGCTGTCACCTGCTTCCTGGTGACACGGCGCGTGGTGAAGACGAAGGTTTCATTGAAGAGCTGTTCTGTAAGCTCCCAATGATGGGCTGCTGTCCAGCCACCGATGTAGCATTGACCGAAGAGCGTGGGAACCATTACCCATGGATCGGTGACCACCTGTTCGCTGCTGGCTAGATCAAGAGGTACCGGAACATAGAGTCCATGCCCAATTCTTCGCAGCCAGCCTTGCCCTTGCCAGCGCGATAGGAGCTTGGCGGCCTCGCGTCGCTCCATTCCGAGTGTCTTGGACGCAATATCAACAGACACAACTTCCCCAGCGGCGCGAAGCACGGAGGCAAGCCGCGCGCGAGAGGCAGGCAATTTGATCACGTCCCGTTTCATGGCTATATTATGACACGCGAAGTTCGCGTTTTGTAGGAACTTTGTGCGGAACAATATAGTTTTGATGAACTGCTGCTTTTCTGATCTTTGGACTTGATGCAACTGCGGGGAAAAGTCCGCGTGGAGGCGCGCTATCAAGGGGATCTTTGCCACGGTTAGCGCTAAACTTTTGCCGTGTCGGGGCAGAGGTCGAACCTTGGAGTATGGTCATCGGCAAGGCCTTCCCTACCAGAGGGGCAGCACACATCAGGCACACAAAGACTGGCGCAAACTAGACGTAACACATTTTTTATGTGCATATTGCAGCGCAGGAAATGTTGATAAGGGCGAATCAGTGGTCGCCACCTCGTGACTCTATCCGTACCAAGTCCAATAGACTGTGGGACAAACAGACGACTGACTCCTACGTGCAGCAGGCGGAGCAGAAGCCGAGAGCGATTTTCAATCAGCCCGCGAGCTTCTGCTGTATCCACTCGTCGAGGACGGAGGCGCGGAAGCGCCAGACTTTGCCGATCTGCAAGGCGCGAATGTCCCCTCTCCGTGCCATCCTTTGGAGCGTCTTGGGATGGAGTAGCAAGATCGCTGCCGCCTGGCCCGAGTCGAGCAGTGGCTCCGGGAAAAATGCACCTGGCAATACCGCCTGCAAACGCGCCCTCGGAGGTTCAGCGTCAGAAACGGCGACCAGCTGAGTTTTCTCCGGAACGCCCCGCACGGTTAATCTGTCTTTGCCCGGAATAACCTCGTGCAGATGGTTCCGCACCCCATTGCCAGCGACTGGAGAATAGCCCTCCGCCGCACGACGATCCTCTTTTTGCATCGCATCATTCATCTCTACACTCCACAAGGGTGTCACAAAATGGATTATAACATAATGTAGATATTACACCAGTCGGTTAGTATAACAATCGCGCAATACCCCGTTAAAGCATTCATGGATAACGACATAGTCGGCTAATTCTTAGGGGATGCAATGGGAGGGCGGTCGCTTGCTGATCTCCAGCCTGCCATGAGCGATAGAGAACCCCTCTATCGCTCATGTTCAGCGGCGCTATTTGCTTTGACGATGGCGTTGCAGCTTTGGGCTGCTAACCGCCCCGCCGTTCTCTTGCGGTTCAAAAGTTGGTGCTGCTTGCACCACTGTTGGCGTATGCGATGCAGCCTTTGCGGGACCCGAATCCATGCAACCTCGAATCCCCATTCCAGCAACCAGCCCGATTACCAGGGCCGCAGTGGAAATCAGCGGAATCCAGAAACACAGCAACCAGGTGTTCAGTTGATGCAAAAGCGCATCAAGAGCATTCTCCCGCTTCTCCAAAGACTGCGTTAGCCGGTTGTTCGCAGACTCAACTTGAGCAACGACTCCGCCGTTTGCATCACTCAGATTGCCGAGCGCGGCAGAGAGTTCCTTCTGGGCGCGCGTCATCATCTCGCTGGTTCCTTGCAGGCATCTGGCCGCGGCGGGCAGGCCAGATTCGAGGAAATTCTGGCGCAGACTTTCACTTAGCAATCTTGCAATCTTCTGTGCATCAAGCCCGGATTCGATCTTCTCGGGCAATCGAGCGATCCGCGACTCCAGCTTGTAGACATAGCCGAGCATTTTCTGTTGTGCATCGTCTGAAAACTGCTGATGAAGATCGAGCATCTCCTGAAAACGCTCACGCTCTCCGGCAATCTCCATCGGCGTTTGCCGGGTGAGCAGGGCCAAGATGCCCATCGCTTCGAGAATACGCAGCATCTCGTCATCGGGGCTGAGCTTGCGAGTATGCGCGAGAACGCGATAATACGCGGCCTGCATCTCTTCCGGGACAAGCCGGGCGAGAGAGTCGAACAGCGTCGGCTCTCCCGCTGCGACAACGGCCTTGGTAGTTTCCGGCTCAGTGCTCATGGCAGAAACACCTGCCTTGCCCGGTCGAATTCAGAGAAGAGCCGCCGCCGGTAGCTCTGCGCACGCATGACGAGAGACGCCCTTTTCAGTTCATCGACATTGGCTTTACGGTCTGCAACCTGCCCGAGTTGGATACCATGCTGGCGAACAGGGTTTTCGAGTTCTGCCAGCCGGAACTCCATCTGCAAGATCTCCGGCGAGAAGGCTTCGCGGAAGCGATTTGCCTGCTCCGTAGATTTCCAGTAGGTGAAGTCCGCCAGGGCGCTGGTTGCGTTTTCGACAATGACGTACTCGACCCGTTCCTGAAGGCGGCTTGCCCATGCGAGGACGCTCTCGACGCTGGCCGGGTCCGGCGTTACCACGCCGACCGCAGTGAAGCGGACTCCGGTTGCAGAAACATCGTCGTACATCGACTCGAACCAGTCGGCCGCGACCTGCCCGGCGCCCGCGCCCATATCGGCAAGAATGATGGGCGTGCCGCCATCGAGATGGTCAACGAAGGCGTCGAGTCCGGCGGGCGTGTGGGTATTGACTTTGGTGACCCGCCCATTGAAAAAATGTTGCAGGGAGCCACGCGCCTTGTTCTCCGTGTCGAGATCGAGCAGCGTGACAGGAATCTGATTCGCCTCAAACCATTCGGCCAGGGCGACCATGACGCCTGTTTTGCCGACTCCGCCTTTACCGCCCATTGTGAAAACTACACGCTTCGTATTGGCCGTCATTGCTCACCTCCATTGGTTGTCAGGGTCAGTGGTTCGTTCTCACGGAAGACGAAGCGGGCGCGCTTTGCCTCCCGCACCGCGGGCTTTGCCTTGAAAGCGGCAACACGTTCGAGCGCCGGCGACTCCGTCACGGGCAGGCTCGTTGGCGGCAGCTCAAATTGCGTACGTTTGCGATGCTTTGCACGGACCTTCACAAAAGAGTGAAGCGTGCTGAGTGCGACATGCAGACCCAGCCGCTCGTGGAAGAGCCGGGCGACTTCGCGGTAGGTCCGCCCTTTACGGCGCAGCTCGCGGATCAGTTCACGGTGGGGCTCCAGTTTGGAGCGCGGAGGCTTTTCAGGAAGAGGTTCGAGGATATTCTTGTGCATCGGTTCCATAAGGCATGGCTCCCGAGCACCTCACTGCATTGTTCCAATAGGCGTCCAATAAGCGGCTCCGACTATGCCTGAAAGTGTCTTGCTACGCTATCCATGCCACCTGATTTCAACAACTTACCAGGCTCTGAGCCACTTTCACGGCGATAACACGGGTTCAAATCCCGTCGGGGACGCCAATCATCAATAACTTACAGGAAATTCGAGGGTGCAGCCCTCCGCGCGAAATGGGCTTCGATCTCTTCCAGGGTTTTGCCTTTGGTCTCGGGGAGCAGGAAGACTGCAACGAGGAAATAGACCACTGTGAAGCTGGAGAAGAGAAAGAACATCGACGAATAGCCGTGTTTGCTGACAAAGGGCAGGAAGATTCCGGCCAGCGTGGTCGAGACCAACTGATTGATGACCAGAGCAATGCTCATGCCATTGGATCGAATGCGAGTCGGCATCAGTTCCGAGAGTGCGAGCCACACGCAAACACCGGGCCCGAGCGCAAAGAACGCCATGAACGCGTAGAGGCAGAGGGCGACCCGCCAGCCGTGGCTCGAGCCGGGCACCTGGCCGATCAAGGCCTTGTCGATGCGCAACGGTGCGCCCCGGGCTGCCTCCAGATTGCCGAGGGGGTTCTTGAAGAAGGCTTCGACCTTATTGGCTGGAAGGCAGCTTGCGTGCGTTATGAGAATGGGGGCAGCGGCGGGATCGCCGGAGCGCGCATAGCTGGTTGAGGCGGTGAAGTCTCCATACGAATAAATGATGGCCAAGGAGGCGCGGCTGCTCGCAATCCGCCGACCGGCGGAGCCTGCGCCGGCCAACAGCCTCTCCGCCGCGGTTTGGTCGAAGCGAAGCGCAAGCTCCTGATTCGGGGCCACCATGGCTTGAATGGCGGCGCGAGCATCGACACTCAGCTTTTCCGTCTGGAGAAACAGCATCCCCACGCTGACCAGGGAAACGATGATGCCGCTGGTGCCAAGGATCAGCAGGAACTTGCGGCCCTTGCGATCGACCTGCGCCATGCCCACGATGGTCATCAGAAAATTGATGAAGGTAAATACGACATAGCCCCAGTGCGCGCCCAGATCGGAGAGACCGCTTTGCAGAAGAATGCTGGTGTTGTATCCGATGATCGAGTTGATGCCTGTGGCCGTATTGCAGAAGAGAATGATGCAGGCGAGCAAGAACGGAATTGCATATTTCCGTTGCAGGATGGATTCGCCGATCTTGCTTCCGGAGACTCGCCGTGCGTCGGCGGCGCGCGCCGTCTCTTCCATCTCCCGCATCTCGAAATCGGCCTGTTGCGGTGTCCGCGAGTGAAGCAGGGCCGCCCTGGCCAGTTCTCTTTTACCGCGTTGGAAGAGCCAGCGTGGAGACTCCGTTACCCGCAGGCTGCCCAGCATGAACAGCACGCCGGGCGGGAGTGAAGCCCAGAAGATGCGCCGCCAAGCCTGGTCCTTGAAGCCAAAGAGGGTTGCGGCGTCAGAGGTCAAGGCTACGGTCTGGACGCGATAGCTGTAGTAGATGCCCACCACGGCCGCGGCGACGATGCCCAGCGTGAGCAGCCACTGGAAGACTCCGGTTCCCTTGCCCCGCGTCGAAGCCGGTAGGCACTCGGCCAGGTAGAGCGGAACCACCACGCCGATGAGCCCGCCGCTGATGCCTTGAAAGAGACGGCCAAAAAACAGCGGGGCATAGCCGTGCGAGAGGGCAATGACCGGAATACTGAGGACGAAGACGACACCGCTCAGGATCATCAGCGGCTTGCGGCCGATCGCGTCGGCAATCACCCCCGCAAAGAGCGTGGAGATAACGCTCCCCAGCAGGACAGCCGCCACAATGACGGAGAGTTGCGCGGCCGTCAGCCTTGAGGTCGCTTCCAGGTAGGGGAGCGCGCCGCCAATGATGCCCACGTCGATTCCGTACAGCAAGCCACCCAGCCCCGCGACGACCAGAAGGAAGATGTTATAGCCGCGCTGGGCGGAGAGATCGGCAGGCGGGTACGCGGTGCGGTCGGTTTGCGTCGTCACAGGTGCGGCCCCTTGCGCAGCAGAGCGCAATCCAAGTCTATAATGAGCAAATCGAATTGAAAGACTCGCATTCAGGCACAATCTTCACCGCAGGTGGTCAGCAATGACGAAACAACTCAGCCTACTCGCTCTTGTCAGTTTCAGCTTGGCGGCGCCGGTCGTGCTCACGGCGCAAGACTCTGATCAGACGCCTAGCCCAGCGGTGATGAAGGCCGTCAAAGCCACTTTTCCGAAGGAACTCCGCTACCCGAAAGATCAAGAATCGGGAAACGAATATAGCACCTGCGCCGCGGTATTCAGCCAGAATGCCGATGGTACGCCGAAGTTGATTGCGACTGCATATAGCGGTGACGGCATCGAAGTTGCCATGGTCGCCTACACGTCTGGCGTGGCAAAAACTGTTTCCACAGTTCCCGATGAGCAATTTTGGCTGAACGGTGGGGCATGTGGCTTAGAGATTGACAATCTAGCCGATCCGGAGCATCCTGATTCGTCTCTGGCAAAAACGATCGCTGTCGCGTCTATCCACGGGCCGGATTGGTACTTTGTCTGGGATGGCACGAAACTACAAAACATTACAGCAGTCCGATTAGATAACGTAAGCAAGAAAGGTATACCCGAATCGGACATGCAGGAATCTGATGTCGTGGATATCGATCATACAGGCGCGATGCAAATTCTCGGGAGCAACGGCGACTTGGAAAAATTCCAGCGAGATGACGGAATTATGTCTTCGGGCACCTACACCCTCTTCCGGTACAATGGCAAGACCTACGCACCGGCCAAAACTCTGATCGATATTGAAAAATATGGACCCAGTTTTCCAAACATGGTATCTGTTATCGGCATGCATAAGACGCCGGAGTCCAGCTATCAACTCACGATCGTCAACGGAGATCGTGACGGGAGCAATCGGGTGACGAGCGCGAAGGTCGAGGTCAATGGCGTGACCGTCATCCAGTCCAACGAAATCAACCAGAGTGTAGAAACGCTCACGCGGACAATTCAACTGCAAAAGGAGAACAAGATCAAGGTGACTGTGGATGGACCGGAAAAATCCCATCTCTACGTCATCGTCGAATGAATCCGCAGCAAGGATGCAGCAATTCAAACATGAGCCAACGGTGACAAGAAAAATGCCGAACTCCGCGACTGGAAATGATTTCATGAAGAGTATGCCGCGCACTGCGATGAGTTGCGTGGCTGCCCTGCTGTATGTGCTTCCCGCTCTCTCCGCTGGCCAAATCCCTCTGCTTCCCGCTCCCCGCGAGGCGCATTTTACCGGGGAGACCGTCCTGCCGGAGACGGTGGCAGTCAGCGTGCCGGGACACGATGCCGAGGACGAGTTTGCCGCACGCGACCTGAAAGAGGCGATCCAGCAAGCGCCCCGCGCCAAGGCCGAAGCTGCCGGCTTCCGCATTGTTCTGCTGCGCGCGGGCTCGGCGGAGGGCAAAGCCCTGCTGGCAAAGCGCCGCCTGGCCTTCGATGCGCCGATGGAGGCTGAAGGCTATCTGCTGGCGATTGAGCCTCACGAAGCTTTTGTCATTGCGGCAACCGGCGCGGGGGTCTTCTACGGCGTGCAGACCCTGAAGCAGTTGCTTCCGCCGGCCGGCGCCAGGCCGGTGCTGCCCACCGGCACGGTGCGCGACTGGCCGGCGATGAAATACCGCGGCATCCACGACGACCTCTCCCGCGGGCCGTTTCCCACGCTGGAATTTCAGAAGCACCAGATTCGCGTCTTCGCCTCCTTCAAGATCAACATCTATTCGCCCTACTTCGAGCACACGCTGCTCTATCCCAACCAGCCGCTGGCCGCGCCTCCGGGCAGCGCGCTGACTCCCGAAGAGGCGCGGGAGCTGGTCGCGTTACGCCAGCCAGTATCACATCACGATTGTGCCGGAGCAGGAGGCCTTCGGCCATCTGCATCAAGTGCTGAAGTACGACCTCTACCAGGATGTGGCTGAAACTCCGCATGGCCAGGTGCTGGCGCCCGGCCAGCCAGGCACGCTGCCGCTGATCAAGGATTGGTTTACCGCAGATTGCCCAGGAGTTTCCCTCGCCCTTCCTCCACATCGGGGCCGACGAGACCTTTGATCTGGGAGCGGGGCGCACCCGGCCGCAAGTAAAAGCCAAAGGCTATGGGCCGGTCTACGTGGATTTTCTCAAGCAGATTCACGATGAGCTGGCGCCCCTCCATCGCCGCCTGCTGTTCTGGGGAGATATTGGCGGGGCCGATCCGGCGGCCGTGGCCGGCCTGCCCAAGGATATGATTGCCGTGCCCTGGAACTATTGGGACACCACGGGCTTCGACAAGATGATCGAGCCCTTTGCCAAGGCCGGCATGGAGACCTGGGTGGCTCCCGGCGACGCCAACTGGAAGCAAGTCTACCCGGTGGCGAAGACGGCCTTCGGCAACATCCAAGGCTTCATTCGCGACGGCCAGCGGCTGGGTTCCACGGGCGCGCTGACCACCGTATGGAATGACGACGGCGAGGGCCTCTTCAATGAAGATTGGTACGGCCTGCTGTTTGGCGCGGTGTCAGCCTGGCAGCCGGGCGAGAGCTCGATCCCCGCCTACCAGGATGCGTATGGGCGGATCTTTCACGGCGACCTGAGCGGCAAGATCAATGAGGCCGAAATGGAGCTGATGGCCGCGCACGATGCTCTGGCGAAGGCCGGGATTGGGATGGAAAGCGACGGCATCTTCTGGCTTGATCCCTGGAGCCGGCAGGGGCAGGCTGTTTCAGCCAAGCTGCTGCCCCTGGCGCCGGAGGTGCGCCTCCATGCCGAGCGAGCCATTGTGCTGCTGGCCGAGGCGCGCCGCGCGAACCCCGCGCTGAAAGAAGCCGATGCCCTCACCGCCATGGACCTGGGCGCGCGCCGCCTGGACCTGATTGGCATGAAATTTGAGCTGGCACAAGAAATTGTTGACGGGTACGCGGAGGCGCTTGCGCGCCAGCACGACAAGGCGCATAGCTCGGAGACGCAAAACACGTTGAATGAGATCAGCAGCATGTTTGGGCGCTGCCAGGATCTGCGCGATGCCTACTCCGCCATCAAGGGCGAGTACAGCCAGCTCTGGCTCGGCGAGAACCGGCCTTATTGGCTGAACAATGTCACTGTGCGCTACGACCTGCAAATCGAAGTGTGGCAGCGGCGCGGTGATCTCTTCGATGAAGCTATTCAAGACTTCTACAGCGGCAGAGATCTGCCCAGCGCCGCGACCCTCGGAGTGCCTGCCGCATCGACCGGCGCGAGCAAGTGAAGCGCGCGGAACCCTGGCGGAAAAGCGCCGCGGAACGGCTAATCTGTTTTGTGGGATCGGTCCGAAGGCAGGAGGCTCTGGGTTCGGCCTGCCCGATCCTGTAACTCTGAATTCCATCGCGCCGGAGTTCGGGTTGGCCTGGAGGAGCGATTCCGGGTATAATGAAGATTCGGCAAGCCGAGGGGTAGTGTGTCCATTTTTTACCCTGTTGGCCGCCCCGTTGGACAGGCCCGGATGGAGCGCGTTTCTTGCGGTTCGAGGCTGGATCGTCCCGGCGGCGCGAAAGATCAAAGTCTGGAGCAAGGTCATGGCACAGGTATGCGACATCTGCGGGAAAGGTCCGCAGTTCGGCAACAACATCTCTCACGCCCATAACATCACACGTCGCCGTTGGAGCGTGAATCTACAAGCAGTGAAGGCGCTGGTGAACGGCCAGGCCAAGCGGATCAGGGTGTGCACCAGCTGCATCAAGAACGGCAAGATCGCCAAGGCGTAAAGCCGGCGGGCGGAATCCGCTGAGGCCGGCACAGGCCGGTGCGGAACCAAAGTTCAGGGGCATTTTTCAGGATTGACACAAACCCCGTCCATCTCCAGGCTGTTACGAAACCGGGTTTGCAGAGCAACGAGAAGCGAAGTTCCAGCGATGGATCTTCGCTTCTCTTTTTTTTGCGGCAGGTTTTGGCTTGCAGAGTGCTCGGCAAAGCAACCGTGGTATCAGGCGAGGGTAATCGCCTTGGTCAGGCGGTCGCCGCCGAGCACTTTCATCATGCGTTTCAGGTTGTAGGCCATGGTTCCCAGACTGAACTCAGTCTGTGCTCCGCCGAGACCGCGCAGCAGAAAGCGCGGGTGTCCGAAGATTCGGTATTTCAGTGTGCCGAAGGGATGCTCGACAATCGATCGTCGCAGTCGCATCGCGGCTGGCGTGGCTCGTTGTTGCATACGCTCCAACGCACCATCGTAGAGGTGACGGTTCACCAAGCGTTGCGGGGACGGAGTGCAGCGATCTTTCAGAGGGCATGCGCCACAGGCCTCCGCTGGCGCCGTATAGACCACTCTGTCTCTTGCCTCGCTGTATTTGCTTCCGCGGGAGAGTCTGCCCATCGGGACAGTGGAAGGTGTCCGTCGTCGCATCGTAGCGGAACCGGCTACGGTCGAACAGTGTTCCATCACCCTTGTTGTTGATGGCGCGATTGGCTGGCACATGCGGCAAGATGCCTCTTGTTTCGCATGGTTCGGCCTGCTCGCCGTTGGAGTAACCGGCGTCGGCAACCACGTGGAGAGAGTCCGGTGCGCCAACCGCCTGCTTGGCCGCCTCGGCCATGGGCAGCAGGCTGCGGTTGTCGGTTGCCTCCGTGGTCACCTGCTGGGCCACGATCAACGCATGTTCGGCATCCACAGCGGTCTGCACGTTATAGGCAGGAGCATGCGCATGGCCATGGCCTACGCGCATCAAGTGCGCCTCCGGCTCCGGATGCCTGTTCAGCTTCTCCAGTGCCGTCGCCACGGCGCTCGGATCGATGACGCACTTCATCCCCTTCATCGGCTTGCTCAAGCTGCTCCAGATAACGCTTCACTGCCTCGCGCTCGTGCACACTGCGAGCGCTGCTGGCGGCCTGGAACTTGGAACCATCGATGGCTATCCACTCACCCCGTACCAGGCCCACCGAACGCGCAAAGCCAACCAGCTCGGCCCCCGCCTCGGTGACCGCTTCACGGTGCATGCGCCGGAATTCGGCGATGCTCTTGTAATCGGGAGCCAGACGGCCCAGCAACCACATCACTTCCACGTTGCGCCGGCACTCGGCCTCCAAACGCCGTGAAGATCGGATCTGCTGCAGGTAGCCGTAGAGATAAAGCTTCAAAAGATCGCGCGGATCGTAACCAGGCCGTCCCGTTTCCGCCGGCTCGGAACGCTCGAACCCGAGTTCGCTCATCTCCAACCGCCCAACGAAAGCGTCGATCACCCGACAAACATGATCGCCCGGGACAAGATCGTCCAGCACCACCGGAAACAATGTGCCTTGGGTTCGTCCTTCACCTTGAATAAAGCCCATGAAAAATGCCCTCGCTCACCACGAGGGCATTTTCCCATGATTCCCGGCTCTAAACCAGACTTTCGTAACAGCCTGATCTCGGACGGGGTTTTGTTGTGCCTATTCGTAAAAACACGAAAGATTAATCGCTTTTTCCGGAGCCGGATTCCACCACCTCGGCGGGCAGATCCAGCGCAACCAGAGCGAAGCGGGTCTTGCCGCCGTTGGTATTCTCAAAGCCCAGAATGTGCTGGTGGCGCTTGGAGCCGGCCTTCAGCTCCAGGCTTTCCCTGGCTGACGCCATAATCGCCGTTGTCGATCTTAACCTTGGCATTCGTATCGTCGTTGCAGGTCAGCCCCTCGTGGGTAGCCGCCGGAGCGCCGACCGGAGAGTGATCCTTGCAGGTAATCACGTCGCCGTAGCGGCCCAGCGCCTTCTTGTAAAACGCGGTCACCTTCTCCTCGGAATCGGGCGTCTCGTAGGAGACCGCCCGCACCCGCAACTGCCACTCGCCAAATCCCAGATGCACGTCGGCCGACTTGTTGTTGTCTTTGTCCCTCACAGGCGTCGCGCCCGGATAGACCGGCAATCCCAGGTCCGACGCCGTGGTCTGATCGGTATTCACATGAATGCCGCCAAAAGGCGTTTCCACCTGGACGTTCTTTTCCTTGCCGTTGGCGTCCTTTTCCGTATGAATCATGCATCCCGCCAGGCCGGCGGCCAACGCCAGGCCCGCAACCAATGCTGCCGCTTTACGCATCCCGTTCATCAACATGGCAATCGCCCTCTAGCCCGTTTATACGCCTGAAGCGTGAGAAAGGTTCCAGGAATCGCGCCACTCGCGGCAATGCCTTCTTGCCGCGCTCCACGCCAACGACGACGAGCCGGGCATCCAAATCCGCAATCCAAATCCGGATCAGTGCATCGAGCCGCCGTCTTCCTTGCTGCTGGCTGCGAAGAAGAGCGCCACGGTGAAGACCAGGACGATGACGGAGACGACGGCGAAGGGGGATGTGAGATTCATGGCGCTTGCTCCTTACCTGTTAGAGCGCCAAAACCTGTGCCGCGCTTCAACTTCTTACTGCTTTGGCCCGCCATTGGGGTAATCCACGCGGATGGTCAGAATCTCGTAGGGATGAATCGGCGCCTTCACCACGTCGCCAACCACCGGCCAGCGGCGCGCCCTCCGGCGCTCCATCAGGTTGGTGACCGTGCGCCCGGTCGCTCCCGGCGGCACGTGGAACTCGGCCGTCGTCTCCTTGCCCGCCCACTCATAGACGCGGAAGATCAGGCCCTTCGCGTCTTCGGCCTTCTTCACCGCGGTCAGGACGACATTCTCCGGCGCGACCGAAGCAAAGGAGTGCGAGGCGGGCAGCGAGCCGGGATGAGCCGTGGTGACGACGGCTGTGAGCGGGTAGTTGTACTCGTAGCCGTGGCGCACGGTGAGCGCATCCTTCCACGTTCCGGCGTGCGGATAGAGCGCGTAGTGGAAGTGATGATGGCCCATGTCGGCCTCGGCGTCGGGCCATTTGGGCGAGCGCAGCAGCGTCAGCCGCAGCACGTTGCCCACGGCGTCGTAGCCGTACTTCGATCTGGTTGAGGACGCTCAGCCCGTGAATCTTGCCGTCGGGCCGGCGCCGGAAGATCGGCCCAGCGCATCGCCGGAACCTCAAACTGCGCCTTCTCCCAACTGTTGTTGCGCGTGGTCGGCCGGTCGATGGTTCCGTAAGGAATCTCGTAAGTGGCAAACGGCCCCGAAGCCGCCAGCGGAAAGGCCGCCTTGAGCAGAACGTGCGACTCGTGCCAGTCGATCTCGTTGTCGATGTCGATTTGGTCCGGGAAAGTCAATCGAATCGTTTGGACGAACGTTGAATTTTGCCAATGTTGTTTGATACGAATTGACGGATGTTCCGTTTTTTGATCAATCAACTCTACGGAGTCTGCTTTCTCAATCACACTCGGTGCGGTATCCAAAGTTCCTGGATCGATATTCCATGCATCATAATTTGTTGGCGCATCCTTGTAAAACTGGAATTGATTTGCGCAATGACCTGGTTGAATCCAATCAAAACCCGATCTCACGTCAAGGATTTTGTCGATGCAACCTGTCTCTTTATTTACTATTACTATTGGACTTTCAGGATAATATTGAAGGATTAGAGTTTTCCCTGTAATATCTTGCTGTGTTTGATAGAATCCATGCACGCAAAGCAATTCTGGTTCGCCCTTCTTGTGTTTGTAAGCAGGACCTATACGAAAAGCCCTGTAGCCAAGAGCTGGTATCTTGGAGACCCAGAAACTTAATTCAACTTCGCCAGTTTCCAAGTTTCGAGAAATGATTTTGGGATCAATCTGGTTGATCGGACTCTCTGCTTCGCACATATCTGAAACGCTGATGTCTAGTTTGGGATCAGGTAGTTGCAATTTCACAGTGACATCTCCGGATCGTTCCCAGCCAAGAGAATTGAAAACCACGATGGGGACAGACTTATCAATTTTGACTTGTGTGTTGATCCTTTCAACGGTCTTATCCAACGCATTCGCATCGATCTCATTCGTAGACCAGCGCACCACATCGTAATCATTCTGCGCGTCCTTGTAGATCACGCCGATGCCGGAGCCTGCGGCTAAGTCATGAAACTGATTGAACAAAACTTTCTTCCAATCCTCAGTCAGTTCCGTCGCCGGATATTCAAACGTTCCCCGTCCGGCAAGGACCCAGGCCAGAGAGGCCCACTTTTCCGCATCGAGCATCCGCTCCTCGGCCTCACGCATATTCTTTTTATGGTTGGCCTGCGTGGTCATCACGCCGCGGTGGTACTCGAAGTACAGCTCGCTCTTCCATGTGGGAATATTGACCATGCCCGCAACCGGCGGCGGAGGCGTGTAGCCCTTGGCGATGGACGCGTAATCCCAGACCGGACTGTTGGGCGCAATCTGTTTTTCCAGCGCGGTGAAGTAGGGCAGCGCCGAGCCGAATTCGATCTTCGGCGTCACATAAGCGGGAAGCGAAGGGTAAGCCCAGTGCCTGCCCTCGTCCAGAACCGCGCGCGTGGGCCCGCCGCCGTGGTCGCCGATGCCGTAAAGGTCCATCAAGTCCGTCAAGCCCGCAGCCTGCTTCTGCGCGATGGTAAAGTCGCGAGCCAGACGCACTGGGTTCAGGTCATCGTTGGCGTAGTCGTGGGGAAAATAAGTCAGCACCTTCGATCCATCCGGCGACTCCCACCAGAAAAACTTGAAGGGCAACTGATTGGTGTCGTTCCAGGCCATCTTTTGCGTGACAAAATAATCCACGCCGCTCTTCTTGTAGATCTGCGGCAACTGCCAGGTGTAGCCGAAGCTGTCCGGGTTCCAGCCGACCCTCACGTCCACGCCATAGGCCTGCTTGTACCAGCGCTTGCCCACGAGCAACTGACGAACCAGCGACTCGCCGTCGGGCATATTCAGGTCCGGCTCGACCCACATGCCGCCGACGATCTCCCAGCGGCCCTCCTTGATGCGCTGGGCAATCTCGGCGTTCATCTCGGGATACTTTTGCGCCAGCCACTCGTTGTAGGCCGCGGCCGACTGCGTGTAAGTGTATTCGGGATATTCGTACATCAGTTGTAGTGCAGTACCGAAGGTCCGCTTGACCACATCCACGCTCTCGGTCCACGGCCAGAGCCAGGCCGCGTCGATGTGCGAATTGCCGGTCAGGTGATAGGTAACCTGCCGCAGCAGCGGCGTGAGGGCTTCGAGCTTGCCGTGCGCCGCGCGAAGGCTTTCATCGAACTTTGCCTGATTGTTGGCGTCGAGCGCGGCCAGGTCCACCGCGCGGATGGCGTCGTTGAGCGTGGCCGTCTGCGCGGGGTCACTGGGCGCCAGCGCGGGAACCAGCAACGAGGCGGACAAAAACTCCTCACGCAGGTCTTCGGGGTTGGGGCGGCCGTCGGGGAAGTCAATCTTCAGTGTCGCGCCCTGAAAGGTCTTCAGGTCCACCGTGTGCAGCAGCTTGACGGCGACCGTCACCTTGTCGCCGGGCCGGGCGCCGTCGAAGAGGACAACCGGCTCCAAGTCGTCGCCCATCGCCACGCGGCGGCCGTTGAAGTAGAGAATCTCCGGCATCGGCCCATTGGCATAGGCCTGGAATTGGAACCAGATGCGCGCGCCGGTGAGGTCGTAGCCGCCGAGAGTGGCCGGAACCTGGTAGCTCTGGCGAAACCAGACCGCCTCTTTAGGCGCCTTGCTCTTCAGCGCGATGGGCTGCCAACTGCTTTCGTCCAGAGTGACGGCCTCGCCATGGGCCAGGTCGCCGGGATGGAACTTCCATGCGCCATCGGGCAGTTCCCGCAGCATGGAGAGCCGGTCGAGGACCACACGGGCTTCGGCGGGCAGCGGGGCGGCAATTTTGGCGGCTTCAGCAGCGCTCTGGCCCAGGAGGCGGCTTGCACAGAGCGTGGCAGCAAAGACAAATAGGCAGGCAAAACGAGCGAAACGCAACTTCAAAACAGAATTCATCGCGAGAAATCCTCCCCGTCATGGTAAGACATGGGAGAGAATTCTGGCGCGTCTTGGTTTCCGCTGGGTCTATTCCTTCTTCTCGGCGTTGCGCGCGCGGACTTTGAACCAGATGGGTGTGCCCTTGAAGCCGAATGCCTCGCGGATCTGGTTTTCCAGGAAGCGCTCGAAGCTGAAGTGCAGCTTGATGTCGCGGTCGGTGAAGAGCACGAAGGTGGGCGGGGCGACGGCGGCCTGCGTCATATAGAAGATGCGCAGGCGCTTGGCCATGGGCACCGGCGCGCGCTGGAAGTCGATCTTTTCGAGGAAGCGGTTCATCTGGCCGGTGGTGACGCGCTTGCGGCGCTCGGCGGCCACGGAGACAACCTCATGCAGCACGCGCAACATTTTCTTGCCGTCGGAGCCTGCTCCCTCGAGCGCGGAGAGAAAGATCACCGGCGCGTAGCTGAGGTACTTGAGCACGGTGCGCAGTTGCTGCTCGAAGATCTCCCGGTCGGCGGGAGGCTTGCCGTCGCTGCGGCCCGTGGTCACCAGGTCCCATTTGTTCACCACGATGATGACGCTGCGCCCGCTCTCGTGGGCATAACCGCCGATGGTGGCGTCGGCCGCCGTGACGCCATCGACCGCGTCGATGATCAGCAGCGCCACGTCCGCGGCCTCCAGGTGGCGGCGGGCCATCACTACGCTCATCTTTTCGGCCATCAGGTGAGTCTTGCCCTTGCGGCGGATGCCGGCCGTATCCACGAAGCGCAGTTGCTGGCCCTCGAACTCGACTACCTCGTCCACCGCGTCGCGGGTGGTGCCGGCGATGGGCGAAACAATGGCGCGGGAGGTTCCGGTCAGCGCATTCAGCAGCGTGGATTTGCCGACATTGGGACGGCCGATGATGGCGATGGAGGTCTCGTGCTGTTCGAATTCGCCGTGTGTGCGATGGAGGGGTTGCGCGTCCGGCGAGCAGTGCGCGTCCAGCGAACCTTCTTCAGCTTCATTTGCCGCCTCGGTCTCTTCCGCGGCCAGAATCTCATCCTCGGTCAGCGCAGCCTCCGGCGGCGCGGGCAGCGCCTCGGCAATCGCCTCCAGCAGGTCGCCGATGCCCAGCCCATGCTCGGAGCTGATGGGGAAACATGTTGCGGATGCCCAACTGGCGGAAGTTCTCCGCACTCCAGCGCCATCGCCTCGCCCTCGACCTTGTTCACCGCCAGAAACAGCGGCTTGCCGCCGCGAATCAGCATGCGCACCAGGTCGTAATCCGGGCTGGCCAGCTCAGTGCGCGCGTCCACCACCAGCACCAGCGCGTCGGCCTCCTCCAGCGCCACCATCGCCTGGGCATAGATCTCGGTGGGAATCAGCTCCGCGTCGTCGGGCACCATGCCGCCGGTGTCCACCAGGCGAAAGTTGCGGCCCATCCACTCATACTCGCCATAGATGCGGTCGCGGGTGATGCCCGGCTCGTCCCCAACGATGGAGCGGCGGCTCCCGGTGAGCCGGTTGAAGAGCGTGGACTTGCCCACATTGGGGCGGCCCACAATGGCTACCAGCGGCAGACTACCCCACGGACGGAGACCTGTCCGCGGGGACCTCGGTAACGCGCCCGCGCGCGACCTGGTTGGCACTACCGACTTATGATACTTCGACAAACTTGTCTCCAATCGCCGTTAATACGGCGAATATGCTGCAAATTATCGCCAGATTCGCTTCATGCTACACGTATCGATAAACCGGTCACTGTACTGGGGGCTATGTAAGCAGAATGGCCCTTGAACCCATGCGAGTCATTACTCCACAGACTCGTGCCCTGGAGGATTCAGCGGCGCGATGGACCTGATCGGCACAATCTTCGTCACCGGCCGCTTGCCGCGCAGAATGATTACTTCCTGCCCAGCCTCTGCCTCTTTGAGCAGCCGTGAAAGATGAGTCTGCGCCTCATATGTGGTGTACGTCATAACTTAGTATCTCACCTCGGTCAAGCGGAAAGCGCCTGCTTCACCATAAGCGCCCACTCTTTTTCCAGCAATATTCCACTCTAATATAACCCTCACACACCGCGGACAGGAACGATGAACATCCTCGGGAACTCAATACGCGTCAACGCGGCCAACTGTTATGCCGCCGCACAATCCAAGCCACAGCCGCCAGTGCTGCTTACCTTAGCGAGCGCGCATCACTATGATGGGAAGAGCGCCCGCTCCCGATGCCGCCTACCGACAGCCCAACCCGCGCCCTGCCCACGCTGCACGAGTTCTTCGCGCCCGGCGGCATCCTGGCTCGCTCAACGCTGCCCTATGAGTACCGCCCCGGCCAACTGGAGATGGCCAAAGCTGTCGAGCGCGCGCTCGCCGAACGCCGCCATCTGATCGTCGAGGCCGGCACCGGCACCGGAAAGACGCTGGCTTACCTGCTGCCCGCCCTGCGCACCGGACAGCGCATCATCGTTTCCACCGGAACCAAAGCCCTGCAGGACCAGCTCTTCTTCCGCGACGTGCCCTTTCTTGAAACGCTGGTCGGCGAGTTGCGTGTCTGCTATATGAAGGGCCGCGCCAATTATCTCTGCCGCCACAAGCTCACTGCGCTGCGCAACCAGCCGATTTTGTCTGGATTAGAAGAGATCGACCAATACCGGCAAATTTCCGAGTGGGAGCAAACCACCGAATCCGGCGACCGCGCGGAGTTATCCGGAATGCCGGAGTCGAGCGCATTGTGGCAGAAGCTCGACGCGCGCGCCGAGGCCTGCCTGGGGTCAACTTGTCCTGATTACCGCCGCTGCTTTATTACAGAGATGCGGCGCAAGGCGCTTGAATCGGACATTATCATTGTGAATCATCATTTATTTTTCGCCGACGTTGCCGTCAAGCGCGAGGCCGCTGGCGCGCCAGACGCCGGCATTTTGCCTGAGGCCGCGGCGGTGGTCTTTGACGAGGCGCATGAGTTAGAGGAAGTAGCTTCGAGTTACTTCGGACTTTCGGTTAGCAACATCCGCTTTGAGGAGCTGGCGCGCGACACCGATGTACTGCTACGCGGCAAGGAAGGCGCGGAAAGCCTTCCCGCCATAACTCAGCAGTTGCGCGACCGCGCACGGATGTTCTTTGCCGCTCTACCTTTGGCCGGTGATGGACGGCAACCGTTCGCTGGGCGGGAGGAGTTTCTGGAAACGCAGGGCGACTTATATCTGGCCGTGCGCGCCACGCTGCTGCGCCTGGAAGCAGAGATGGAAAGCATGAAAGCCGACGAAGCGCCGGGGCTCAGGAAGCGCATCGCCCGTTTGCGCTCCGAGTTTGAGTTTCTGCTCGAATCCAGCGCCAGTAATATGGTTTTCTGGATGGAGCGGCGCATCTCCGCCGGGGGTTCATCGGAAAGGACCGCCGCGCGCGGCGCCTTCCGTGCACAGTCGCGGACGACTTTTTTGCAGGCCACGCCCATCGACGTTTCTGAACTGCTCTTCGAGTTAGTCTTCGACCAGATTCCTACCGTAGTGCTGACATCGGCCACGCTCACTGTGCAGGGCGGATTCGAGCATATCCGCAAGCGGCTGGGACTGAGTGAGGCACGCGAGTTAGTCGTGCCCTCGCATTTCAAGTATGGCGAACAGGCGCTGCTCTATCTTCCGCCGGAGATGCCCGACCCGCGCGACGCTGACTTTCCCGAAGCCGCGGCGCGCTGCATCCAGCGCGTGCTGGAAATTACCCAGGGCCGTGCCTTTTGCCTCTTCACTAGTTATGCGCAGATGCGCGACTTATACGAGCGCCTGCTGCCGGTGCTGGATTTCCCCATCCTGCTGCACGGCACGGCGCCACGCAAGGCGCTGTTGGAGGAGTTTCGCGCGACGCCCAACGCGGTCCTCTTTGGCACGTCGAGCTTCTGGCAGGGCGTGGACGTGCAGGGCGAGGCTCTGAGTTGCGTCATCATCGACCGGCTGCCCTTTGCAGTGCCCAGCGATCCGGTGGTCTCGGCACGCATGAAGGCCATCGAAGAGAACGGCGGAAAACCCTTCTTCGACTACCAAGTTCCCACAGCAGTTCTAACTCTCAAGCAGGGCTTCGGCCGA
>CAWFZU010000098.1:0-19456 GCA_963820195.1 uncultured Acidobacteriaceae bacterium | reverse complement strand
TGTTTTTGTGGTGCCTCAGCTTCATTACGTATTGCTGCAAAGGCTGCATGGCTCATCGACGGCGTTAACGCAGGCGCCCACTCGCGCGGATCAAGCTCCGGCATCGGCTTTGCCCGGAACAGCTTCTTGCACTGCCGCGCCGTCCACCTCGCCCAGGCCTTGGACTTCTTGCGCCGCGCGCTGTCGGTGGAGATTCCCGTGCCCGCGTACATCTGCCGGTAGAGCTTCGAGAGAAACATGAAGGCGATCCTGGAGCGCAGATGTCGGGCGTGCAGGCCGACCGCTTCCAGATCGATGCCCCAGTTATAAAACGTGTCCCACACCTTTTGTGTGCGCTCGCGAATCTCATCCGAACTCATCGTAGGATGCGGCGTAAACATCTTGGGCCGAACCTCGGTGGGAATCAGCCAGTAGCGCGTAATCGGCACATCGCCCACCATCGTGGGATTCTCCGCCTGCTCCTTTTCCCAGCGCCCAAAATCCACCGTGCCCGGAAACGGCGTCATCATCACGAACTGCGCAAAGGTGATGCCCGCCTTCAGCGCCATCTCCACGGTGGCGTCGAAGGTCGCCGGCCTGTCCGTCGGCAGCCCGAAGATGAACGAACCCAGCACATGAACGCCATGCTTCTTGAACGTCTGCAACTGCTTCGCCAGGGCGTCGCCGGAGAGGTTCCAGTCCTTGTAGATCGGCCTTCAAGCCCCTCCGGCGTCACCGCCTCCATCGCCCACCAGCGCGCCCTTGATGTTGGCCTTCTTCATCGCATCCAGGAAGACGCCGTCCTCGCCCGCTTCCATCGTCATCTGCGTATAGAAGACCATGTCCTTCGGCAGCTTGGCCAGCTCTTCCATCAGCTGGAAGCGCTCGGCGCGAATCGCCGTCAGCTCTTCCACCTTGGCCGTGTTGCCCTGCTCGCGGGCCAGCCGCAGATCGGTAAACGTTACCGGATAGAAGTTATCGTCGGCCAGCGCAATAAAGCGAAATCCAATCCGGCGCAGTTCCACAATCTCGTCGATCACTCTCTGATGGCTTCGCTGCCGCGGCTTCTGCCCATCGGTCCGCCAAACGCTGCAAAAGGAGCAGTGCTTCGGGCAGCCGCGAATGGTTTGCACCGACGCCCACATATATTTTTCCGGGTTCATCAAATCCCAGCGCGCGGCCAGGAACTCGCCGCCGCCAATCCGCCCGCCCTCGTAGATTCTCTCCAGCTTGCCCGCCAGGCAATCGTTGACCGCCTTGCCCCAGGCGATGTCGCCGTCTCCGGTCACCACCGCGTGCGCCTTGCCCGCGATCCAGCGCCTCTTCAGGAAAGAGCGTGGCGTGAATGCCGCCATAGACCACCCACGCGCCCCGGCTGCGCGCCATCCTGCCCACCTGCGTAGCCGCGCAGGGCATTGCCGGTGTGCACGCTGATGCCCACAATATCTCCCGGCTGAATCGTCTCCGGAACAATCTGTTCCAGCGACTCATCGACGAGAATGGGATCGCCCGCTGCTAGCGGCGTTGCCGCCGCCAGCACAAACAGCCAGCGCGGCGTAATCACCGCGGTGCCAAAAGAATTGTCGCTGGGATTGACCAGATGAACGCTCAATGGATCCAACCTTTCCTCGTGCGAGTGTGGTGGTCTCAGAGAGCGTTGTCGTAATCGGACGTATAAAGTGCGGAGATGCGCTTCCGCAGATGGCCGATGTAGATTCTTCCCGCTGTATAGACTTATACAGGTTTACAGACTATTTGTCACTCATGTGTTCAATATTGACCACTTTTCGCTATCTGGGAAGTGAACCTGATGAAATTTCGTGGAATTCCTTGCCCGATGGCAGCGGCCTCGGCATCCGCACGCCTGCGGCCAGCGGAGAATCCATCACAGCGCAGTGCTGCGAACGCCACACCGTTCGCTCAAACCCGGTTCGCAGGCAGTTTTATTTTCGGGCAACAAGATCAACGACGATTCTCACCTTGCAGAACCAGGCGCTTCTCGCGGAAAAGGGTTGTGCAGGCCCGCACAGCCTCTTCGTCCAGCAGTCTTCCGGCCTGCGTCTCCAGTTCCGCCAATACCGTCTCCAATTCGATTGCCGCCCGGTATGGCCGGTCGGAGGCCATGGCTTCCATAATGTCGGCCACCGTCAGAATCCGCGCTTCGGGAAGAATGTCAATTCCCTTCAAGCCGAAGGGATAGCCGGAGCCATCGAGTTTTTCGTGGTGCTGGCGGACGATCTCGGCAATTGGCCAGATCAGAGGAACATCCCGCAGAATCCTATAGCCTGTCTCTGGATGGCCGTTGATGATCACACGATCAGCGGCAGTCAGCGGTCCAGGCCTGGTCAGTATCTCCGCGGGGATGGAAATCTTGCCAATGTCATGCACCAGGGAGGCTACGCGCAGCCCTTGCAATCTCTCCGCCGGCCAGCCCATCTCCCTGCCAATCGCCACCGCGATCTCCGCCACTCGGCTTTGATGGCCTGCTGTGTATGGGTCGCGCATCTCCATCGCAGTGACAATCGGCGAGACCATCGCGGACAAGGCGTCATTCAACTGCCGTTGAAGCATTTCCAGGCGGCTCAGTTCTGCCTGCAAGTGCTGCTGACTTTCAATTGCATGGATGCCATGGCCGATCTGCATGGCGAGATGCTCGAAGACCTTAATCGCAGCGGGCTCAAACGCATTCGGAAACCGGGAGTAAACCATCAACGCGCCGAGTCTGCCCGCCTCGATGGAAAACGGAATCGCCACGCTGGAACGGATGCCGGCACTCTGTGCTCGTTCGCGCCACGGCGCAAAGAACTCGGCGGTATTGGAGTCTTCCAGAATCACTGTCTTGCCGGTACGAATACAGATGCCCGTTGGACCGCGTCCCTGGGGATCATCTTCTGACCAACTCACCCGGATACCATCCACATAAGCAACACTGTTGCCCGCGGCGGCGGCAATCCGAATCGTCTTTTGCGGGTCGTTCTCGGCGATGCCTATCCAGGCCAAAGCATAGACGGAATCTCTGGTGATCGCCTCGCAAATCGACTGTTTCAGCTCTTTCACTGCCTCCGCGCGTCCCAACGCCAAAGCCGCGCCGGCATAGGCCGACAGCGCCCAGTTTTGCATTGAAAGCTGATGTCTCTGCTCGATGGGATCCGAAATGTCGAAATAGACGCAGATCTTCACCTGCATGCCATTGAGCAGGGAGAGATCGGAGTAGGATATCGCTACCCGTTTGTGCCGGCCATCTTTGCATTGAAGAGAAAAGCCATAATCATTCAGAGGCTGAGCTTCGGCTGTGCAGAATTGGGCGCTGACCTGCTCGCGTTCACTCTCCGGATGCAACAGAACGATGGGCATACCCAGCAATTCATTGCGGCAGTAGCCTGATAGAGCTTCCGCGGCTGGGTTCACGTCGAGCAGTTGTCCGCTACCACAGCGGATAGCAAACATCGCGCCTGGCGCGTAGGTCCAGCTCAATTCGTATAGATTCTGTGGCTCGAAGGTATCCAATACGCACCCATTACAATACTGCATTCAGCTGCTGTCGTTGCTTGCCTAGTGGGTGTATGACTCCTCACTAAACAACTAAACGCCAGAAAACGAAGCCTGTCAATCAAATAGCTAGTGAAAATCCCTGCCGCATCCTCCGCGCCACCCCGCCTCGCGGCGAAATCATTGCAACTCCAAACCCGGCATAACCAGACGCTTCTCGCGGAAGAGCTCCGTGCATACCCGCACCACATTGGCATCCAAAAGCGTTCCTGAAAGGGCCTTGATCTCTGCCAGAGCAACCGCCAATCCGAGTTTTGCCCGGTAGGGCCGGTCAGAGGCCATCGCTTCCACAATGTCCGCCACCGCCAGGATCTTGGCCTCGGGGAGAATCGCATCCACCGTCAGGCCGAATGGATAGCCCGAGCCATCGAGTTTCTCGTGATGCTGGCGCACGATCTCGGCAACCGGCCAGGTAAAGGGAATATCTCGCAGAATGGTGTAACCGGCCTCCGGATGCGTCTTGATCAGGTCGTATTCTTCCTTGCTTAACCTGGCCGGTTTGGTCAGAATTTCAGAGGGGATCGAAATCTTCCCGATATCGTGAACCATTGCGGCCATCCGCAATCCCTGCAATTGCTCTTCATCCAAACTCATTTCCTTGCCAATGGCGCAGGCAATCTCAGCCACCCGGCTTTCGTGACCCGCGGTGTAGGGATCCCGCAACTCCATCGCGGTCACGATAGCTGTCACTGCTGCGGTCAACGCCTCAGCCAACTTCTCTTGAGCCTTTGCCAGATCGATCATCCCGGTATGAAGAGCCAACTGCTGCTCAAGCGCGCGGACACCGTGAACAATCTGTTCTGAAAGGTGCTCGAAGACCTGGACCGGCGCCGCTTCAAAGATGTTGGGGTGTGAGCCATAGACGATCAACGCGCCCCGCCATACGCCCTCGATACGAAGTGGGACGGCGACAGAAGATCGGATCCCGAACTTCCTCGATCGTTTGCTCAATACATCGAAGGCACGTGATTTCTCCGTGTCGTTCTCCAGTTGCAGCACGCCGGTGCGAATGCAGGTGCCCGCCGGGCCTCGTCCCATCGGCTTGTCCGCCGACCAGCTCAGATGCAGTCCATCCAGATAGCCGGCGGCGCTCCCTGCCGATGCCGCGAGCCGAATCTTCTTTTCCGGGCCTTCTTCCGCAATGCCTACCCATGCGAATACATAGGGGGATTGATGGGTTATGGCCTCGCAAATACACTGCAGCAGGCTATCCTCGGAATGGGCCCGCCCCAGCGCCACCGCGGCAACAGAAAAGGCCGACAACGCCCAGTTCTGAGCAGAAATCTGATGTTCTTTCTTCTGCTGCTCGGTAATATCGCGCAGCTCGCCAATGATGAGTGATCGGCCCGCCAATTCCAGCTTCTCCGAGGACCAGATCGCAACTGCTACCGAACGGCCGTCTTTACGCTGGATGTGCAAATCGAAATGAGGCGTGGGACGCAGCAATGACTTCCGGAACTCAGCCTCGACCGTCTCGCGCTCACCCTCCGGGTGCAGCATGGGCACAGTCATGCCGATGAGTTCCGCGCGCGAATAGCCTGTCAGAGCTTCCATAGCCGGGTTGGCATCCACGATCAGCCCTGTAGCGAGGTCAGTCGCAACTTTGCCATCCTGGGCAAAGTTCCAGCTCAAATCGTGCAGACTCTGCTTCTCGTTGACATCGGGAACGCTGGCCATGACCATCGATCTTCCTACGCGGCTGGGGGTGCCGCTCCGCATCGAATCAAATTAGACTCGAATGACATGTTACTATAGTAACCTACTCTCTAATCTATTGCCTGTCAAGTCAATTATGTACACATCTACATAGCTTTCAAGAAACAATCATGTGGATAACACCCCCCTGCCCGGTTACCCCGCTCAGTCGCGCTTCTCCAGCGGAATCGCCACCTGCTCAATGATCTCCAGGCCGAAGCCGTCCAGAGCGGGAATGTGCATGGGGGTATTCGAGAGCAGGCGGATGCGCCGGATGCCCAGGTCAGACAGGATCTGGCCACCCAGGCCGATGGCGCGCAGAATGCGTCCGCTGCGAGCCTGCAAGCCTTCGCGCGCGCGCAGTCCCTGATGCAGAACCAGCCGCCCGCAATGAGCATCCGGCGCGGCTTGCAAAGCCGCTCCGCTCGAGTCGAATGCGCTGGCCGCCGCAGGCTGGTCAATCTCAAAGCCCCGCGAGGTATTGTGCAGATATAGCAGCACGCCGCAACCCTCATCGGCGATCATGCGCATCGATTGATCCAGAGTCTCGCGGCAGCGGCAGTCGGCGGCAAACAGATCGCCCGCGGTGCAGCGGGTATGTACGCGCACCAGCACCGCGCGTTCGCACGGCGTCCGCGCTTCCGTGTCATCGGATCGTCGTGACGCTCGCAAAGGCCGGGCAGTCCTCGCACAGGTCGCCACGCACCAGCGCAATATGGCTTTCGCCGCCGTTCACCTCGCTCTCGTAGGCGATCATGCGGAACTCGCCGTAGCGGGTCTGGATGCGGCTCTCGCCGGCGCGCACGATGGTAGCGCTCGTGGCGCAGCCGGTAGCGGATCAGCTCCGCCACCGTCAGAATCCGCAGCCCGTGCTCCTTGCAGAAGGGAATCAGGTCGGGAATGCGCGCCATCTCGCCGTCGTCGCGCATGATCTCGCAGATCACGCCTGAAGGATTCAGCCCGGCCAGCCGCGCCAGATCGACCGAGGCCTCGGTCTGCCCGGCCCTCACCAGCACGCCGCCTCGCCGCGCCCTCAGCGGAAAGACGTGGCCGGGCCGGGCCAGGTCGGTGTAATTAGCGTCAGCGGTCGATCGCGGTGCGAATCGTCTGCGCCCGGTCCGCCGCCGAGATGCCCGTCGTCACGCCCTCGCGCGCCTCAATCGTCTCGGTAAACGCCGTGCCAAAGCGCGAGGTGTTCTGCTGCGTCATCGGAAACAGCCGCAGATGGTCGGCGCGCTCCTCGGTCAGCGCCAGGCAGATCAGCCCGCGCCCGTAGCGCGCCATAAAGTTGATCGCCTCCGGTGTAACAAACTCGGCGGCCAGCGTCAGGTCGCCTTCGTTCTCGCGGTCCGCGTCATCCACCACGACCACCATGCGCCCGGCGCGTATCTCGGCCACCGCGCCGGGTACGTCGGTAAAAGGAGGCTCGAAGCTGCGTGGGTTATCCGGCATCGACCCTTCCATTCTCGCCGATGGCAGCCGCAAACAGCAAAAACACCCTCCCGTAGGGAGTGAACGAGAATAGCCCAGGGTGAAACCCTGGGAAAGTTGGCCAATGAAGATTAGCGCCCCGTAGGGGCGTTGTGAATCTCCACCGAAATAATGAATACTGCTCGTCTATCGAACTGTGATGGAGGAAGCCGGACCTTCAGACTCCTGAATCCGCACCCGGAGGGAGCATGTGAAAATAGCCCCGGATGGAGCGAAGCGCAATCCGGGGAATGTAGGCCAATCAAGATTAGCGCCCCGTAGGGGGCGCTGTGAATTTCACGAAACCCGTGGATGAATGGAAGTGTCAGGGCACGAATGGTAGGTCAGGGCTTCAGCCCTGACTGCCGCAAACGCCACAAAATAAAGGCCGGGCTTTAGCCCCTGCGGGATGTTTTTTCGCGCACTGCATTTTTGCCACAGGTTGCATGAACCTTCTGCGGCTGGGCGGACCGCCTTCAGAAAATTGAGTCATAAATCGAGAAGCGAGTATCATAAATAGCAGTGGGGGAGATCATGGCCACACAGATTGCTCGCATCGGCGGTACGGCTACCGTGGAGATTCCGGAGGAGCTTCTGCGCCGTGCGAATCTTGCTGTCGGCGATCCCGTCGAGTGGACATTTACCTCGACCGGCGCTCTTGCCTTGCGGACGCCGCCGGTTGCTGATGAATCTGCCCCGGAAGAGGGCTACGAGGAATGGAAGCTGGCAGAGATTCAGGCAGGTCTTGCTGCTGTCGAAGAGGGAAGAAGCGTTTCAGGAGAGAAAGTCTTCGACTGGCTTCGCAGTTGGGGCACAGAACATGAGCTTCCTCCACCGCAATGAAATTTCGATTCAGCGAACCGGCAATCCAAAGCCTGACTTCGATTCGGGACTTTATCGCCAAAGACAACCCTGACGCAGCCGCCAAGGTGGCTTCCGCCATCATGAAAGCTGTACTCCGGCTCACACGATTCCCGCAAAGTGGGCGACCGGGAAGAATCGAAGGCACCCGCGAACTGATAGTCCCCGGATTGCCATACATAATCCCGTATAGCATCGTGGACGACGTGATTCTGATTCTCTCCGTCATTCACACCAGCCGCAAATGGCCGAAAAAGCTGTAGCTTGACGAGAAACAAGAGTGTAAATGGATGGTTTTATGCCACAGGTCCGGCTTTTCATACCTGGGAGATGACGAAATTTGACCTGCCGCGTTGTGTCAGGGCACGACTTCAGTCGTGCCATAAAGGCAACATAATATAGGCGCGGGCTTTAGCCCCTGAGGCATGTTTTTCGGGTTCTTTGCTTGAAAGCTCTGTCCTTCAATCAGAACGGAGGAAGCAGGATCTTCAGGCTCCTGAATACAGCTCCCGGAGGGAGCATGTGAAAATAGCCCCGGATAAAGCGAAGCGCAATCCGGGGAATGTAGGCCAATAAAGAATCGCGCCCCGTAGAGGGCGATGTGAATCTCAAGAAACCCGTAGATGAATGGAAGCGTCAGGGCACGACTTCACAGACTGCGGAAAAACTCGATAAAGAGTCCAGAAGTGTCAGGGCACGACTTCAGTCGTGCCGCAAGCGCAAAACTTTAGGCGGTGGAAGATCCTGTAAATCAGTAGAATGAAACTGTCACAAAAAGAAAAGCCCGGCGCGAGCAGGCTGTTACAAAAGTCTGGTTTAGAACCGGGAATCATGGGACAATGCCCTCGTGGTGAGCGAGGGCATTTTTCATGGGCTTTATTCAAGGTGAAGGACGAACCCAAGGCACATTGTTTCCGGTGGTGCTGGACGATCTTGTTCCGGACGACCATGTTTGTCGCGTGATCGACGCGTTCGTTGGCCGATTGGAGATGAGCCGGCTCGGGTTCGAGCGTTCCGAGCCGGCTGAAACGGGACGGCCTGGCTACGATCCACGCGATCTTTTAAGGCTTTATCTGTATGGTTATTTGCAACAAATCCGATCTTCACGGCGTTTGGAAGCCGAGTGCCGGCGCAATGTGGAAGTGATGTGGCTGCTGGGACGCCTGGCTCCCGATTACAAGAGCATCGCCGAGTTCCGGCGCATCCATCGTGAGGCAGTGACCGAGGCGGGGGCAGAATTGGTTCGCTTGGCGCGTTCGGTGGGGCTGGTGCGTGGCGAATGGGTGGCGATCGACGGGTCGAAGTTTCTGGCCGTCAGCAGTGCGCGCAACGTGCGCGAGCGCGAGGCCATTGAGCGCTATCTGGATGCGGTGGAAACGGCCGATGGGCAGGAAGAAGTCGTGATCGACCCGAGCGCCGTGGCTGCGGCGTTGGAGAAGTTGAACCGGCATCGGGAACCGGAGGCGCGCTTCATGCGCATAGGCCATGGCCATACGCATGCTCCTGCCTACAACGTTCAGACTGCGGTGGATGCCGAACATGCGTTGATTGTGGCCCAGAAGGTCACCACAGAGGCAACCGACAACCGCAGTCTGTTGCCCATGGCCGAGGCCGCGCAAGAGGCAGTTGGCAATCCGCCTTCGCTGAACGTTGTCGCCGACGCAGGTTACTCCAACGGCGAACAGGCCGAAGCCTGCGAAACAAGAGGCATCTTGCCGCATGTGCCTGCCAATCGCGCCATCAACAACCAGGGTGATGGAACCCTGTTCGACCGTACTGTGTTCCGCTACGATGCGACGACGGACACGTTCCACTGTCCCGCTGGGCAGACTCTCCCGCGGAAGCAAATACAGCGAGGCAAGAACAGAGTGGTCTATACGGCGCCAGCGGAGGCCTGTGGCGCATGCCCTCTGAAAGATCGCTGCACTCCGTCCCCGCAACGCTTCGTGAACCGTCACCTCTACGATGGTGCGTTGGAGCGTATGCAACAACGAGCCACGCCAGCCGCGATGCGACTGCGACGATCGATTGTCGAGCATCCCTTCGGCACACTGAAATACCGAATCTTCGGACACCCGCGCTTTCTGCTGCGCGGTCTCGGCGGAGCACAGACTGAGTTCAGTCTGGGAACCATGGCCTACAACCTGAAACGCATGATGAAAGTGCTCGGCGGCGACCGCCTGACCAAGGCGATTACCCTCGCCTGATACCACGGTTGCTTTGCCGAGCACTCTGCAAGCCAAAACCTGCCGCAAAAAAAAGAGAAGCGAAGATCCATCGCTGGAACTTCGCTTCTCGTTGCTCTGCAAACCCGGTTTCGTAACAGCCTGTTAAGCGCGGGGCTAACAACCATTGCGCCTACGGCGCGGGCGACGGGTCAAAAGACAACACGCGGCGCAGCAAAAAGCGGCGTCTGCTGGTAACCTATCAGCAGGCATGAACGACAATCTGCATCAGTTGCGCTGTTTTGGATGCGGGGCGCGAATCACTGGCGCAGAGGCGCAGGCCGGACTTTCGCTGCGCCGATTGCGGCGACCTGTTTGAAGTGGAGTACCCCGGCTGGGGCCAGCGCAAGGGGCCGGACCGGCCCAACCCCGGCGCGCTGAAGTGGCTGTGGCGGGAGCGGCGCTGCTCGGCCGAGGCGCTGGACCACTCCGGCGTATGGCGCTTCCGCGAGCTGCTGCCGATTCTGGACAGCTTTGGCAATGCGGTGACGCTGCGCGAGGGCAATACGCCGCTCTACCACCTGCCGCGCGCCGCCAAGGCGCTGGGGATCGACCAGCTCTTTGCCAAGCACCAGGGGATGAATCCGACCGGCTCGTTCAAGGACACGGGCATGACCGCGGCGATGAGCGTGGCCAAGGAGCGGGGCTTCGAGTGGGTGGCCTGCGCGTCGACCGGGAACACCTCGGCCTCGATGGCCGCTTATGCCGCGCGCGCCGGGCTGCGCAGCCTGGTGCTGATTCCCGACGGCAAGATCGCCTGGGGCAAGCTCTCGCAGGCCATGGACTACGGCGCGGTGACCTGCCAGTTGAAGGCCGATTTCGACGGCTGCCTGCGCGCTGCTGACGCGAGATCGTGAAGGAAGCGCCGATCTATCTGCTGAACTCGGTCAATCCTTACCGGCTGGAGGGGCAGAAGACGCCGGCCTTCGAGATTGCCGAGGCCTTCGACTGGAATGTGCCCGACCACCTGATTGTTCCCGGCGGCAATCTGGGCAACAGCTTCGGCGCTGGGCAAGGGCTTCCGCGAGATGCACGAGCTGGGACTGGTGGCGCGGATGCCGAAGATCTCCGTGATTCAGGCCGTGGGAGCGAATCCGCTGGTGCGCAGCCTGGCCGAGAACGGCGGCACGGCGCTGGAGCCGGTGGAGGCGCACACGCGGGCCACGGCCATCCGCATCGGCAATCCGGCCTCGTGGCGCAAGGCGGCGCGGGCGATTCAGGAGACGGGCGGCTGGTGCCTGGATGTAACCGAGGCGCGAGATCGCCATAGCCAAGGCCGAGATCGGCGCCGAGGGGCTGGGCTGCGAACCTGCCTCCGCGGTAACGCTGGCGGGGCTGAAGAAGCTGCGCGCCGAGGGCAAGATCGCGTCGAGCGAGACGGTGGTTCTGGTGCTGACCGGGCACACGCTCAAGGACGCCGACTATACCATCGACTTCCATCGCGGAACGCTGCTGACTACGGAAGAGAGCGCGGGCCGGGAGGCGGAGATCGCCGGCTTGCAGCGCAATGCGCAGGTTGTGGAAGCCACGCCGGCCGCGGTGCTGGCCGCGCTGAAGGGCAGAGTCGGGATGAGCGAGGGATTGACAAGCGAATCCGGAAATCCGGCTGCGCCTGCCGGCCACCTCGGCCAATCTCGGCTCGGGCTTTGATGCCGCGGCCGTAGCGCTTGACTTTTATCTGGAGATCGAGGCCGAGCCGGCGGCGGAGTTTTCGATTGCGGCAACGGGACGCGACCGGGAGCACATGTGCACGGCTTGAGAACAATCTCATTCTGGAGATTTACAAGGGACTGCTGGAGAGCGAACGGGCGGCCGGTGATTCCTCTGGCGATTCGCATGAACAATGAGATTCCTCTGGGGATGGGCTGCGGCTCGTCGGCGGCGGGACGGCTGGCGGCGATTGCTTTGGCGGTCCATTTTGGCCGGCTGGGCTGGAGTTCGGAGCGGATTCTGGAGGAGGCTTCGGCGCTGGAGGGCCATCCGGACAACGCCTCGGCCTGCTGGCTGGGCGGGTTTGTGGCTGCGGCCTGCGAGGGCAATTGTGAGCAGAGGCGCATTCACGTGGCCCGCGTCGCGCCGCCGGCCGAGTGGCGGGCCATTGTGGTGCTGCCCGCCGAGCCGTTGGCGACCAGCAAGGCGCGCGCCATGCTGCCCGACTGCTACCCACGCGCCGACGTGGTGGCCAACATTCAGTCCGCGGCGCTGCTGGGGCTGGCCTTTGCCCAGGCGCGCGGCGACCTGCTGCGCATCGCCATGCAGGACCGCATTCACCAGCCCTATCGCGCACCCTTCTGTCCCTTGCTGCCCCGGCTGCTGCCGCTGGCCGGAGAACACGGCATTCTGGGAGCGGCTTTGAGCGGCGCGGGACCCTCGGTCCTGGTAATTGTCGGCAGCGCGGAGAGCGTACCCGAAGCTTCGGCTGCCATCCGGGCGGCGCTGGAAGGCGTAACGGAGCCGGAACTCAAGCTCTGCAGGTTTGAGCCGGCGGGAGCAAACCTTTCCTTTGAGGCGACGTGCCCGGACTGAGCCTTGACCGGGAAGCATCCCTTACGTTGGTTACAGTACTTTTGTGCAATTTTCTGCGCATACGTTACTTTTTTGCAGCATAACCCTCGAAAGGCATATTACCTTATTTATTACTCAAGATTGCTTGCTATTCGGGCGGGAAACCCCTACATTTTCAGCGTGGGCAGTTCTGGGGGAGGGCTGCTCTAGCGCCCGTGATCCCATTGGGATCCGGGCGCTTTTTATTGCCCGCAATTCAATACAGAACTTTTGTTACAGAATCTTAGCTGAAATTCCAGCCATTTGTTAGTCCGAACGGCTCCATTTTCTGTTGACGATCAAGGCGCGGTTTGCGACTTTCCCTCCTACAGACGCATCTCATGAAGGCCCGGTAACCGCGTACACTGTATGCAGGCAGTTGCCGCAAGGAGGATCATGGCTGGAGTGGGAGTTCTGGAAGTCAATGATGCAACGTTCGATCAGGAGGTGCTCAAAAGCGAGCATGCCGGTCCTGGTGGATTTCTGGGCCGTATGGTGCGGCCCCTGCAAGGCGATCGCGCCTATTATCGATGCGGTCGCGGCCAAATACGCTGGCAAACTGAAGATGGCCAAGGTGAATGTGGACGAGAATGGCGCTACACCCTCGCGCTTCGGCATTCGCGGCATTCCGGCTTTATTGTTATTCAAGGGCGGCAAGGTGGCCGATCAGATCGTCGGCTTTGTTCCACAGGACGTGATCGAAGAGAAGATCAAGAGGCTGCTGGCGTAATCGAACTCCGCCGCACTGAACTCAGAAGAGCCCGGCGGAATTGCCGGGCTCTTCTCTTCATAAGCCCTGTTGGGCGATTGGCTCAAGGCCGAGCCGCTTCCGGCAATCTTCCAGAATGGCTTCGGTGCGTGTTGCGCCCACGCGGCTGACTCCTATCGCGCGAACCTTGAGGAGGGTGTCGAGATCGCGTATGCCGCCGGCCGCCTTCACCTGCGCCCGTGCCGGGGAATGCTTGCGCATCAGCTCCAGATCGGAGAAAGTTGCGCCGCTCGATGCGTACCCGGTCGAGGTCTTCACCCAGTCAACACCTATCTCGCCGCAAATCTCGCAGAGGCGAATCTTCGCGGCATCGTCCTGGTAAGCATTCTCAAAGATGATCTTGATCTTTGCCCCGCCGTCATGGACGGCCTGCGTCAGAGCAAGCAGTTCATCCCGGATATATTGCCAGTCCCCGCTGCGGGCTTTGCTGATGTTGATCACCGCATCCAGTTCCCTGCCCCCATCTTTCAACGCCTGCCGGGCTTCAGCCAACTTGATGGAGGTTGTGTGCCCGCCATGGGGAAAGCCGATGGTGGTGCTGGGAATGACTGTGGAGCCGGCTAGCAGATCGGCGCACCGGGCCAGGTAGTAGGGCAGGATGCAGACGCTCGCCGTATCATATCGAACTGCCAGCTCACAGCCCGCTTCCAGTTCCGGCGCCGTCAGGGAAGGGTTCAGCAGGGAGTGATCGATCATCTTGGCGATCGATTCGTAATCATAAAAAATGGTCATTTTACCTGTACTTGCGCAGCACGCCCAGCACGCGACCCTGAATGGCCACCTGCGTGGCGTTGACGATGATGGGGCCCATCTCGACGTTTGAGGGTTGCAGCCGAACCAGAGAGCCTTCGGCATAAAAGCGCTTGAGCGTGGTCTCGGAGCCGTGCAGCAGAGCCACGACGATCTCGCCCTGGCGAGCCGAGCGAGTGCGCTCCACCAGCACATAATCGCCGCTGATGATGTGTTCGTCGCGCATGGAGTCGCCGCGCACCTCAAGGGCGAAGACGTCGCGGTTGCCCACCACGTCGTGCAGCGATACGCTCTCCTCGTTCTCCATCGCCTCCACCGGCATACCGGCGGCGATGCGCCCCATCAAAGGCAGTCGGTCGCTCGTACGAGTACGTGTGCCCGGTGGCAGCACGTCGATGGAGCGGCTGCGGTTATGCACGCGGTCCAGCAACCCCTTCTTTTCGAGGTTAGTGATGTGCTTGTGCACGGTGGCCAGGCTCTTGAGGCCCATGCCGCGCGCAATCTCTTCAAAGGACGGGGAGTAGCCGTTGCGCGACACAAAGGTCTCCAGGAAGTCGAGAATCTCTTTTTGCCTTCGGGTGACAGCCATGGAGGCATTATAGCGAATAAACGGCGAACCGCAACAGTTTTTTTATCTTATTGTCTTGCTCGGCAAATTATTCCTCCTGCGTGAGCCGGTTCAAGTTCGAGGTTTCCCACCCATTCCGACAATAGGGCACACAGGTTTCCTGAAACGCCTATCGCGAATGGTGAGCCAATGCAAAGTTCGGGTTAAGGATGAGCCACCGATCATCAAAGGGGGCTCCGCGCAATGATTCCTCGCGCGGCGGCTCGCACGCAAGGGGAGATGAATTCGATCGAATAATACCTTGAGCAAACGGAATCCCATGAGCATTAGCAAACGGAACCCTCCCGGCATAATCCGCGGGAGATGGCACGGCTGATCCGCTGGCTGTTGCGATTATGATTGTTAATTCTTTTACATTCAAGCTGTTGCGAAAAGGCACGGTTATCGAGCTAGCCATCGGAAAGTATCTGTTTTGCCGGAGGATATTTCTTCCGCACTCCCCATTTTGGGAACTCCTCAGGTGCCTGTGCCGATCCTGGAAGCGCCTACCCTTCTTTCTTCACTTCACCTATTGAGTTCCGTGCCCCGACGCGGGATGGTTAAGTGGAACCGTCCGTTAGCGCACGCTAAGCCGGGCGGTTAGAGAACGTGAAGCAGGCAGGCGTCGCGCGTTGAGGACGCTGCCGAGCAAGAAGGACTGCCATGAGATTACTGATCGCCGAAGATGACCGGGCGCTGGGGCTATTTCTGAGCCGCGGTTTGGAGGCTGATGGGCACCGAGTCCGCCTAGCCTACGATGGGGCCGCAGACTGTGGAGGCATTTCGTCAGGAGTTGCCGGACCTGACCATTCTCGATCTCAACATGCCGATCAAGGACGGGGAGCAGGTGCTGGAAGAGGTGCGCGCGATGGACTCGGATCTGCCGGTGCTGGTTCTGACCGCCCGCCAGGAGGTGGACATGCGCGTCCGCTGCCTGGACCGAGGGGCCGACGACCTGATGATCAAGCCCTTCAGCCTGCATGAACTGCGGGCCCGCTGCCGGGCGCTGTTACGGCGCAAGCGCGAGGCGCGTCTGCTGCTGCGCGCCGGCGATCTGGAGCTAGACCGGCTAGACCACACCGCCCGCCGCGCCGGCCAGTCTATCCTGCTCACCAACAAGGAGTTCGCTCTTCTTGAGCACCTGATGCTCAATCGAGGGTTGTGCGTCTCGCGGGTGGAGCTGCTGGACTCGGTCTGGAATCTGGAGCCGGCGCAGACCACCAATATCGTTGACGTCTACGTCAACTATCTGCGGCGCAAGCTCAAGGACCCACCTCCAGGGCAGCTGATCCGCACGGTGCGCGGGCAGGGCTACATGGTGCCGCCGGAGACCGACATTGCGCTTGCCGCCTTGCCAGCGCTATCAGTGCCTGTGATACTGCCGGACGTGGTGATTCCGGCGGTGGCCGCTCCGGTTTTTGAAGCGCAGTAATTCTTAAGTCAATCCAACCCGCTCGACGTTCAGGAGAATCATCATGGCAAGCACAGTTCCCTTTTCCGCCCTGCCACTGGCCAGCCGCATCCGCCCGCGCACCGTGCTGGTAGCCAGCGCCGACCGTAACTTCCGCCAGCGGCTCTCCGAGACTCTTACCGGCCTGCGCTGGCATGTGCGGGAGGCCGAAGGCGGCGCCCAGGCATGGGCAGAGGCGGAGTCGTCCCTGCCCGAGGCGGTTATTATTGACTCCTGGCTTCCCGATCTCGAGTTGGCTGAATTCCTCATGGACTTCCGCACCAAATTCCCTGATGTGGATTTGGTGACCGCTAGCGGTTCGATTACGCAGGAGAGTCCGCGTGGGCCCTACCGCCAGGAGCTGCTGTATGCGCTCAGGCGCACACAGGACAACGACACGGCAATCTGGAACGTGGCGCCCGTGCTCAGCAAAACGAAGCCGGCGCTCGATACGATGAACGCCAAAGCGTGGCCGATTCCTTCCCTTCCGCCCGTACCTCGGCAGGCTCTTCCGCCGCTGAGCGTCTCCGCCGCCGCCATCCATCCCAGCTTCTCTCATGGGATGCCCGCCGCCACGGGAGAGCCAGTGCCCGCCACCGAGCCGGCCTCCAGCGAGAGGCTGCCGGAGCTGATTGGCTTCGCCCCCTGCATGCTTGAAGTCAGCCGCCGCATCCGCCTGGTGGCTCCGCGTTCGACCCCGGTGCTGATCGAAGGGCCGACCGGTTCCGGCAAGGAGCTGGTAGCCGAGGCTCTGCACCGTCTGTCAATCCGCAGCCATAAAGCCTTTGTTGCCATCAATTGCGCGGCGATTCCTGAAGCTCTTCTTGAAGCCGAACTCTTTGGCCATACGCGCGGAGCTTTCACTGGCGCGGTACAGGGACGCGTGGGAAGAATTGAAGCCGCCGATGGAGGCACGCTGTTTCTGGATGAGATTGGCGAGATGCCGCTGGCGCTGCAATCCAAGCTGCTACGCTTTGTCGAGTGCGGCGAGTTGCAGCGGGTGGGCGACAACGAAACCGTGAGGGTGGATGTGCGCATCGTAACCTCCACGCACCGGCCACTAGCCCAGCTGACCCAGAGCGGCGCTTTTCGCGCTGACCTCTACTATCGGCTGGCCGTCTTCCTGATCCACACCCCGTCGCTGGCCGAACATGCCGAGGACCTGCCGCTGCTGGTCAACCACATCATGGCTCAAATGGGCCGCGAGGCGCCGATCAAGCGGGTCGAGCCGTCGGCTCTGGCCAAACTGGCCGCCCACGACTGGCCAGGCAATGTCCGCGAACTCGAACACGTGCTGGAGCGGGGCGCGATTCTGGCCGGCGAAGAGGCTGTGCTAACGACGCGGGAGATCGACTTTGGGCTGGCTATAAACTGAGCCGCTGGTGCAAGATGGAGCCAGAAGCGTTCCTCGGCGAGTCATCGCCGCCCAGTGCGCCTTTGAGGCCAATGCCAAGTCTGTGGCCACCTTCGACACCATCCCCCCAGGAAACCATCAACATGATCCACTAATCGGGAATGGGGCGGTCTTCGGGACGCCTCGATGCAAAGCAGAAACTGTTCGAAACTTCTCTGCCCAGCAGGCTTGGGTGGCATAGGGCTTAGAAGCCGTGGCTGCCGCCAATTTCGATGAATATGCCTTTGGCTTCGGCTAGCACGTGGCCTCGTGCGTCGAGAATCCGGGCCTCGGTCCAGTGCTTGCGGCCTTCGCTGCGGAGCAGGCGGCCCTCCATGCGAATCGGCGTCGCGGAGCGGACCGGGCGGCGATAGTCGATCTCCATCCGGCCGGTGACAGCCTTCAACCCCCGCGCGCGCACCGATTTGCTCATCGCTTCGTCCAGCAGCGTGGCGATAATGCCGCCATGCAGGTAACCGGGCGGACCCTCATAGCGCTCAGGAATCGTTGGCAGGCAAACCACTGCGCCGTCTTCGGCGAGCAGGAACTCCAGATGCAAGCCAATCTCACTGGCCGGGCCGCAGCCGAAGCAGCGGTTCTGAGCGATGTACGCCATGGGCGTCAGTTTTTCGGCGGGTTCTGTCATTCTTCTACCCTATAACCTTCCTGCCAGCACATCCTCGAAGATCTCCCGGTCTACATTTCCGCCGGTGAGAATGATGCCGATTCGCTTGCCTTGCAGAGTATTCTTTTCCTTGAGCGCCCCGGCCAGCGCGGCCGCACCGGCGCCCTCGGCCAGATTATGAGTGTCCTGGTAGTAAGCGCGCATGGCGTTGGCAATCTCCGCTTCAGTGACTTCGACGATGCGTGCAGCTTGCTCCCAAATGACTTCCATGGCCAGGTCGTTGGGCGTGCGGCAGGCCAGACCATCGGCGATGGCGGTGCGCGACGGAGACTCTATCACCCGGCGCTCCCTGAAACTGAGCGCGTAAGAGGGAGAAGCGGCGGCCACAACGCCGACAATCTCTGTTGTCAGTCCCAGAGCGTTGCGCGCCGCGGCCACGCCGCAGATGGACGAGCCGAGACCGATGGGCACAACCACGGCGTCGAGCGGAGGAACGGCCTCAAAGAGTTCGAGCGCATAAGTTGCCGTGCCCATCAGCAGACGCTCGTGGAAGGAGTCGACCACTGCGAAGCCGCGCTCGGCGGCAAGGGTGCGAGCGAACTCCAGCGACTCCTGAAAATCGTCGCCGTGCTCGATCAGTTCGGCGCCCTGAGCGATCATCGCGCGATTCTTCTCCCGGCTGTTGCCGCGCGGAACAACGATGACCGCCTTCAGGCTCGCGAGCCGCGCGGCCATGGCGACGCCCTGACCGTGATTACCGCGTGTGGCCGCTGCGACGCCAGCCAGGCCGGGCTGGGTCTCTTTGAGCCAATCGATGTAGACCAGCGCTCCGCGCAGCTTGAAGGCGCCCACCGGCGTGTGGTTTTCGTGCTTGATCCAGGCCTCGGTTCCCAGCCGCTGGTTGAGCAGCGGCCAAGTGTACTGCGGCGTCGGCGGCATGGAGCGGTAGACCACGGTCTGCGCATCGCGAATCTGGGCTAACGAAGGAAGCTGCATGACTCCAGAATAGCGAAGACGGCTTCTCGCATGGCTTCTTCATGGAATCTTCCGATTTCATCGCAGTCTTTCCCCGCCTCCATGCATCGAACCCAATGGAGGGTTCCCCATCATGGACCGCAGAACTGCAATCAAGCACCTGGGCGGCGTGGCCAGCGCGCTGCTGTTGACCGAAGCCCTGCACGCAGAGGCACTCCCCGCCTCACCCGCTGCCGCTGCGCCGCCCGCGCCCCCAACCGGCCCTTTCACCTTGCCGCCGCTGCCCTACGCCTATGACGCGCTGGAGCCCTACTTCGACGCCGCCACGGTGCATCTGCACCACGACAAGCACCACCAGGCCTATGTGAACAATCTGAACCTTGCCGTGGTCGCGCATCCCGAGCTGGCAGGCAAGACCGTGGACGAACTGGTAGCCAATCTGAGCACCTGGCCGGAGTCGGCTCAAACCGCCGTGCGCAACCAGGGCGGCGGCCACGCCAACCACTCCTTCTGGTGGCCGACGCTGGGCAAAGGCAGTGTTATGTTGCCTGTTCTCGACTTCGC
>CAWFZU010000097.1:0-5440 GCA_963820195.1 uncultured Acidobacteriaceae bacterium | reverse complement strand
TGATCTTACGGGAGATTTTCACCATCTCCTCGGCATCGAAGACGGAGTTCTCGCGGAGTTCCAGGCCGGCGGCCAGGGCGGCCGAGCGCATGGCCTGCTGGTTGATGCGGCGCAGCCATGAATCCACATGCTCATCGTAGGGCCGCACCACCTTTGGATCCACGTGGGCCGCGTAGGCGATGGCGTCGATGATGTCGCGGTCCAGCAACTTCCAGCCGAGCCACTCGGCAATGGTTTGCGCGATGCGTCCGCCGCCGCTGCCGAACTCCCGATTGACTGTCAATACGCGGTAATCCACCTTATCCTCCCGCAATCCTTCAACAGTCTACGTTACACCCCTCGGCGCGTTCTTTCCAGTGCGTCGCGCACAGCCGGCACGCGCCTGCCGTACACTGGATGCGTGCGCGGCTCACCTGCACGGACAGCGCGCGACGCACATTCCAGGAGGGGCCCATGAAACGAATCGGCATTCTCTTCGGCGGGGAAAACAGCTTCCCCGGCGCGCTGGTCGAACAGATCAACGCCCGCAACATCGACGGTATCCAGGCCGAGTTCGTGCTGACCGGCGCGGTGCAGATCGACCGGCCGCCGCGCTACGCGGTCATCGTGGATCGCATCTCCCACGCCGTCCCCTTTTATCGCGCCTTTCTGAAGCACGCCGCGCTGCACGGAACGGTGGTGATCAACAATCCCTTCTGGGCTTCGGCAGACGACAAGTTTTTCAACTACGCGCTGGCCGCCAAACTCGGCGTGGCCATACCCCCGACCGTCATTCTGCCCCACAAGCAGCTTCCCGCGGGCGCGACCGACCGCACGATGCGCAACCTGGAATACCCACTCGACTGGGAGGCGGTCTTTGCCTATGTGGGCGAAGACGGCTTCCTCAAGCCCATCGATGGCGGCGGCTGGCGCGACGTGCATCACGTTCACAATCGCGAGGAGTTCTTCCGCGCCTACGACCAGACGCGCGACCTGTGCATGGTCTACCAGAAGGCAGTCAATTTCACGGAGTACTTCCGCTGCTACGTGGTGGGCCGGAAGAAGGTGCGCATTATGGCCTACGACCCGCGCCGGCCGCATGCCGAGCGCTACGTCGAGAATCCGCCGCCGGCCGCCAGAGGGCTGCTGCGGCGCATCCGGCAGGACGCCGTCAAGCTCTGCCAGGCGCTGGGCTACGACTTCAACACCGTCGAGTTTGCCGTTGAGGACGGCATCCCCTACGCCATCGACTTCATGAATCCCGTGCCCGACGCAGACATGCGTGCGATCGGACAGCCAAACTTCGACTGGATCGTGAAGGAAGTCGCCGATCTTGCGATTGCCAAGGCGAAGAAGGCGCCGAGAGCGCCAGAGCTGCGGTGGGCGGGGTTCCTCGGCGGTGAGATTGACTCCAAAGCGACGAAGAAGAAAGTGAAGACCGCAACTATCAAGCCGAAGAAGCACAAAACAGCCTGATAATCTGGACCGTGAGGACATAATTCAGGCGCTTGGCACAGTGGCACGGGCGCGGGGCGCAAAGGCGAGTCTCAGTCCAGAATGACGAGCGACTTTCGAGCGGGACCATCTTCAGCGGCGAGCGCCAGCATCTTCCGGTCCAGCGTCAACAGCCGCCCTTTCTTGTGGATGGCTAAACCTAGCAGGTATGCGTCCGTCAACTGCTTGAAGCCGTTCAGCCGAGGTAGGCTCTGAACGCAAGCATCGAAGAGAGGCAGATCGTCGGCCCAGAAATGGTGGTTGGGATCCAGCCGCAAGCTCTCCGCCAGCCAATGAATGGCCTCGGCGGGGCGCGGTGCATTCTGGGAGAATCCTGGGTTGGAGATGGTTCGCACCAGGCCGGCCTGGGTGAGGGGGCAGGTTGCCCAGCCCTCGTGCTCGTGGCTGGCCATCCAGGCACGAACCTTCTTATGGAAGACGTGCATCTCCCAGAATCGTGCAACCAGAATGTTCACATCCAGCAGCCAGACGCTCACTCGCTTTCATCCTCGATTCTGAGTGCGTGCTCCAGCGTGATCATCTCGGCGTCCTCACCGGGAGAGAAGACGAAGAAGTGCCCGTCCCTGCGAACAGGGGTGGGTTGTTTCAATGCGCGCTTCAGCAGAACAGAGGTTGCCTCCCCTGCTGAGAGGGAGCGCGCTGCCGCGTACTCCTTCACCTCTGCAAGAACATCGTCTTCGATATCGAGCGTGGTTCTCATTGGTCCCTCCTCACGGCACCGCCGATCCTTTGCCGCGCTACTGCCCCAGCGGTCGTCATCAGATTCAGTATATGATGCGAATTCATCAAATGCACATCATAATATCAATATAATGCGAATCATTTTCAGACGCACAAGGTGTTTACGGTGGAGTAGGCATGACTAATCCGCACATTACTTTATGGGAAACTTTGGTGTCCTGTGATGGGAGGAAAAACTCAGGTAAAGTGGTTATGACCCTCTATGGGTTCTGGATACCGACTATGGATACATTGAAATCAGTGTTGCCGCTCAAATCAGCACGTTCCCGCACGGCCTCTCAACAGCAGGAAGTGCGTTGCGCGGTGCGTTTTCCGCTTTCGCTGCCCGTGGTCTTGTCCGTCCGGCAAGGATGAGATTGCCGCGATTACCCGGAATGTCTCCGCCAGCGGCGTGGTTTTTGAGCTGGACAGCCCGGTGCCATCCGGGCTGGAGATCCGTTTTTCCCTGCGCATGCCCGGTGAGGTATTGGGTACCCCTCACGATGTTCTGGTTCATTGTCAGGGGACGTGTGGTACGCTGCTCAAGGAACCAAAGTAACTATCTGGCTGCCGCTACGATTGACGAATATCAGTTCGCCGAGCAGTGACAGCCGGAGAGGGCCTGGCGACAATACTTTGCTTGGCAAGAACCATATGGATTTTCTGGACGATACTGCGGAAGGCGAAAGTCCTCGACGCTCCGGTCAAGCCGGGGACCATCCGCGTGATTCTAGCGGATTCCCAGGCGATCTACCGCGTTGGCATTCGCAAAGTATTCGCTCTCGAAGACGATCTTCGCGTGGTGGCTCAGGCCGATTCCCTGGAGAATCTGCGCGCGGCCATCGAGCGCTATCCCACCGACATTGTGCTGCTGGAAGGCAGCCTGCTGGCCGGCACAGCCAATGTCATCCCCGACCTGCTGCGCGTTGCCCCTGATGTGAAGCTGATTGTGCAGGCCGTGGCCGCCGACGAGAACCAGACCGTGGAGCTGTACCGCCGCGGGGTTCGCGGCATCGTCAGCCGCTCCATCTCGCCCGACCTGCTGGTGCGCTGCGTGCGCCGGATTGCGGCCGGCGAAACCTGGATCGACAACCAATCGGTCAGCTGGGTCATCGAGGCTTATCGCGCCCAGGCCGCCGCCCTGGTCAATCCGCGCACCCAGCCCAAGCTCTCGCCCAAGGAGATGGCCATCATCACCTGCATCACCCAGGGCAAGCGCAACAAGGAGATTGCCTACCAGTTGGGAACCACCGAGCAGGTGATCAAGAATTATCTGCGCAAGATCTACGACAAGCTGGGCGTCAGCGACCGGCTGGAACTGGCCCTCTATTGCCTGCACAACAAGATCATTCAAGTCCGATGCGGATGAAGAAGTGATGGCGCAAAAGGTTTTGGGCAAATAGGCGGAGTGCCAAACGCCGCGAGTACCTCTTGAGCTAGCTTGGCGCCCCGCGGCTGCCGCGTGCCAGCTCCAGCAGGCGAATCAGCTCCGCCAGCTCTCTCCTGCTTCAACCCTCCCAGCAGCTCCCCCGGAGCCGCAAGAATCACCGGGTCCATCGTGCTGAGCAGCTTAAGCCCAGCCTCGGAGATCCGTGTCCGGACCACGCGCCGGTCCTGAGCGTCGCGCTGCTGGCGAATCAGCTTGAGCGCCTTCAGCCGCTTGAGCAGGCGGGTAATGTCCGGCTCGGCGGTAATCATCCGGCGGCCGATGGCCGAACAGGTCAGCCCGTCCGGTTGCGCCCCGCGCAGAATCCGCAGCACGTTGTACTGCGTTGAACTCACACCCCACTCGCGGGTCTTCCGGTGAACGGCGCGGTCGAGGCAGTCTGAAGTGCGCAGCAGATTCAGCAGCGCCTCTTCCTCCAGGCTGGCGAAGGGGCTCTGCTGCGCGATTTCCTGCTTTAGTCCTGCCATCGGTGGTTGATCCCCAGATGCGTATTCGTTGCGAAACGACCTTTATCGTTCGCTCTACTCCTCGATGATCGCCAGATCCCAGGGCCCGAGCGTCAGTTCGGCAGCATTGGCGACCGGCTTGCCGTCGAGCAGGTTGGTTCCGGCGGCGTAGGCGTAGGGCGCCTTCACCTCCACGCCGGAGTAGTTGAAGTAGTAATGCAGCCGCTTTCCCATGCGATTGACTCCGTGCCGCACATGAACGGCCGGGGGCAGTTGCTGATCCGCTCCGGTCAAGCCGAGCTTGTCGAGGACGCTGCGCAGAATGGCGGTTTGCAGCTTGTCGGAGAGATAGGTCCCTTCGTAGAGCAGCGTGCCTGAGCCAAAGTCATTCTCAGTAATCGCCGGCCATTTTCCGAAGAAGGGATGGTCGTAATAAGCCAGCGGCCGGGCATGTTCGAGCTGGAGAAACTCGGCCCAGTAGGATACCTTGTTGCCGGAGCCAACGTGGAAGGGGTCGCCCTTGAGAGCCAGCGGAGCCTCCAGGTTGGAGAACTCCTGGTAGCTGAATCCGGCGGCCTGGCGCAGGGGGCCAGGGGCGCGAAGCCAGCGCACGGCCGTGTTTTCGTTGGCGAAGCCGCTCTTGAAGGTCATCACTACATGGCCGCCATTCTTCACGTAATCCGAGATGCGCTGCAACAGGGCGTCGTCGGCAATGTAGAGCGCGGGAACGATCAGCAGCTTGTAGGCGGAGAAATCCTGCGTCGTGGGACAGCACAAAATCCGCGCCTATATTCAGGTCGTAGAGCGACTTGTGCATCTGCTGCACCAGCGAGACGTAGTCCTTCGGGCTCGCCCGCTCCAGCTGCGAGCCCGGAACACTGCCGCCATAGGGCATGAAGCCGATCGCATTCAGCGAGTCGCGGCTCCAGAGAATTGCCACATGGTTGCGCTGTTTGAGGCCCACCAGATGCGGGCCGATCTTTTCCAGTTCGTGCGCGGTGCGGCTGACTTCGGCATAGGCGCGATTGGGCTCCAGATCGTGCGAGAGCACGCCCTTCCAGTAGGTCTCCTGGTTGGCGTGAATCGAGGCCCAATGCCAGTACTCGACCATGTTGGCGCCGTGGCTCAGATAGGTATAGACATCTTCGCGGATCTGGCCGTCGTAGGGCGGGAATTGGCTGCCGGAAGACCAGCCGATGGTCTGTGCGTTGGTCTCGGTCACCAGGAAGTTGGCGTGCTTCAGGGAGCGGGAGAAATCGCACTGCAGGGCCTGAAACGATCCGTCGAAGTGGTCCTGCGTGCCGTGATAGATATTGTCGGCGACAACGTCGAG
>CAWFZU010000096.1:0-7307 GCA_963820195.1 uncultured Acidobacteriaceae bacterium | reverse complement strand
GACAGATGTAACCGGCGCGGCGCTGCCCGATGCAGCGGTCATGGCAACCAACGTCGATACCAAAGCCACCCGCTCCGGACAAACCAACGCGGATGGATGGTTTCAGTTTTCCCAGGTGAATCCGGGCACTTATACGGTGACGGTGAGTGCAAAGGGGTTCGTTGAGCAGACCTCGCCTCCAATCGCCGTAGCAATTGGGCGCACCGTGACATTGAACTTCAGTCTCACCTTGGCCGCCGTCTCGCAGCGTGTGGTAGTGACGGCGCAATCTGCCATGCTCGCCCTGGATAACCCAAATACCACAACTACGCTGGAAGCCGCGACGATCGCCAGTCTTCCCAACCCAGGCCAGGACCTGACCTATCTAACTCAGTTCGCGCCCGGAGCGCTGATGAATACCGCCGGCTCCTCCAACGACGCAAAGGCCGCCGGCGGCTATGGAAACGTCGACTTCAACGGCCTTCCCGCAACCTCGAACGGCTACATATTGGACGGATACGACAGCAACGATCCGTGGCTGGGATTGAATATCGGGCTATCGACGAACCTTGTGATTGGTCTGGATGCGGTTGAGGAGGCGACAGTCAACACGAACTCTTACTCCGTCGATCAGGGAAGATATGGCGCGTCGCAGGTGAATTACTTCACCAAATCCGGAACGAATAAGTTTCATGGCGACTTTTATGAAATATGGAACGGGTCGTTGTTGAATGCGGAGGACTATTTTCTTCACGCCAACGACACGCCCGGCAGCATCGCCAGAAAACCCCGCTCCACGGTCAATGAATTCGGCGTCAGCGTGGGCGGACCCATCCGCAAAGACAAGCTCTTTTTCTTTGCCCACTATGAAGGCGTTCGTATTGCCCTGCCGCTGGTTTCGCAGGCCGTCGTCCCCTCGCCCGCCTATCAACAATACGTGCTGGGCCAACTGGCACAGGGAGGGACGGACCCGACTACCGGAACCATGCTGCCTGCACAGCCGAATGAGATTGCGTTCTATCAGTCGATCTTCAAGCTCTATAACAATACTGCCGGAACTCCGGTTCCAGTTAGTACCTGCCCATTGGACGCAAGCGGTGCGATGCTTCCTGGCACTCAGTCGAGCGGCAATCAATTTAACGGAAGCGGCTGCGCGAATCAGCGCCAGGAATCTCTCACTAACAGCGACAGCGAGAATCTTGTAGTCATCAAGATCGATCACACCATTGATAAGAACAACAGCGTCTGGGTTCGCTATCAACAAGACACGGGCCTGCAGGCCGCCTATACCGATCCTATTAACTCAATCTTCAACTCCTACTCCCCTCAGCCGCAGTACACATTGGTTGCAGGCTACACGCATCTGTTTAGTCCTAGTCTCGTCAATCAGCTGAATCCCGGGGTAAGTTGGTATTCCAGCATCTTCGAACCCAACAACTTTGCCCAGGTTCGGCAAACCTTCCCCATTGTATTGACGGCAGGCACTAACAACGCGCCTTTTACCACCATCGGAGGCAATGACAATACCTATCCTCAGGGACGTAAGGTGACGCAGTGGCAGATCAACGACAACCTGATATGGACGCGAGGCAGAAACACTTATAAGTTAGGCGTCAATACGCGGCGCATCGACGTAAGCGACTACGATTTGGGTGAAGGAATTGTTCCTACGGTCGTTTACAACGATCTTGCCCAATTCACTTATGGCGCGGCTTACACGGCAAGCCAGACCTTTCCCGTTTCTCAGAAGGAGCGCGTGGCGGCGGGCAATCTCGATCTCTATACGATGGATACGTACAAGCCGGCGGCGCGCATCACGCTGACCGCGGGATTGCGGACAACCAGGAATACCAATCCGGTGAACCAGCAGAAGTTGTTTGCGCGACCGGCCGGGTCGTTTCTTGATCTCTCCCACGACATCGCCCAGCCTCTCGATCAAGCGATCCAAACCGGGGTTCGCGGCCTTTTTCCGGCGACGCCGCTGTTAGTCTGGCAGCCTCGCGTCTCGGCGGCCTACCAGATTACTCCGGGGACCGTGCTGCACGCCGGATTCGGTGTCTTCAACGACATCATTCCCGCGCAGGTTGCCGACCTTGCCGCCACCAATGCACCTTACTCACCAACCTTTGTCGGCGGCATCGGCGGCCAGGTGGGCGGCGTAGGGATTAGCTCCGAGCGTGACCGGCAGCGCGGTCGATGCAACTGCCGATGCCGAGCAGAGCTTTCAGTCTGTCTTTAGCCGCGGGTGGTGCGCCCTGCGCCGGCATTGCCGCGGGCGCGCCCACATGCCCACTTGGCCGTGAGCATGAACACGTTTCCCAGCGGCACGCTGAAGACGCCCTATTACTACCAATATAACTTCGGGATCGAACAGCAGGCGGGCGACGCATGGCGCGGTGCGGGTGGATTACGTGGGAACGCGCGGCGTGCATGAGCCGTTTCAAGTGGAGTTGAACGGGTACCAAACGGTCTGCGACGGATGCTTTGCTCCCTATCCCTATCAGAAGCCGCTCGATCAGAGATTCGGCAGCGTCAATGAGTTTCAAACCAACGCGAATAGCAGTTATTCCGGATTGCAGGCTGGGATCACAGAGCAGATCGGCGGTCTTACCTTGCGGGGAAACTATACCTTCAGTCATTGCCTGGATGAGGTATCGAATGGAGGACTGCTTTCATTTTCCAGCCAGGGAATTCTATCGCCGCTGCCGGGCGAACTTAGCCGCCAATATGGGGATTGCGACTATGATGTGCGCCATAACATCTCGGCCTTCGGGATTTACCAGATTCCTTTCTCGTCTTCCCATGCGCCTCTTCGGACGTTTTCAGCGGGTGGTCGTTTTCCGAAACGGCATTTTTTCATAGCGGGCTTCCGTTCACCGTGCTCAGTCAGCCTTATACGGCGAACGGCAACGGCATCTTTCAAAACAGCGGAGCCGCAGTTTGCGCGCAGTGTTCCCGGCGTGCCGCTTTACCGGAAGACTCCGTACTCCGGCGTCACCGTGGCGGGAACCAGGCAGTGGCTGAATCCAGATGCCTTTGTCTCGGTCGTCGATCCGACAACGGGCGCTTGCACCGGCGGCGATTCCGTTTCCAATTGCCAATTCGGGGATTCGGGCCGCAATACGGTGCGCGGACCGCACTTTACCTACTCGGAGATTTATTTGTCGAAGAAGTTTCCAATCACAAAAGCAGTGAGCCTGCGCTTCGACACGCAGTTTTTCAATGCCTTCAACCATCCGAACTTTGCATTGCCGAGCAATGTGGAAGCCGGAGTGCCCGGTGTCTATATTCCGGCAAAATTCGGCACGCTCGAAAGCACCATCTCGCCGCCGACGGGGTTGCTTGGTGTTGGTCTGGGTGGAGACAGTTCGCCGCGCATGATCGCATTTCAGGCCAGGATCGAGTTCTGAGATACGCGTCCCTTGGATGGAATCCACAGATTTTCCGCTGTCGAGATGCAGGCCTGCAACCCCTTGATGAGTGAGCGGTTTGGAGTGTCGTCGCTCGATATGATGCGGGCGGCCGAGGGGCGGTCACCAGTCTCCCTGATCCCTGGTCCCTGCGCAGCCCCTTTCCCACTATGCGGTCCGGATGGCACAATGGTACAAGAATCATTTCTAAATTTTTCTGGGGCGGAAGGAGTTCTCTCGATGGCGGAAGTTTCTGTGTTGGAGTCTGTGGTGGAGTCTGTGGTGGAGTCTGTCAAGGCGCTGGCGGCGGGACCGCGGGTGCATGCCAACCTGTGTGCAGCGGAGCTGGTGGAAACGTCGCTGAAGCGCGGCGAAGGGCAACTGGCGGCCAATGGCGCGCTGGTGGCCGTGACCGGGGCACGCACCGGGCGCAGTCCCAAGGACAAGTTCACCGTGGACGACGCGGTGACGCACAATGTTGTCGACTGGGGCAAGGTGAACAAGCCGTTTTCGCCGGAGAAGTTTACGGCGCTGCTGGGGCGGGTAGTGGAGCACCTGAAGGAGCGCGAGCTGTTTGTGCAGGACTTGTATTGCGGGGCGGATGCGGCGTACCAGTTGCCGATCCGGGTAATCAGCGAATATGCCTGGCACGCGCTCTTTGTGCGCGATCTCTTTGTCCGGCCCGAGGCCGCGGCTCTGGCGACGCATGTGCCGGAGTTTACCGTAGTGGCCGCGCCGGAGTTTCAGGGCGTGCCGGAGCGGGATGGGACCGGGACGAGCGCCTTCATTCTGGTGGATTTTACGCGCAGGATTGTTCTGATCGGCGGCACGAAATACGCCGGCGAGATCAAGAAGTCGATCTTCGGCGTGATGAATTTCCTCGTCCCGGACAAGGATGTACTGCCCATGCATTGCTCGGCGAATGTGGGCGCGGATGGGGTGACGGCGCTGTTTTTCGGGCTATCGGGGACGGGCAAGACGACGCTCTCGGCTGACCCGGCGCGGCGGCTGATCGGCGACGACGAGCACGGCTGGGGGCCGACAGGCATCTTCAATTTTGAGGGCGGCTGCTACGCCAAGTGCGTCAATCTGACAGAGGAGTTCGAGCCGCAGATCTTCCGCGCGATTCGCTTTGGGTCGGTGCTGGAGAATGTGATTCTGGATGCGGCGCGCAAGCCGGATTATTTCGACATTCATCTGACGGAGAATACGCGCGCGGCTTATCCGGTGGACTTTATTGAGAACGCGGTGATTCCGGGAGTAGGCGGGCATCCGAAGAATGTGATGTTCCTTGCGGCGGATGCATTTGGCGTGCTGCCTCCGATTTCGCGGCTGACGCCGGATCAGGCGATGTACCACTTTTTGTCGGGGTACACGGCGAAGCTGGCGGGGACTGAGACAGGCGTCAAGGACCCACAGCCGGAGTTCTCGGCTTGCTTTGGCGCGCCATTTCTGCCGCTGGCGCCGCGGGTATATGCGGAGATGCTGGGCAAGCGGCTGACGCAGCACGAGGCATCGTGCTGGCTGGTGAATACCGGCTGGAGCGGGGGCAAGTTCGGCGTGGGCAAGCGCATGAGCCTGAAGATCACGCGCGCGCTGGTCAACGCGGCGCTGGACGGGCGGCTGGAGAAGGTGGAGTTTGTCACCGAGCCGGCCTTCGGACTGAGCATTCCGGTGAGCTGCCCGGAGGTACCGGCGGAGATTCTGAACCCGCACAATGCGTGGGCCGACAAGGAAGCCTACGACAAGACGGCGGCCGATCTGGCGGCGCGCTTCGAGGCGAACTTCAAGCAGTTCGACGCCTCGGAGGCGATCCGCGCGGCTGGACCTAAGGCCAGGTAAGAACAAGCGAGCAAAAGGGGCTTTGATCGGAGTTGATCTGATCGAAGCCCTTATTGATTGTTGGAACCTCAAGACGTGAAGAAAGAAATGCCCTAGCGCAGCAGGTCTTCGAGCGTGGTGCTCAGGTCGGTCTTGTCGTCGCGATACTTGACGATCACCGGGGCGTAGAGGCTGAGGCCCCACTCCTGGCTCAAGGCGTGGCCCTTGCCGGGAGCGATGGCGCGGGAGCCGGGGACCACCACCGCATTTTCGGGAATGATGAGCGGCATCTCGCCCTGGGCGCGCAGGATTTCACCGTTAACCAGATCGAAGACCGGGGTTCCGCGCGTGAGGATGGTTCCGGCGGCCAGCACTGCGCCTTTGCGCACGATGGCAGCCCTCGTAAACGCCGCTGTTGCCGCCCACCAGCACGTCGTCCTCGATGATGACCGGGCTGGCGTTGACCGGCTCCAGCACACCGCCGATCTGCGCGGCGGCGCTGAGATGGACGCGCTTGCCTATCTGGGCGCAGGAGCCGACCAGGGCGTGCGAATCGATCATCGTGCCCTCGTCCACCCAGGCCCCGGCGTTGATGTACATGGGCGGCATGCAAACCACGCTGCGGGCCACGTAAGCTCCGGAGCGCACCGCGGAGCCGCCGGGAACCACGCGCACGCCGTCGCCCGAGCCAAATTGGCGCACCGGAAATGTGCTCTTGTCCACGAAGGAGAAGCCCGCGGCGGGAAACTCCTGCAGCACGCCCAGGCGAAAGCCCAGCAGAATGCCCCGCTTGACCCAGGCGTTAACGCGCCAGCCGGTGGGCGAGGCGGCGTCGGGCGAAGCGGCGCGCACCTCGCCGCTCTCCAGAGCCGCTCTGAACCGGAGAAAAACCTCCATAGCGGTCTGATCTTCGATGGCGCTGGGGCCGGCGGCGAAGTGGCGCTCAATGTCGTTTTGCAGTTCTGTGCTGGTCATTGCACTTTGAGTCTATCAACAGACAGGGAATAGGGAACAGGGAACAGAGAATAGAAAAACGGCTGAAGGTGCGCGGAGGCACACAACGCCCCGCCCTCAACCGCGCAGCTTCTATGACCCGGCGCGGCTGCCGCGAGGCATGGGCGTACGCTTCGACCTCAGGCCATAACTGCGGGGCGCATCTTGGCTTGGACTTGCCCATTCAGTCGGACCGGTTGCAGTCGGAAGGAGTTATTTCCCTCTGGAATCATCGCCAGGGGGACGGAAGCCCGATTAGGTTTTGCATGCAAATGTCTGGATTCCAGCCATGCACACAGCCGGGGATCGAAGATCTCCGGCTCTCCCTGCCAGAAATCAGGTTTCAGGCCACACTGAATCCGGAGATGGTCCAACTGCAACTCGATGCTCGAAATCTGCTTGGGAAAATAGCGCCGGACATTGTTGACGCCCACATGAAGTCCGGTGACGCCGCGACCTTTGCTTTGTGTCTTGACCACCATAGGTACCTGCCAATCAACGCTGGGTGAGGTAAGTCCAGGGAACGAGGTCAAGAAAAGCCGGATGCCGGTGAAGGAAATCCGTTGTACGGATTCCTCGTTTGAAAATCACCGGCCGGTAGGCCAATTGGGGAAGATAATGAACTTCTTTGTTCACCCTGTCAAGACTCATTCTGACCAGATTCTCCACAGAGTGCCCCACAGCACATTTATAAGCGCAGGGGCGTCAGGAATTGATGAAGACTCATTGAAAAATAAATGAATTACCAGGGAGCGAACCTGCCAGGCAGGCTTCGCGGGCAATCGCTTCCGGAGAAGGCTTCAAGCCTTTGGCGGTGTAAGAGTCCAGCCTTGTGCCGGTCGGGCGAGTTCAACGTTTCTGCCGAAGCCACGCGAATTGTCGATGAAGCGGAAGAATTCCGGCTGTAAGACAAACAACGTGCTCCGGCGAATGGCCAAGCGAAAAACGGTTCCCAGCTGGAATCGTTCGCAGTAGGCTTTGATGAGCGCGAAACGGCGCTTCGGCTCGGTGATCATGCTGACGGCTCCGCGCATCTGCACGCCGTGAATCTCCTGCCAGCTTGTGGCGCTGCCATAAACCGCGGCGGCGGCGCGGCATTAAGCA
>CAWFZU010000095.1:0-3199 GCA_963820195.1 uncultured Acidobacteriaceae bacterium | reverse complement strand
TGCGGACAGTTCAACTGAAAGCCCGCCGCCCGCCGCTTCCAGCGCTGCATCGTGACCGGCCGGATCGGAGAGCCTGATGAGCGCCGCCGGCCAAACACATCGACTTACCGAGGCCGAAGAACAGGCCTGGAAGCCCAAGGCGAATCCGTGGATGATCGCCGCGTCGGTGATGCTGGCCACCTTCATGGTGGTGCTGGACTCCTCGGTGGCCAACGTCGCGCTGCCGCACATCGCCGGCAGCCTGTCCGCTTCGACGGACGAATCCACCTGGGTCCTCACCAGCTATCTGGTCGCGAATGCCATCATGCTGCCCGCCGCCGGATGGATCGCGCGCCGCATCGGCCGCAAGCGCCTGCTGCTGTTTTCCATTCTGCTGTTCACGCTGGCCTCGCTGCTCTGCGGCGTGGCGCTGACCATGCCCATGCTGATTGTGGCGCGGATTCTGCAAGGCATCGGCGGCGGCGGAATGCAGCCCCTGGCGCAGTCCATCCTGCTGGAGAGCTTTCCGCCCCGCCAGCACGGCACCGCGATGGCCGCCTATGGCGTTGGCGTCATCGTCGCCCCCATCATCGGCCCCACCCTCGGCGGATGGATCACCGACAGCTACTCCTGGCGCTGGATCTTCTACATCAATCTTCCCATTGGCATCCTGGCCCTCATCATGGTCAACCTCTACGTCGAAGACCCGCCCTACCTGCGCAAGGCCTTTCACGGAGCGATCGATTATCTCGGCTTTGGCCTGATGGCGCTCTGGCTGGGGACGTTGCAGTTAGTGCTGGACAAAGGCCAGGAGGCGGACTGGTTCGCTGCTCCGTGGATTTGCTGGACGGCTGCCGTCTCCACGCTGGCGCTGGTCGCCTTCATCGTCCGCGAAATGACGGACCGCGATCCGATCGTGCAGTTGCGCATCTTCCGCGACCGCAACTTTACCGTGGGAACGCTGATTACCGGCACCTACGGCTTCGTTCTCTATGCCGCCACGGCGATGCTGCCGCTCTTTCTGCAAACGCTGATGGGCTATTCGGCGCTGCAAAGCGGCCTCTCGGTCAGCCCCCGCGGCCTGGGCGCCATGGCTTCGATGGTAATGGTGGGCCTGCTGGTCCGCAAAATCGACGCCCGCCTGCTGATGGCCTTCGGCTTTGCGCTGCTCGGCGCATCCACCTGGATGCTGGGCAACATCAGCCTGGAGATCGGAATGTCCTCGGTCGTCGTCCCCAACATTCTCAACGGCTTCGCGATGGGTTTCGTCTTCGTTCCGCTGACCACCGTGACGCTGAGCCGCCTGCGCAAGCAGGAGATGGGCAATGCCACCGGCATCTACAACCTGATGCGCAACATCGGCGGCTCTGTCGGCATTGCCGCGGTGACGACTATGCTGGTGCGCGGCTCGCAGATTCACCAGAATACGCTGGCGGCGGACGCCGGATCTCCTCTGGCAAGCGGGCTGGCGCGCGGCCTGCAAGCCCGGCTCTTTTCCCAGGGCGCGGACATGGTCACCGCGCATCATAAGGCTCTCGGCATGATTTACCGCAGCGTGCAGCAGCAATCCGCCCTGATGGCGTACGCCGATAACTTTCGCCTGATCGCCGTTCTCGCGCTCGCCTGCATCCCGCTGCTGCTGCTCTTTCAAAAGGTCAAGAGGCATGATTGATGCGGCGGGTGAACTTGTTGCAGCAGCTTATGGTATCGAGTAGGACTTACCCCTCGACGCGGACCAGCAAACAGGTGATGTTGTCGTGGCCGCCAGCCTGGTTGGCGGCGTCCACCAGCCGGACGCAGTGTTCTTCGAGAGGCAGGTCGGCCGCCAGCATCGATTCAATCTGCTCGTCGCTGACTTCGCCTGTCAGCCCGTCCGAGCAGAGCAGGAAAATGTCGCCGGGCGCGGCTTCCAGCTCGAAGATATCCGGCTCGACCACTGGCTGGGTGCCCAGCGCGCGGGTAATCACGTTGCGGTAGTTGGAGTGCAGCGCCTCTTCGTGGGTCATGCGGCCCATCCGCACCTGCTCCTCCACCAGCGAGTGATCCAGGCTGATCTGCGCCAATTTTCTCTGGCCGGGAGTGCTCGGCTCTTCTCCACTTTGCTCCGGGCTGCCCGGCTCCGGGCCCAGAGTACTCATCAGGTAACAGCGGCTGTCGCCGACGTTGAAGACCAGCACGCGCCGTCCTTCGGTCACCAGGCCCACCAGCGTGGTTCCCATGCCGCTGAGCTGGAGATCATTCAGGGCGCGGGAATGGATGGCCTCGTTGGCGGCGCGGATGGCCTCGTCGATCACATCTTCGAGCGGCGCGGCACCCGTCTCGGCGCGGGCACTGAGCCGGCGCAGCACCTCGTCAACAGCCATGGAGCTGGCGATCTCGCCAGCCGCGGCGCCGCCCATGCCGTCACAAACAACATAGACTCCGTACTCGGCGGAAAGCCCGAATGCATCTTCATTGGAAGCGCGTTTGCTGCCGACATCGGAAACCGCGGCCGCCGCGTAGCGTACAAGATCGGTAGACAAGAATACTCTCCCGCACTTCAGTTTACACGGTTTGCAGACGGACGCAGACTTATTCCCGCTCAGCGGCCCGGCATGCGAGCGGCGGGGGCGATGATCGCTGGATCGGAAAGCGGAGGAGGAGGAGGCAGTTCAAAGACCTGAATGCCGCCGCCCGCAAGCACGGCCACGCGCCGCCCTGAGGGCGAAATCGCCACATTTCCGCCTCCATCCAGAACCGGGCTGGCCGCTGTCTCCAGAGCCACCTTGCCGTCCGCCGCATCCAGAACCTCGACCATTGCCCTTTGATCTCGCTCTGGATGATAGTTGACGCGCCGGCGCTGACCGGGTGGCTGATCGCCAGAGCCTCCCGCGCCAGCCGCGAGCCATCCGGCGACCGAACCACCAGCGGCCACATCGTCGTATCCGGCGTCTCCGCCTCCCAAAGGCGGCGGCCTTCGGTGGCCATCGCCACCAGCTTGCCCGCGCCCAGCGGAGTGCACGCGGTCACCAGCACCTCCCGCTGCGAAAGAAAATCGAAGAGCGGCGGACAACTCGACTCCACCTGGCCCAGAATTCTGCTGCCGCCGCTGAAGTACTTCAGATTCAGCAGCCACTCATCGCCCACTCGCGCGCAGGCTCTCCAGGTAGCCGTCGGAGTTGATGGGCAGATGCACGGTGGAGCGGGCGCGGCTGACCAGCATCACCTGGCCGGAGTGGCC
>CAWFZU010000094.1:0-8724 GCA_963820195.1 uncultured Acidobacteriaceae bacterium | reverse complement strand
TGAGGAAGCCGATGGCGGCGATGCGCAGACGGGATTGCGGGGCCAGAGTCACTGTCTCATAGAGTACCAACCCTGGGACGAAGGATGACGGTGCGTATCAGCAGCGCCAATACTTCCGGCTTGACTCCTTCTAATCAAGCGGAATAATGTACGCTAAATTACCCATCTGTACAGGATTGGGTTTCCCGTGAGGAAATTTATCTATACAATTCTCGGACAGTGGTTTTCCCATGACGACGATGCCCCAAACCGTGAATCTGCCCTCCGCGCCTCAATTGGATGAAGACCGGCTGGCGTGGCTGGCTCTGGTGCTGGCGCCGGGGCTGGGTCCGAAGCGGATTCTCGATGCGGTGAAGCAGTTGCAGGCGCCTAGCCAGATCTTCGAGCTGCCTTTGACAGCCCTCGAAGGCCTGCGCTTCCCCGCCGAAGCGGCGCAATTCATCTTCGACGGCAAGGCGCGCCAGGCGGCCGAGGAGGAGTGGGCGCGGGTAGCTGCGCAAGGTGCGACGCTGGTGACCTACGGCTGCCCGGAGTATCCCGAGCGGCTCAAAGAGATCTACGACCCGCCGCCGGTGCTGTGGGTGCGCGGGGCGGCCAAGCTGCTGAGCCGGCCGGCGATTGCCATCGTGGGAACGCGCCACCCGTCGCCGTATGGTACGGGGATGGCGGAGATGCTGGCGCGGGATCTGGCGGTGCGGCGGCTGCTGATCATCTGCGGCATGGCGCGGGGCATCGACTCCTGCGCGCACAGAGGGGCGCTGGCGGCGCGCATGCCCACCGTGGCCGTCTGGGGCACGGGCATCGACGTGGTCTATCCCAAAGAAAACAAGAAGCTGGCCGAGGAGATTCTGGCCACCGGCGGGGCGATTGTGAGCGAGATGCCGATGGGGACGTTTCCCGCGCCGCAGAACTTTCCCCGGCGCAACCGGATTCTGAGCGGGCTGAGCGTGGCCGTGCTGGTGGTGGAGGCGGCGGAGAACTCCGGCACGCGGGTGACCGCGCGCTGCGCCGCCGAGCAGAACCGCGACCTGTATGCGGTGCCGGGCAACGTGACCAGCAAGGGCTCGTGGACGCCCAACACGCTGATTAAGCAGGGCGCCAAGCTGGTGGCCACCTGGGAGGACGTGTGGGAGGATCTGCCTTCGCAGGTGCGGCTGGAGCTGGAGGCCGAGGCGCCGCCTGAATCCAAATCCGCCACCACCGCATCCCTATTACCTGACCCGGTTCTGCGGCCCGAGGAGGCGATGGTGCTGGAGGTTCTGCGCGCCGACGAGAGCCTGCAGATCGACGAGATTCTGGAGTTGCTGGAGACGCAACTGACCTCTTCCGAGGTGTTTACGGCGCTCTTCGAGCTGGAGATTACGGGCCGGATCCGGCAGTTGCCGGGGAAGAATTATGTAAGAACAATGTGAAGGATAGGGATCAGTGAACAGGCTGCGGGTTGGACGCATTGATCTGTAGATCGCAGAAATTCAGACATGGGCGCTTCGGCTGCCGGATATTTGGAATCTGCAACCTCTATGAACAAATAATTCAACTTTATTTGCCGAGTCTGCAACGGAGTTTCTTACCTACGGAAGAGCCATTCCGCACGCCGCACTCCAAGAGAACAAAAGGCGAAGAAGTACCGCTCCGAGTGGAAACGGAAGCGGTGTTCCGTGGTAGTGTGCAACTTTTGCGGGTAGTGTTTCCCGCAGATTGAAAACGGCCCTGCGCGTGGGCGGAATTTGCACTGTCCGGGATAAGCGCAAGGCCCCGTTTTCGAGTCCAACTGGCCGGACAGGTTAGAGTGGTCTTGGTATACAAGGATGGCAATGAGCAAATCACTGGTGATCGTCGAGTCGCCCGCCAAGGCGAAGACGATCGAGAAATATCTTGGCGCGGGCTTCGAGGTTCTGGCGTCGGTGGGTCACATCATGGACCTGCCCAAGAACGATATTGGCGTGGAGCTGGAGAAGCGGACCTTCGAGCCGACGCTGATCGTGTCTCCGGGCAAGGAAAAGGTGGTGGCGCAGTTGAAGAAGGCGGCGGCCAAGGCGGACGAGATCTTTCTGGCGCCTGACCCGGACCGCGAGGGCGAGGCGATTGCTTACCACCTGGCGCTGCAGTTGGGGACATCCGCCAAAGAGCGGAAAAAGATTCGCCGCGTGACCTTCAACGAGATCACCAAGAAGGCCGTGCAGGAGGCCTTCCAGCACGCTCGCGACCTGGACCAGAATCTTGTGGACGCGCAGCAGACCCGGCGCGTTCTGGACCGCCTGGTGGGCTATCAGATTTCGCCGCTGCTGTGGGACAAAGTGCGGCGGGGCCTCTCGGCCGGCCGCGTGCAGACGGTTGCCGTGCGGCTGATCGTCGAGCGGGAGCGGGAGATTGGGGCCTTCGGGCCGGTCGAATACTGGACATTGGACGCGATTCTGCATCCGGAGAAGCAGCCGGAGACCAGAGCTCAAGGCGCGCTTTGTGGGCATCGACGGCGAACCGGCGCGGGTGACCAACGGACAGGACAAGGACGGCAAGGAACAGTTCATCGCCAACGCGCTGCCCGACCGGAAGTCGATGGACGCGGTGATCGCGGCGCTCGACAAGGCGCAATGGTCGCTGGTCTCGGTGCAGTCGCGCGAGCAGCAGCGCAGGCCGCTGGCGCCGTTTATCACCAGCCAGTTGCAGCGCGACGCGGCCAGCAAGCTGGGCTTCAACGTGCGCCGCACCATGGGCGTAGCGCAGCGGCTCTATGAGGGCATCGACGTGGGCGCCGAGGGCATAACCGGCCTCATCACTTACATGAGAACCGACTCGCCGCGCGTGGCGCCGGAGGCGATTGAAGGGGCGCGGGCCTGGATCGGCGCGCAGTTGGGAGCGCAGTACCTGCCCGCTTCGCACAATGTCTACAAGGGCAAAAAGGACGCGCAAGACGCGCATGAAGCGATCCGGCCCACCGATGCCGCGCGCACGCCGGATTCGATCGCGCGCTATCTGACCGAAGAGCAACTGAAGCTCTACCGGCTCATCTGGCAGCGCTTTGTGGCTTCGCAGATGACTCCGGCTGTCTTTGATGTGACTACGGCGAAGATTGCCGCGGTGAGCGCGAAAACCGGCAAGACCTATGATTTCCGGCTGAGCGGGTCGGTGGTGCGCTTTGATGGATTCCTGAAGGTTTACGAGGTCCTGGAAGATAAGAAAGAAGACGAGGACGACGAGGCAAGCAACAAGCTGCCCAATCTGGACGACGTGAAGACGCTGGAGCTGGAAAAGCTGCTGGACCGAGCAGCACTTCACCGCAGCCGCCTCCGCGCTACAACGAAGCTTCGCTGGTGAAGGAGCTGGAAGAGCGGGGCATCGGGCGGCCTTCGACTTATGCGTCGATCATCAACACCATTCAGGATCGCGAGTATGTGACCAAGATCAGCGGGCGGTTTTATCCCACCGAGATCGGGATGGTGGTCTGCGATCTGCTGGTGAAGAATTTTCCGTACATCTTCGATATCGCGTACACGGCCAAGCTGGAAGAGGAGCTGGACGAGATCGAAGAGGGCACACGAGAAGTGGACCGACCTGCTGAACGGCTTCTACGACTACTTTGCGGACGAGCTCAAGGACGCCGGCAAGAAGATGGAAGACATCAAGCGCATGGAGAAGAAGACGGACGAAAAGTGCGATCTGTGCGGGTCGCCGCTGGTGTTGAAGTGGGGCAAGTTCGGCAGCTTCTTTGCCTGTTCGGCCTATAACAAGAAGGACAAGTCGAGCTGCACGTTCACCAAGGAAAACACTGCGGGCAAGCCGGACATGAATACGCCGGAAGCGCAGGAGGCAGGCGAGCAGGAAGAGTATTGCGATAACTGCGGGCGGGTGATGGTGCTGCGGCGCGGGCCGTTCGGGATGTTCATGTCGTGCCCTGGGTTCAACGAGGATCCGCCCTGCAAGACCTTCCGCAAGCTGAGCTCAGAAGCAGCAGCAGAAGCAGGCCGCGCCGCAGCCCACGGGCGAAGACTGCCCGCAGTGCGGCAAGCCGCTGGTGCTGCGCCAGGGAAGTTATGGGGAGTTTGTCTCCTGCTCCGGATATCCCAAGTGCAAGTACGTGAAGCAGAACTTGATTGAAGGCTTGAAGTGCCCCAAGTGCGGCATGGGCGACACTGGCCGAGCGCAAGGCGCGCAGGGGCAATATCTTCTGGGGCTGCACGAACTATCCGAAGTGCGACTTTACCTCGAATTACAAGCCGGTGGCCGAAGAAGTGCCCGGAGTGCGGCAGCCCGTACCTGGTGGAGAAGACGCTGCGGTCGGGCATCTACCTGGAATGCCCGAACAAGAAGAAGGCGGCCGAGGAAGAGGTTGCGCCGAAGAAGCGGGCTGCCAAGAGCGCGGGAAGGGCGCTGCGCCGGCGGAGAGCGCCGTGGTCGTGCAGCTACTCGAAGCGCATTGGCGACGCGCCGCCGCTGCCCACGGCCGAGACGCATGGGCCGGTGGTGGAGAAAGCCGCTGCTAAGTCCGCATTTAAGCCAGTTACAAAGAAGGCCGCGAAGAAGAGCGGTAGGAAGGTGTTGCAGCAGGCGTAGCACGGAGTTGCTTATTATCCTATATTTGGAGGTACCGATGGCGCTTTGGCAGAGTACGATGATCCGCCTTGCCCGCTCGAAGTCTATCACCAGGTTGATGCAGGGTAACCGCCGGATGCGGGGCATTGCAGGGCGCTTTGTCGGCGGCGATTCTTCTGCAGCGGCGGTGGGTAGATCGACTGAGTTGAACGGCAGGACCATCATGACATCGCTCTATTATCTGGGCGAGTATGTAGAGTCTCCAGCGGCCATCGAAGAGAATGTAGTGCAACTCACAGCAGCGATTGAGCAGTTGGGCCAATCGAATCTAGATGTGCATATCTCGATTGATCCGACGCAGATCGGCTATGCCCACTCCGACGCACTGGGTGAAGCAAACGCGTTGCGGCTTGGCAAGCTGATTGCCGCACAGCCGGCAGCCGGACGGCGCAGGCTGGCAATGCTGGACATGGAAGACTTTTCGGTTGTGCAGAAGACTCTTGACCTTCGGGCGCGCATGGCTGAGGCCGGCTATCCGACCGGCATCACGATACAGGCGTATCTGCACCGTAGCGGGCAGGATATTCGCGGTCTGGTGGAGAGCGGCGCTGCTGCGATACGGCTGGTGAAGGGAGCCTTTGCCGAGAGCCGTGACCACGCCTGGACGAGCCGGACGGAGATCAATCGGGAGTTTCTTCGCCAAGCCGCCGTATTACTTTCGGCAGAGGCCAAAGCTCGCGGTGTTTATCCGATCTTCGCAACCCACGATGACCAGATGATTTTGGCGATCATTGAGTTAGCGGAGCGGAACCAGCGGTCGAAGGACGAGTATGAATTCGAGATGCTGCTCGGAGTCGGAGCGCCGCGTCAGCAGATATTGACAGCGGAGGGCTATCGTCTGCGGCTTTATCTCCCCTTTGGAACCGATTGGTGGCCCTATACGGTTCGGCGGATCGGCGAGAACCCTGCCAATGTGCGTTTTGTGATCAATGCGCTGAGGAATACCGGCGCCGCTGCTCACTGACGGAAAGGCGCAGCGGCAGGAGAGCAGCGCACTCCGGCTGCATCCGTTACTATGGGTGAGCGGAGATACTCACTTATGGAACGAATGCTGGCAACACCGGCCGATGCCGAAATCATTCTCAGGCTCTATGAATTGCGCACCGAGGCGGTGATGCGCCAGGCGCGCGCGTGGATGACCGGCGAGTTCTGGCCGGCGACGGCGGAGGAGTTCTTTGCCGTGGCCGATAACCCCGCCGACCCGCACAACGCCTGGCTGCGTCAGGTGCTCACTTACTGGGAGATGGCGGCGGCGATGGTGCTGCACGGTGCTGTCTCGGCGGAGTTGTTTGTCGATTGCAATGCCGAGGGATTTTTCCTTTTGGCCAAGTTTGCCCCCATTCTGGAGGCAATCCGGGAGAAAAATCCGTACTTTCTGACCAAGACCGCGGAGCTGGTGAACCGTTTTTCCGCTGGCGCGCAGCGTTACGAAGCGGTGCTCAAGAACGTGGAAGCCCGGCGCAACAGCCTGCCTGCCCGGCAAGAGGCGCACGGGCAGTATTCTTATCCGCCAAAGCCGTGAGCCGGAATTCTCTTGCCGAATGCAGGCCGCGGGTGCATGATGGAAATTGTACGAGACTCCCATTCCCCTGGAGGTTTTCGATGAAGCGTGTTCTTTCCCTGCTGGTAGCTGCTTTTTGCCTGACCGCGATTGCGGCCAGCGCGACTGAATCAACCAAGATCAACGGCTGGATCTCCGATTCGATGTGCGGCGCCAAGCACCTCGGCGACAACCCGGCCTGCGTGAAGAAGTGCATCAAGGGCGGCATGAGCCCGGTGTTTGTGGATGAGGCCAAGAAGGAAGTTTGGACAATCGACAACCCCGACGCGGTGAAGGATTTCTACGGAGACCATGTAACCGTTACCGCAACTGCCGATGCGAATAAAAAGAGCGTTCACATCGACGCGATTGCCGAGGTCAAATAGGAACATACAGGTCTTCCACAGCGCAATCGGACTCGACCTCCCGGCCAATCTCTGCTACTGTGGTTCCGATACTCTCATTAACCAGGTTTTGGGCCGATAGAGAGTTGCAGCGGAATTGACCGGTATTCCCATGGCACGAGCAATCTGGAACGGCAAGGTTCTAGCCGAAAGCGAGAAGACGGTGACGGTGGAGGGAGTTGTCTATTTTCCCGAATCCAGTCTTAAGCGCGAGTATTTTCGCCCCAGCAGCACCACCTCCCTCTGTCCCATCAAGGGTCAGGCCCACTATCTGAACGTGCAGATCGACGGGGAGGATAACCCGGACGCGGCCTGGTACTATCCGGACCCCAAGCCCGTGGCGCGCAAGATCAAGGGCTGCGTGGCATTCTGGCGGGGTGTGGAGGTGGAGGAGTAGCGAGCCGCTTCTGCGGGCTCACTGCTCTCCGCCGTTCATGGGAATTCCATAGCGTCGTGTGATACATTTGCGCCATGGGAGTCAAGGGCTTAGCGATCGTTGCAGTGCTATGGGTCCTCTTGCAGGCGCCGCTGGTGGTTCCCGCCCAAACAGGCAGCCGTGCCGGCGCGAAGCCGCCGGTTTCGTCCTCTTCCAGCGCTGTACCGCAAAGCCTCGGAACCGAGAACGAAGGTATCGCCCGCGATCTTCGGCCCCCGCACATCACGGTTGCCAATCCACCGGCTCCCGCGCCACCGCCCTGGAGCCTGCACGAGCAGATTTCCTGGGCCGCCAATCTGGTGCTCGTCCTGCTGGGATACGTGGGCATCATGATGGCTGTTTCCCTGCTCAAGAAGATTACCCGCCAAACGGCGTACGCGGAAGCTGCCGCCGATGCCGCCAATGCCACCGCGCAGGTCGCCTTGTTGAATGCTCAGGCCGTCATCCATGCGGAGAGACCCTGGATCTTGATCACAGTCGAGCCCTCCCGGAGCCTCGAGAATAGTTTTACTGTGATGGCCACGAACCGCGGCCGCACCCCCGCCCGCATCATCGAAACCACGGACCGGAACAAGATTGTCATCGACGAAAAGCGCCTTCCCGCCACCCCTGAATTTCGGCACATGGAGCGGAGCGCCCCGTTTACCCCCATCATCCTGCTTCCGGGTGAATTCACGGCCATCAAGCCATTCAGCAGAGAAGAAGTGAAAGGGCTTTGCGACTCCGAGGAACGATTCAAGCGCATTGAAACCTGGGAAGAAAAGGTCTTTATCTATGGAAAGGTCATCTACAAGGATTTAATTTCGCCCGCCGACAGTCCAGCCCCATGAAACCAACTGGTGCTGCTGGTATATTCACGGACGGCAGAACAGCGGCCTGGTCATAGCCGGGCCGCCGGCATATAACTCGCACACATAGGATCAGCATAGAAGAAGGTGCGCGTTTGCGGGAAAACTACAGGCGCCTGATCCGCTGAGGTCAGGCTGTTTCTTCGTGCAGGCTCTGCTCGAAGACCGCATCGGGCTCGGCCAGCCGGATCAAGCGATGCAAATAAGCACGGGAGATGCACAGGCTGCGGGCTGCCAGCGTCTTATTGCCGTTGTTCTCTCGAACGGCGGTTACAGCGAGTTTGATCTTATAGTCGCGAAGCTGGCGTTCAAAGGAGCCGGCGGGATGGTAATCGCCAATATCGACAACGTCGCCGATGTCGCCCAGCTCGTTTTCCACTTCGTCGATGCTGATGCTCAAATCTTCCGCGCGAACGGTCTTTCCCGCCGCCAGGATGATGGCCCGCTGCATCACGTTTTCCAGCTCGCGCACGTTTCCAGGCCATTGGTAATGCTGTAGCAGGGAGAGCGCATCGGGCTCAATATCGTCCATCGGCTTCTGGAACATCTGCCCATACTGGCGCAGGAAGTGCCGGGCGATGCGAGGAATGTCCTCCGGATGCTCCTGGAGCGCCGGCGATTCAATCCGCATCACGTTGATGCGGTAGAAGAGATCCTGGCGGAATTTTCCTTCGGCCACCAGCTTGGAGAGATCCTGGTGCGTGGCGAAGACCAGGCGCGCCCGCAAGGGGATAAGCTTGGTGCTGCCCAGACGGCTGAATTCCATCTGCTGCAGGACGCGCAGGAGCTTGACCTGGGTGAAGAGGCTCAGGTCGCCGATCTCATCCAGAAAGAGCGTGCCGTCCGCCGCCTGCTCGAAGTAGCCTTCGCGAGCTCCGTTTGTGCCTGTAAGCACCTTTTTCGTGC
>CAWFZU010000093.1:0-6655 GCA_963820195.1 uncultured Acidobacteriaceae bacterium | reverse complement strand
GAGGGACGGCGCTTATTTCCAAACCACCTCCGATTCTGAAATCATCGTCCAGCTCATCGCCCACTCGCCCGCCGGCACGCTGGTGGACGCCATCGCCGACTCGCTTGGCCAGATCGATGGCGCATTCTCCATCGTGATGATGACCCGCGACCGCATCTTCGCCGCCCGCGATCCGCGCGGCTTCCGCCCGCTCTCCATGGGCCGCATCAAGAACCCCGACGGTCCCGACACCATCGTCTTCGCCAGCGAAACCTGCGCCTTCGACCTGCTGCGCGCCAACTTCGATGCGCGACGTGCTGCCCGGCGAGCTGGTCATGGTCACCGAAGACGGCGTCACCAGCCGCCAGTACGCGACCGGCACTCCGCAATCGAGTTGCATCTTCGAGCACGTCTACTTCGCGCGGCCCGACTCGCGCATCTTCGGCCGCTGGGTGCAGGAGAGCCGCGACCAGATGGGCCGCCAACTGGCCCGCGAATCCGGCGTGCCCGCCGATCGTGGTCGTCCCCGTCCCCGACTCCGGCGTGACGGCGGCGCATGGGCTACGCGGAAGAGGCGGGCCTTCCCTTCCGCATGGGCCTCATCCGCAACCACTATGTGGGCCGCACCTTCATCGAGCCCGAGCAGCGCGTCCGCGACTTCGGCGTCCGCCTCAAGCTCAACCCGGTGCGCAATCTGCTCGAAGGCAAGCGCGTCATCCTCATCGACGACTCCATCATCCGCGGAACGACCAGCCGCAAGATCGTGCGCATGGTGCGCGGCGCGGGCGCCAAGGAAGTTCATCTCCGCATCAGTTGCCCGCCCACCATCTCGCCGTGCTTCTACGGCGTCGACACGCCCAGCAAGCGCGAGCTGATCGCCGCCAACAACTCCGTCGAAGAGATTCGCCACTTCATCGAAGCCGACTCGCTGGCCTACTTGTCGCTCGATGGGCTGCTGAAGTGCTGCGATGGCGAAGAGCAAACGGGCTACTGCACCGCCTGCTACACCGGCAACTACCCCACCCAGTGGGTGGATGTGGAAGATATTCTACCGGTTGCGATGAGTCTTTAATTAACTTATCAATCACCGCGGCTTTGTTGAAAACCTGAGTATAAGTCTTGTTAGAATGTGATACCAAAGGAGACATCGGACCCTATGACATCCGTGAACGGCATGCGCAGAATTCCGTTTCTCTCAGGTGTTTTTCTGATCTCCTTTTCCTCGTTGCTCTTTCAAATACTGCAGACTCGCATACTGTCTGTTATCGCTTGGTACTACCTGGCATTCTTTGCAATCAGCGTAGCCATGCTGGGCATGACCGTTGGCGCTGTCTGGGTCTATCTTTGGCGTGAGCGCTTCCAGACCGCGCAACTGCCCGTCACCCTCGTCCAATTTCGCGCTTCTAACGGCGCTAGCCATGCCGGTGTCCATGATCTTGCTGTTTTGCCTGATCACTTCGCTGGCATTATCGCTCACTACGGTGGTTTCGTGGACCTTGCTGTTAACTGTCATGGCCGTGCCATACGTATTCGCAGGAGTTGTGGTGAGTCTGGCACTGACACGCAGCCCGTTCCCTACCGGGCAGGTTTACGGTGTGGACCTTCTCGGCGCGGCGCTGGGATGCATAGCGGTGCTTGGTTTGCTCAATCTTCTGGACGGTCCGTCCGTTGTTATTGTGGCCGGCGCCATCTCTGGCCTCTCTTCTATGGCTTTTGCCGCCAGCGCCGGAGCCGAAGTCCGGCTGCGTCTCAAGTCAATGTCCTGGTGGCGGCAGCCGGCGAACGGTCGTAGTCGCATTGTTGTGCTAGCTCTTTTCAATGCGTTATCGCCTGTAGGTTTCGATCCCGATACTGGTCAAGGATGCTATCGATTCTCCGGGAAAATATCACCGGATTTCGAGAAGTGGAATTCCTATTCCCGCATCAGAGCATCTCGCCCCCACTTAATCTTCCCTTACTTATGGGGGCCCTCTTCCAAGCTGCCGGCGGATACGCGCATTCCCGAGGTCTATGATGGATGTCGATGGAATGGCCAGCTCCACCGAATGTTCCACTATGACGGCACGACTAACTCCATTGCCTTCCTCCAATACGATCTGGTCAATCTGGCCTATCATCTTCCCGGCATCCATAACTCCGCAGTGATAGGTGTTGGCGGCGGCCGCGACATCCTGGCGGCTCATCTGTTTGGAGTTACTGATATCACTGGCGTGGAATTGAATCCTATCTTCATTGATCTGCACATGCGCGATCCTTTCTATTCGAGTTTTTCTAATCTGAAGGCTCTGCCGAATCTGACGCTGCATGTGGACGACGCGCGAAGCTGGTTTGCCTCCACGCACGATAAGTTCGATCTTGTGCAGATGAGCATGATCGACACCTGGGCGGCAACCGGAGCCGGCGCGTTCAGCCTGAGCGAGAATGGCCTTTACACTTTGGAGGGATGGCGCGCCTTCTTGAAATCCATCAACGACAATGGCTTTTTCACTGTAAGCCGCTGGTACAGCCCCGACCACGTCGACGAGACAGGGCGCATGATCGGTCTGGCGACGGCCACATTGCTGGATGCAGGCGTCAAGGATGCCCGCCCGCATTTGTTCGTAGCGACCACAAACAATATCGCTACCCTCGTGCTATCCAAGTCGCCTTTCACCTCGGAACAGTTACGCGCGCTTCACGATGCAGTGCGGGATAATGGATTTTCTGAACTGATATCTCCGGACCGTCCGACAGATTCCAGGCTGTTGAGCCAGATCGTCGAGAGTCAGAACCTTGCCGCCTTGAATCGCGTACTGGGTTCTACCTATCTCGATCTGACCGTGCCGACAGACTCCCGGCCGTTTTTCTTCAACCAACTGCGCATGCTAGATTTTCGGAGCCTTGCGGCTGTCCTGAAAGTATGGACCGGGATATGGCGTGGTCATGGGTAATATGATTGTCGCCGCCGTGCTCATTATGATTCTGTTCATCTCGATAGTCGCGATAACTGCAACCATATTGGTGCCTCTGAAGAGCGCGGCACGCGAATGTCCGCGGTCCCTGGTTATTGCCGGTAGTCTGTATTTTTCTCTGATCGGAATGGGCTTCATGTTAGCGGAGATTGCGCTGTTGCAGTATTTCAGCGTGTATCTGGGTCATCCTATCTATTCTTTGGGCGTCTGCCTCTTCAGCCTGATCCTGGCCTCTGGTCTCGGCAGCATAACATCGGATTGGCTCAAACTGAACACACGCGGAATACTGATGGTTTGGGGCTGTATGGTCGTGGCCTATCTGGCGATCATGCAATACGTTCTGCCACCGATTTTTCATGTCAACGACGAGATCGTGAACGCTTAGCGCGCATCGGCATATCGCTGGTGGCAATCATGCCGCTGGGCTTTTTACTCGGTTTCGCCTTTCCCACAGGCATGCGGCTGGTGTCGGCGATAGACACTCAGCCAACGCCGTGGTTTTGGGGCATTAACGGCGCAACCGGCGTTCTAGCCTCCGTATTGGGTGTGATGTTCAGCATATCGTTCGGCATCAATGTGACCATGCTGATCTCTGCTGTATGCTATCTCCTGGTGATCCCCACGAGTTTCGCCCTGCTGGCGTTGCGGCCTCAAATCGTTCAGCGGGCCGAAGTGTGATTGAGCGGCCAGGCGCTCCATCCATGAGCAAACTTTGATAGCTTGAAGCTATGACCGAAGTTGCCGCTCAACCCGAAATGACTGTACTCGACCTGGAATCCCTGGCCGCCGATGTGGTGGCGCTAGCCATGAAAGCCGGCGCCAGCGACGCCGAGGCTGCCGTTCGCGAGGGCGACGAGTTCTGCGTCAATGTGCGCCTGGGCCAGGTGGAGACGCTGAAGGACTCCGGCTCGCGCGGGCTGGGTCTGCGCGTATTTCTGGGCAAGCGCTCGGCATCATCGAGCACCAGCGACCTGACCCAGGAGGGAATCCGCCAACTGGTGGACGGCGCGCTGGCGCTGGCCAAAGTCACTGAGGAAGACCCCTGCTGCGGCCTGCGCGGAGAGCGGCGAATTCGGCTCGCTTCCCGGCGACCTGCATCTTTACGACGAGGATGTGTATTCGCTGCCCGGCGCGGAGCGCATCGAGTGGGCGCGGCGGGCCGAGGCGGCGGCGCTGGCGGCCGACCCGCGCATCACCAACTCCGACGGCGGCAGCTTTCAGGCGGCTACCGGGCGCAAGGCGCTGGCCAACTCGCGCGGCTTTGTGGGCGGCTACCGCTCCAGCTACGCCGGAGTCTCGGCGGCTCCGATGGCCGAGGACGCGGACGGCAGCAAGCAGCGTCGACGGCTGGTGGTCCGGCGCGCGCCGGCTCGCCGACCTCGAATCGCCCGAGTCGATTGGCAAAGAAGCGGCGCGGCGCACTCTGCGACGGCTGGGCGCGCGGCGCGTTCCCACGCAGCGCGTTCCCATTGTCTTTGCGCCGGAGGTGGCCGGCTCGCTGCTCGGCTCGATCTTCGAGGCCGCTTCGGGCGACGCCATCTGGCGCGGCGCGTCGTTTCTCGCCGGCAGGCTGGGCGAGCAGATCGCCGCGGCCAATCTGACCATCATCGACGACAACACCATGCTGCTGCCCACCGGCATGGGCGGCTTCGGCAGCTCTCCCTTCGACGGCGAAGGCCTGCCCTCGCGGCGCACGGTGGTGGTGGAAGCGGGCGTGCTGCGCAACTACCTGCTGAACACCTACACCGCGCGCAAGCTGGGCATGAAGTCCACGCACAACGCCTCGCGCGGACTGGCCGGCACGCCGGGCATCGGCTGCGGCAATCTCTATCTGGAGCCGGGAACGCTGACGCCGGAGCAGATCATCGCCGAGATGTTCCGGCGGGGCTTTACGTCACCAGCCTGATGGGCTTCGGCGTCAACGTGGTCACCGGCGACTACTCGCGCGGCGCAACCGGCCTGTGGATCGAGAACGGCGCAGCTGACCCACGCCGTCGAAGAGGTGACCATCGCCGGCAACCTGGCCGAGATGCTCATGAACGTGACCGCCATCGGCAACGATCTGGAGTTCCGCGGCGCGGTTGCCTCGCCCACGCTGCGCATCGACGGCATGACCATTGCGGGAGCGTGAGCAGAATGGCCGCAGTTGGAAACTCATCGCCTTCGACCCGGCCGACGCCAAGGCCGCGCTGGCTCAGTTGCCCACGAGTCCCGCAGTCTTTGCACTCTATGGCGCGGAAGCGCACTGCCGAGCCGTACATCGGCCGCACGCCGAACCTGCGCGGGCGGCTCGAACGCCTGCTTGCAGCCCTCGGCAAAGCATCCGCGCCGCTTGCAGTTGGCCGGGCGCGTGCGGCAGATTCGCTGGCGGCTCACCGGCTCGGAGTTCGAATCCCTGCTCCTCCAGTTCGAACTCCTCCAGAACGAGTACGGCGCGAAGGCCCTGGAGCGGATGCACCTGCGCGCGCCCGCCTTTGTCCGCTTCCTGGGCGGCAATCCCTATCCGCGCATCACCGTCACCAACCGCCCCAGCCAGCGCGAGGCCGACTGGGCCTACGGGCCGTTCCAGTCGCGCGCCGCCGCCGAGCGCTTTGCCGACGAGGCGCTCAAGCTCTTCCTGCTGCGCCGCTGCACCGACGAGCTGGACCCCAACCCCAGCCACCCCGGCTGCGTCTACTCGGAGATGAAGATGTGCCTCGCGCCCTGCTACCAGGGCTGCACCGACGAGCGCTACGCCGAGGAAGCCGCGGCGGTCGAGCAGCTTCCTGGCCACGCGCGGCGAGAGCCGCCTGGTCACGCTGCGCACTGCAGCGCGACACAGGCCTCGGCGAATCTGGAATTCGAGGCCGCCGCCGCCGCTCCACGCGCAGGTCGCAGCGCGTCGAGAGCGTGCGCGCGCTCGCCTCCGAGCTGGTCCGCCCGCTCTCAGCAGCTTCGCGCGGTCGATCCTGCAAGCCTCGGCCGATCCCGGCGAGGTGGCCGTCTTCCTCTATGAAAACGGCCGGCTCGCGGCCCGGCCGGATTTTCGACGCTCGGCATGAGAATCCAGAACGAGCAGTCGGGCTCCACTTCGCTCTTCGCGCATCCGATGGCGATTGAAGCCGATCCCGGAAGAGACAGGGATCAGGGATCAGGGATCAGGGATCAGCACGGCGGAGACTGAACCAACACCCGCAGCAGAGACGATGAAGGGTGCGGGCTTTAGCCCGTACATTCATGCCAGCCAGAAAGAAGGGGCTTTAGCCCCTGAGGGAAATTCTTCTGGAGACGCGCTGACAATTCCCCCTCTTACCGAAGTCGTCTCGCCCGAAGCCGAATCGATCGCGCCCGCCAAACTAACGCGCGGCCTACTGGAAGCCCGCATGGAAGCAGTTCTAGCCGCGCTGGCCGAGCCTTCCGGGATCAACACGACCCTGCGCCAAGGCCATCTGGCGCTGCTCAAGCGCTGGTACTACCGCCCTGAAGCTCGACGCAGCGGCGAAATCTTCTTCCCCGACGACAAAGGCCACTGGCCAATCAAAGCTCTGCTTCGCGGCGTGGGGCGAATCGCCGGAAAAATGCTGGTTGAGGGTCGTGGTCACCCACCCGTTCCGCGATAATACTGCGCGAAGGATGGGGCATGGAGTCGATGGCTACGCATGGGTGGATTGGGCCGCCGCCCTCCGCGCTGATACACTGGCCCTGCAAGGGAATCTCTGATCGAGTCTGTATTACGATCCGAGGCC
>CAWFZU010000092.1:0-9938 GCA_963820195.1 uncultured Acidobacteriaceae bacterium | reverse complement strand
CTTATTGTCAGAAGTAAAGATGGATTGTGTCAATAATTAGCGAGTTAGCTCCGCTTCGCGGGATCGCGAGTTAGCGAGTTATCGGCAGTTTCCGCCAGCCGGAAGTAGCGCTTCGCCTTGGCCACATCCTTGAAGATTTGCGCCTTGAGCGCCTCGGGCGAGGGCCACTCGATGCTCGCCGCGCAGGCGCAGCAGGAACTCCAACTCAATCGGCGTCTGCTCGTCCAGTTCAATCGGCTCAAAGTCCAGGATGTGCGACTCGACGGCAAAGGAGGCCTCGCCGAAGGTGGGCCGGTTGCCCACGTTGGTCACCGCCTGAAAGCTGCGCCCGCCCACCGTCAGCCGCGTGACGTAAACCCCGAAGGCGGGCAGCAATCCGTCGTAGGCCGCCAGGTTGACCGTGGGCACCAGCAGCCGCGTGCCGATGCCGCGCCCGCGGGCCTGCGTGGAGCGCACTGCGAAGGGCCGGCCCAGCATCCAGCGGGCGCGGGTCATGTCGCCCGCGGCCACGCAGCTCGCGAATCGCCGAGCTGGAAACCTCCAGCCCGCGCTGACCGGCACCGGCGGATGGACGTGGACGGCAAAGCCGAACTCCGCGCCAAAGCTCTTGAGCTCGGCCACGCCGGCCTCGGCGTCGATGGCCGAAGTGGAAGTTGCCGCCCTCATGCAGGCTGCGAACGCCCAGAGCTTCCACCAGAATGCCGCGCACAAACTCCCGCGCCGGCAGCGTGGCCAGCGCCGCATCAAAGGGCAGCACCAGCACCGCGTCGATGCCGGTGAGAGCCAGCAGGCGCAGGCGCTCGTCCATGGGCGTGAGCAGTCGCGGCGCCTGAGCGGGGCGCAGAAACTGCTCCGGATGAGGGTCGAAGGTGATGGCCACGGCCCGCGCGCCCAGCGCATCGCGCCTCGGCGACCACCGCAGAAAGAATCTCCTGGTGGCCCAGATGCACGCCGTCGAAGTTGCCGATGGCGGCCACGCTGGGGCCGAAGCCGGCCGGAATCTCCGCGACCGAATGAAAGACAGAAATCACATGGCCCTCGGTCATCAATTCGCGGCCCCCAGATTCACCGGCAGGCTGAGGCCGTCGTAGGCCAGGCGGATGCCGTCAGGCAGCGTGCGGTTGGTCTCTTCGTGGCCCAGTTCGTGGGCGATGTGCGTGAGCCAGGTCTGGCGCGCGCCGATGCGCCGCGCCCAGCCGACCGCCTGCTCCACGGTGGCGTGGCTGGGGTGCGGCTTGTGGCGCAGCGCGGAGACAACCAGGTGGTCCAGCCCTTCGAGCAGCGCAAAGCTCGATTCGGGAATGGCGCTCACGTCGGTCAGATAGGCGGCGCGGCCAAAGCGAAAGCCGGCAATCTCCATCTCGCCATGCAGCACCGGCACGCGCAGAAACTCGACGCCGTGAATCGGAGTGCGCTCGGCCAGCGGCTGCAGTTGCGACGCGGGCGCGGTTGGGATAAGTGGCGCTGCGGCGAAAAGGTGTACTCGAAGATGTGCTCCAGCACCGCAGCCGTCTCCGGCGAGGCGTAGAGCGGAATCGGGCCGCCCTCGCGAAAGGCCGTGAAGCTGAGCGGGCGCAGATCGTCCATGCCCAGGATGTGGTCGGCGTGGGAGTGGGTGTAAAAAACCGCGTCCACGCGGGTAAGACCGTTGCGCAGCGCCTGCTCGCGGAAGTCCGGGCCGGTGTCGATGACCACCACGCGCTCGCGCCCGCCTGCCTGCTCGCGCCAGCGCAAGCAGCACCGAGGGCCGCAGCCGCCGGTCGTCGCGGGTCGGCCGAGGTGCAGACCGCGCAGCCGCAGCCCAGCGTGGGAACCCCCATCGAAGTTCCCGTCCCGAGAAATGTGAGCAGTCCGTCCATAGGCAACGGTGGTCCCTAGTCCCTGTCTTTACCGCTTGCCCGGCGGCGGCGGCTGCGGCGGCTGCACGCCCTGCACGGTGATCATGCTGGTCAGCTCCAGGAAGGCCATCCGCACCTCAAAGAGCACTGTCTGCAGGGTGTTGTTCTCGGCCTCGGTCAGGTTGCCGCGGGTCTTCTCCGCCAGCACGCCCAGCAAATCAATGGTTGTCCGCGCGCCCAGAATGTCCACCCTGGGACGCTGGCCCTCCTGCGTGCCCGCGCCCATCTGGATCATCGCGGAGACGTAAAACTGCTGCACGAGATGCTCGAAGGTGACCGGCGGCTGCGGGCCCACGGCGGGGTTCTGCGCCCGCACCATCTCTTCCAGCCGCTGCGCCGAGGCGTCGTAGGCCGTCTTCTGTTCACGGCTCTCCCTGGCAGTGGGCGCGGGAGGCAACTCGGCCTTCCGCCGCGGGCTTCGGGCTTCGGCTCGTTGACCACCAGTCGCGGCTCCGTTCGACCACCAGCTGCAGGCGGCGCTGCCGCTTCAGCCGATGCGTGCTTCCGCCGGAGACGTGGACGGCTGCTGGTTCTCCTGCTCTTCTTCCGCCTTCATCTTGCGGCGGTCAATGACTTCGAACTTCGGCTTATCGCTCATGGTTTTCCGCTTTCCTATCTGTCTTGCTGATGAATGAACTCCGCTATTCTGCTTCCAGAACTGGTGGCGCGGCCAGAATTCGGGCCGTGCCTGTGGCCGTTCCGGTCGTGTATGTGAAGGATTGATTGCCAACTTCCGCTTCGTCGCGGATCATGCCCAGGGCAAAGACGCGACTGCCCGTGCGCAACGGCAACTCAGCCGCGCTGGTGATCTGCCCGGCAACTGCCCCGCCCTCCAATGTCAGCTCAGCGCCGGCGGCGGGCACGGGTCCAGACAGCTCCAGCGGCCGCAGATGCCGGTGAACGCTGCCGCGGGAGCGGATGCGCTCCACGATCTCCTGGCCCAGGTAGCAGCCCTTGTTGAAGTTCAGCGCCCGCATCTGCGAGGTCTCCTGGGGCAGGTCGCGCTCGGCAATGTCGATGCCGTAGGCGGGAATCCCTTCGGCGATGCGAAAAGCCTCCAGCGAAGCCGCTCCCACCGGGGTTGCGCCCGCCTCCATCAGCGCCTGCCACAGCGCGGGAATCTGCGCCGCGCGCACCCAAAGCTCGTAGTGCGGCGCCAGCACGCCGTAGGCCGCGGACGACGCGCGATCTCGCTGGCCGTTCCAGGTAGGCGCGAGCGCTGGTCAGCGGCTCCGCCGGCGTGGGCAGGCCCAGCCGCGCCAGCACACCGGCGGCCAACGGACCGGCCAGCCCCAGCGCCATCTCGCCGCTCAGCGCCATCTGCTCCACACTCAACGGCACCAGTTCCACATCGTCCATGATGATGAAGTGGTCCAGATGGGCCAGCAGCCGGTCATACTGATCGGCGGCAATCTCCAGATTCGAGCTCGTCGCCCTCGCGCCAGACGTGCAGGTCGCCCTGGATGCGCCCCTGCGCGTTGAGCACCAGGTTCCATGCGCCGGCGTTCGCCGCCAGATCGTTCACCGTGTTGGTGACCATGCCGCTGAGCCAGCGGAAGCGATCTTCGCCGCGCACGGCCACGCGCCGCAGCCAGCCCAGATCGTGCACCGCGGCTCCGCAGATCAGCGCCGCTGTTTCCCTCTCCCGGCGCGTCCAACTCTGCGTGGGGTCAGCGCGCCGCGATAGGCAGCAAGCTCGCGGCGGCGCAGCGGCTTGAGCCAGCAGCGCGGCAAGCGGAGTCGCGTGGGTTCAGTGGCCTGAGGGCTGAGGGATGTCCGTTTCCGTCATAGGGGATCTTTTTTGCCGGTTCAGGCACAATTTTCCGGAGAAAATCGCGCACCAAGCCGCATCCTGATTATAGCCTTGAAAGAAGATAGGAAGAATCGATGAGCCAGCAGCATGGAATAGTTTCGAGGATGGGTCTTGGCGGCGGCGTTGTGTCTTGCGGCATCCATGGCGTCGGCTCAGCAGCCGCCCACCGCAGCCGCGCCGCAGGCGCAGTTGGCCGCACCGCAGGTGGCCGCGCCGCAGGCGCAGTTGGCCGCACCGCAGGTGCCCGCGCCGCAGGCGCAATCCCCTGCGCCAACCAAGATCACCCCCGAGCAGGCGAGCCAGCTCTTCTCGCTGGTCGATGAGCTGATCAAATTCTCCTCCGACGAGACCGGCCTGCCCATCAAGAGCCAGGTCAAGCGCCAGATCACCTCCCGCGCCACCGTCGAAAGCTATCTGAAAGAGAAGTTCGACGAAGACGAGAGCGCCAAGCGCATGCAGCGCAGCGAAATCGTACTCAAGAAATTCGGCCTGCTGGACCGCGACTTCGCCCTCAAGCCCTTCCTGCTGGCGCTGCTCAAGGAACAGATCGAGGCCTACTACGACTCCAAGACCAAGACCGTCTACATGCTCGACTGGGTGGGCATCGAGGAGCAGAAGCCGGTGCTGGCCCACGAGCTGACCCACGCGCTTGCAGGACCAGCACACCGACCTGGAGAAGTGGAGCGACCAGACCCCCGACGATGTCTCGCTCAACTCCGCCGACGACACCGACCACCTGGCCAAAGACGAGATGGACACGGCGCGCGAGGCCGTCGTCGAGGGCCAGGCCACGGCCGTGATGATGGACTACATTCTCAAGCCGATGGGCAAGAGCCTGGTCAAAGACCCGGAGGTGATGGACTACGTCCAGCAGCAGATGGCGAGCTCGGAGGATTCGCCCGTGCTGGCGCGCGCGCCGCTGCTGCTCTCCGAGTCGCTGCTCTTCCCCTATCGCGAGGGCCTCAGCTTCGAGCAGGATGTGTGGATGGACCAGGGCCAGACGGCGGCCTTTGCCGGAACCCTGGACCGCCCGCCCACCTCGAGCTGGGAGATCATCAATCCGCGCGAGTACGAAAAGCGGCACGTGCCCGCCGTGCCCCTTCTGCCCAACATTCATCCGCTGGTGGACACGCTCTACAAGCCCTACGACATCGGCCAGATCGGCCAGCTGGACGTGCACATTCTCACCGAGCTCTTCGGCGGCGAGCAGGCCGCCCGCGACCTGACCCCGGCCTGGGATGGCGGCCTCTACTGGGCCGGCCAGCGGCTCAGCGCCAAGACTCCAGCCGAGCAAGCCAAGCACCAGATTCCATCGCCCTCCTTTATCTTTCGGCGTGGAAGAACGCCGCCTCCGCGCGGGCCTTTGCCGCACTCTACGCCGATGAGCTGGGCCGCAAATACTCCGGCGTCAAGCTCGACTCGGATCGCAGAGCGCAGCGCAAGCCGCCACTCGCCGCATCAAAGTCTTCCCGTCCACCGCATCGCCGCCGGTGAATCTTCTGCTGCACAATCCGCTCCAGCCGATCAGGAGCAGGTCTACTCCACCAGCGAAGGCCCAGTGGTCATCACCACGCGCGGCAAGCTGGTCTTCGTCGCCGAGAGCTTCCCGCTCGACCTGGCCCGCAAGCTCACCGCGCTTATCCTCGACGCGCAGGGAACCGGCGAATGAAGATGGCAGAGCGCATGCAGACGCCCGCCCCATCTCGCGATCGGTGAGCCGGCAATCGCCTCCGGCATCTCATCCGCTTCTTCTCCAACTGCGGCGTGATGAAAGCAGCGGTGGATGCGGAAGTCAAAGCTGCCGTCTCCGCAAAATAGGCCAGCAGCCTCCAACGACAGATTCCCGGCGCGAACGAGCCGCCGTCGCGCCCTTGCAGCCATTATTGATACTTTTTCAGTCTTCCAAACCGTTGGAATACTGTGCTATTCTCCTGCCGAGTTGTTGGGACACGATTCCCTTCAACGAAAGGAGCTACTGAAATGCGTTCGATCAAGTCACTCGCCACGGCAGGCTTCGGGCTGTTGGCTTTCTTGCTCTTTGTCCTGGGAACGCCGGCGCAGGCCCAGCATCCCCGCTATCTCCATGCCCTCTCGAACCTTCGGGAGGCGCGCGAACTTCTGCAAACGGATAACCGCCCGGGATTCATTGGCGAGCGGGACCGCGCTATCGGGGAAATTGACCGCGCCATCGATGAAGTAAAGCGGCGGTGAGCGACGAGGGAAGGAACCCCCACCACACGCCCCCTCCATCCGGTGGTGACCCCAATCGCCCACTGCGTTCGGCGCTGGGTCTTCTGGATGAAGCGCGCCAGGACATAGCCAGTGGAACCGATGAGAGTGGACATATAGGCTTGCAGATGCGCGCACTGCGGCATGTTGACGAGGCCCGCCGCGCTTTGGATCATGCCATGCACATGATGGAGAGTGAACATCGCTATTAGGGATTGAGGGAAGTGGCTCCCAGCTCTCAATTCCGGGAGTCTGGGAGCCGCACTGACCGGCAACCTGATCCGCTTCTTCTCCACCTGCGGCGTGATGAAAGTACACTCCACGCTGAAATGCGGAGTTAGCTAACTCTGCGCCTACAGCGAGGGGCGACTGATACAAAACAGGCCGGATTTAGCATTCATTAAAGACTGCCTCTTCCATCTGGAGTCTGACGATTTCAGGCCGCATCCTTGCGGACGAGATACTCGTCGAGGAGTACAGCCACCAGTACAGCCGTGGGAACCGAGACCATGGCCCCGAGAATGCCTTCAAGAGCGGAGCCGATGATCAGGGCCACGAGGATGGCCAGGCCCGGCAGGCCGACGCTGCTCTTCATAATGCGGGGAATGAGGAAGGAGTTTTCAACCTGCAGATAGATCACGTAAAAGATAGCGATTCCGAGTACCCGGCCCCATGAGTCAATGGCCGCCACCAGCAGCGCAAGCGCGATGCAGACGGCGGCGCCCAGCACGGGGATGATGTTGAGCAGACCCGTCAGCACGCCCAGCGCATAAGCATAACGAACGTGGAGCGAGAGATAGACGATGGTGCTGGCAACTCCCAGGATGAGCATCAGGCTGCCCTGGCCAAGCAGCCATTTGCCCATGCGGATCTCCGCCCGACGCAGGGTCTGTGTCGAGCCGCTCGCGGCTGTTCGCGCGGGAAAAAGGAAAGGAACCACCGGTAGGCCTGGTCGCCTTCCAGAATGAAATATATGGTCAGAATGAAGCCCATGATGAAATCGAAGAGCTTGCCCGCCCAGTCGCTGATCGAGAACAAAAGATAAGTGGCAGCCTGGCTCACGAATCCCTGTAGCCGGGAACTGAGATCCGCGATATCCAGATGTTGCGCCAGCGGAATGTTTTTGAGCTTCTCCAAAAGCACGGGCAAGCGCGATGGCATCTCCAGGGCGAAGCCCTGCATGTCGCTGATGACCGGCGGCAGAGCGAGGAAGCCGAAGGCGGTTAGCGCGCCGGCCGCAACCAGTAAGAGGAAGAAAACGGCCGATCCCTTGAAGGGTTGCCAACGGCGAATGTGGAGCCGAGAAGTAAATCGCACCATCGGGGTGAGCACGACGGCAAAAAGCGCGCTGACATAAAGCATCACCAGCACATCGCGGATCAGCCAGGCCAGGTAACAGGCCAGCCCAAGGGCGAAGGCGAAGACAATGTCGCGACGAAGATTGCGGGGGCTGCCCGATGGCTCTATCATGCGTGAGACTCCAGCAAACCGGAGTGTGAACTGTCCGGCTCGGCTTACTCGCTTCCACTTAGAATAGACCCGACGATCCCGCCCAGCAGCGCGCCGCCGGCGGCCGGTCCCACCTGCCGGCTCTCGGTGTGCGGCAGGTACTCGGCGATCTGGTGCGCCAGCCGCGAGATGGGCAGCGTCTGCAGCCACACCGTTCCCGGGCCCTTCAGCACGGCCAGAAAGATTCCATCGCCGCCGAAGATCATGTTCTTGATGCCCGGAACCGTGGTGATCTGGAAGGCCACCGACGACTGAAAGGCGCCCACGTGGCCCGGATGCACGCGCAGCACCTCGCCCGGCGCCAGGTTCTTCACGACCAGTTCGCCGCGACAGCTCCAGCCACGCCGTGCCCTGGCCGCCGACCTGTTGCAGCAGGAAGCCGTTGCCGCCAAAGATGCCCGCTCCCAGCGACTGCTGGAAGCCCACGCCGATGGTCACCTGCGGCGTGGCGCAGAGAAAGCCGTGGCGGTGGACCATGTACTCCGCGCCTGGTCCAACCTCGACCGGTACGATGTGCCCCGGCACCTTGGTGGCGAACGAGACCACGCCGGGAGCGCCGTAGGCGCGGTACTCGGTCATGAAGAGGCTGCCGCCGCCGGCCACGCGCTTGAGCACGCCGAAGAGGCCGCCGCCTCCGCCCATCTGCGTGTGGGTGGTCATCTGGATCGAAGCGGTCATCCAGGAGAGTTCGCCGCTCTCGCTGAAGACGCTCTCGTTGGGTTCAAGCTGCACATCGAGCACGGGCATGGTCGTGCCCTGAATCCGGGTCTGCATGGTGAGGCCTCCTGTACGCAAACAGTGTACCTGCTCCGGCGCCAGGCGAATACCTCCTGTCGTCTTGGTGCAGTGCGACTTCGCCTATGTGTTTCACACCAAGCTGGGCGGCCACGATTGGGGCGAATGGACTCCCAGATTCCCGGCTGCTTCGAGAGTCTGTTGCAGCGCCTCCATCCAACCAATAACCTCGAATTGATGTATGATGATTGATGCGTGATGTTTTTCCTGGGAGCAGGAACCTATGCGAACTACTCTTGCCATTGACGACGATGTTCTGGCCGCTGCACGGGAGATGGCTTCGAGCGAACAAAAGAGCGTGGGAGAAGTGATCTCCACGCTGGCCCGGCAGGCGATGCGCCCCACTGCGCCCGTTCGCTCGACGCGCAACGGCGTGCCCTTGCTCGCAGTGCGTCCGGGAGCGACGCGCGTGACCTCGGAGCTGGTTCGCCAACTGATGGAAGAGCTGCCGTGACCCGCTACCTGCTGGACGTGAATGTGCTGATCGCCCTGATCGATCCGGCCCACGTGCGCCATGACCAGGCGCATGAGTGGTTCGGCGCGGAGGGCCGGCTTGCATGGGCTACCTGTCCATTGACCGAGAACGGGGTGCTTCGTATCGTCGGGGCTGCGCGCTATCCAACCTCGCCCGGCTCCCCCGCGGTCGTCGCGGAGTTGCTGGCAGTTTTTTGCGACTTGGAGGGCCATGCCTTCTGGCCTGACGATCTCACCCTGCTGGATAGCCGGCTTGTCAACTGCGACCGCTTGCTCGATTCGAGTCAGGTGACTGATACCTACCTGCTTGCTCTGGCCGCGGCGTATGGCGGCAAGCTGGCAACCTTTGACCGCCATCTGGTTGCGGATGCAGTGGTCGATGGAGGCAAGGCCCTGCATCTTCTTAGATGAGCAGGCTTGGCAGGTAGCGCGCTCATTGACTTTTCCCTACTCGACCACCTTCAAGCTGGTCTCCGCTGTGGCCAGCGAGTTGCCGCCTACCCAAATCTTGTAAATGGTTGGCTCGACAGTCCGCTTGATCTCTGCGTTGTAGAAGTTCAATTCGTCAAAACCCAGCGGAAACTCCACGTGCTTGGTCTCACCTGGGGCGAGCGTAACCCGGGCAAAGCCCTTCAGCTCGCGCACCGGCTGGGAGACGCTGGCGGCGGTGTTGCGTATGTAGAGCTGTACGACTTCGGTTCCTGCCATGCTGCCCGCGTTCTTTACATCCACGCCGACGGTGACGACCGGCTTGTGTCCGCCGGCCAGCACTTCGCGCAGCGGAACTTCGCCGCGGCTGACGGAAGGCTGCGCGTAGCTGAAGCGGGTGTAGCTCAGGCCCCAGCCGAAGGGGTAGAGCGCGGAGTTCTCCTCGTCCATGTAGCGGGAGACGAACTTCTCGTCGGCGTCCCGGGGAAAGTGGCTCAGGTCGCCCTGCGCCGGCCGGCCGGTGGGCAGTTGCGCATAATAGAGCGGTTCCTGACCCACGGCGCGGGGCAGGCTCGCCGGCAGCTTGCCGGAGGGGTTCACGTCGCCGAAGAGCACATCGGCGACGGCTGGTCCAGCCTCGATGCCGGGGCTCCAGGCTTCCAGAATCGCCGGCACGTGCGCGGCGGCCCACTTCAACTCCAGCGGACGCCCTGCCAGAACCACCAGGACGACCGGCTTGCCAGTGGCGACGACAGCCGAGGATACGTAACTGAACGAGTAGACAACATAAC
>CAWFZU010000091.1:0-10111 GCA_963820195.1 uncultured Acidobacteriaceae bacterium | reverse complement strand
GATGTCGTTCATCAAGGAAGACGGCAAGGGCTTTGTCGGCATCCACTCCGCGCTGGACACGAACTACACCTGGCCGGAGTACGGAGAGATGCTCGGCGGCTGGTTCGACGAGCATCCCTGGATGACCTTCAATGCGCCGATCCTCAACGAAGACCCCAGCTTCCCGGCGGTGCGCCATTTCCCCGCCGCCTTCGTGAAGTACGACGAGATCTATCAGCCGAAGAGCTGGTCGCGCGACAAGGTGAATGTGCTGCTCAGCCTTGACGCTTCCCGGCTGGACTACAGCCCCAACCCCAAGATCCACCGCGCCGACCACGACTTTCCCGTGGCATGGAGCAAGATGTACGGCAAAGGACGGGTCTTCTATTCGACGCTCGGCCACACGGAGGAGTCGTGGCAGGACCCCGACGTGCGCACGATGTACTTTGAAGCGATCAAGTGGGCGTTGCAAATGACAGAGGGAAGCACGGCCTCTCATCCGCGTCCGGTTGCGACTGTCCCGGGCCGTTGAGCCTGGGTGCGCCATCCTTGCGCAGATGTAAATAGGTCATCTTAAACCGCGCAGATACCGCGCCCTTTCAAATCGCGGAGTCGTAGGCGATGCGGCCCTCGCTGATCGTCCAGCGGACGCGGCCCTGCATCGCGAAGCCGTCGAAGGGCGTGTTGCGGGCCTTCGATTTGCCTTCGCGGGCGTGGTAGGTCCACTCGGCTTTGGGGTCGAAGATGACCGCATCGGCGAAGCTGCCAACGGCGAGAGTGCCGCGGCCCTTGAGGCCGAGCAGCGCGGCGGGCTGGGCGCTGAGCAGGTTCAAGACGCGACCCAGCGGCATCTTCCACTCCTTGTGCATCCAGCGGAGCGAGAGACCGAGAGCCGTCTCCAGGCCGATGATGCCGTTGGGGGCGCGCTCGAACTCGACCTCCTTCTCGTGGACGGCGTGAGGGGCGTGGTCGGTGGCGATGGCGTCGACGACGCCGTCGAGCAGAGCCTCGATCAGCGCGTCGCGGTCGGCGGCCGAGCGCAGCGGCGGGCACATTTTGGCGTTGGTGTCATAAAAGCCGACGTGCTCGTCGGTCAACAAGAAATGATGCGGTGTCACCTCGCAGGTGACGCGCAATCCGTTGCGGCGGGCCTGGCGGACGGCGGCGATGGCGGCGGCGGTGGAGATGTGGGCGACGTGCAGGTGGGGGCGGGCCTCGCGCAATTCCTGGACCAAGCGGATGTCGCGCTCGACGATGGCCGACTCGGCTTCGTTGGGCCAGCCGCGCAGGCCGAGCTTGAAGGCCGTCGGGCCGGCGTTCATGCTGGCGACCTTGTCGCCGATGTGAGTGATGCGCGTGTCCTCGGCGTGCTGGATGACGGTGAGGCCCATGCGGGCGGCGGCGGCCAGCGCCTCGCGCATGATGTTGTCTTTCAGGATGGGCAGGCCGTCGTCGCTGACGGCCACCGCTCCGGCGGCCTTGAGGGCGGCGTAGTCGTTGATCGCCTCGCCTTTGGAGCCGCGCGTGGCGGCAGCGATGGGGAAGACGCGGACGACCGCGCCGCGCTCCGGCGCCTGCATCCAGCGGGTGGTCTCGGGCGAGTCGTTGACCGGGGTGGTGTTCGGCATGGCGGCAACCGAGGTGAAACCGCCCGCGGCGGCTGCTGCCGTGCCGGTGGCGATGGTCTCCTTGTAGCCCTGGCCGGGCTCGCGCAGGTGGGCGTGCAGATCGATGAGGCCGGGAGCGACGGTGAGGCCGGTGGCGTCGAGAACTTCAGCGTCTTCTGTGTGTTTCAGCTTGCCGGGGCCGGCGATCTCGGCGACGCGGCCGTCCCTGAGGAGAATGTCCTTGAGGGCGTCGACGCCGCCGGCGGGGTCGATTAGATGGCCGCCACGAATAATAAGTGCCGTCATGTGCGGCCTCCTAAATCAGCCTTGTTGTCTGAAGAGATATTTGTATTTTGTCTGTTCAATCGCCACTTGCGAAGATGAAAGACAACACGCCATACAACCATTAACAGCAAAAGGACAATCAGGACTTTGAACGTAGTTGTAATGGGACGATGCCAATAACATGCAAACCAAGCTGAACATATCCCGAATAAACAAACAATATCTTTAGCTATTACGTGTTTACGAAAGTGAGACAGCATAAGCAAAGGTGCCATGATGAAAAAGAGTGCCATTCCAATGGGCCGCAATGCTTCATCACTCTCACCGCGTTGCCAATGTACAAATGCAAGTCGGCAAATTACAATTACAAAAATTCCATTTACTAATGCGATAAAGACATCGAACTTGGAAAATTCACGGTGATTGGCGCTCCCTTGGGTCATCATGTATCTATGCCTCCACGGCAGAATGTCCCTGTGCCGTCAGCGCGCGCTCGACGACGGCCATGCGGATGGCGACGCCGTTGCGCACCTGTTCGAGAATGGCGGATTGGGGGCCGTCTGCTACGCCTGCCGTCGACCTCCAGGCCGCGGATAATGGGGCCGGGATGGAGGACCACGGCTGTGGGAGCGAAGGCGGCGAGGCGCTGGCCGGTGAGCTGGTAGACGGCCTTGTACTCGTCGAGGTCGAGTTGCAGTCCGGCGAGGCGCTCGGCCTGGATGCGCAGCATCATCACCACCTGCGACTGGCGCAGCGCAGATTCGAAGTCGCGGACGATTTCTATGCCGGGACCGGCCTGAGTGGCGACTTCGGGCAGCAAGGCGGGCGGTCCGCAGAGCAAGACGCGCGCCCCAAGACGCGGCAGCAGCAGCATATTCGAGCGGGCGACACGGCTGTGGAGGATGTCGCCGGTAATGCTGACCGTCACGCCGGAGAGGGTTTCGGCGGTGATCTCTTCAATGCCGGGGCGCAGATGGGCGAGGATGGTGCGCAGGTCGAGCAGCGCCTGGGTGGGATGCTCGTGCATACCGTCGCCGGCGTTGAGGATGGGCAGGCGGGTCTCGGCTTCGAGCTGCCAGGCCGCGCCGGAGCTGGGGTGGCGGATAATGATCGCCTCGGCTCCGAGGGCGCGCAGGGTCAGGCCTGTGTCTTTGAGCGTTTCGCCTTTTTCAATGCTCGAAGACTTATCGGAGACCAGCGTGGTGTCGGCGCCCAGTCCCTTGGCGGCCAACTCAAAGCTGGTGCGGGTGCGGGTGGAGGACTCGTAAAAGAGCAGCGCGATGCGGCGCTTGGCCAGAATGCGGGCGCGGGTGAGCGGGTCTTGATTTTCCAGAGCGGTAGCGCGGGCGAGGAGATGGCTCAGAGCTTCGAGAGTCAGGTCTTGGGCAGAGAGCAGCGAGCCGGGGTTGTAGGGAAACGGCGAAGCGGGAACGGGCGGCGTGGCTGGCTGTCGGCGGGTTTTGGCAGTGGTCGGGGTCATGTTTTTCAGCCATTAGCCTTCAGATATCAGCCATCAGCCAAAAGCCCCAGCTAAAAGCTGATAGCTGATAGTTGAAAGCTGTTCTTTCAGTCCATGCGCTCGACGAGCAAAACCTGCTCGTCGTTGTCTACCTCCTGGAACTTGACCTCAATGATCTCACGGCTGCTGGTGGGGATGCGGCGGCCGATGTAAGTAGCCTCGATGGGCAGCTCGCGATGGCCGCGGTCGATGAGCACGGCCAGTTGCACGCGGCGCGGGCGGCCGTGATCGAAGAGGGCGTCGAGCGCGGCGCGGATGGTGCGGCCGGTGTAGAGCACGTCGTCGCAGAGCACCACGTCGCGGCCGTCGATCTCGATGCCGATGGCGCCGGGGGTGACCACGGGACGCACGCCGGTGGTGGAGAGATCGTCGCGATAAAACTGAATGTCGAGGACGCCGGTGGCGACGGGGTGCTTCTCGATGGCGGAGATCAGCTTGCCCAGGCGCTCGGCCAGCGGAACGCCGCGGCGCTTGATGCCGACCAGGGCCAGGTCTTCGCTGCCGTTGCTTTTTTCAACAATCTCGTGGGCCAGGCGCACCAGTGTGCGCTCGACCTCGGAGGCGGACATCAGCCTGCCCTTAACGCGCAGGGCGGGATTGCTTTTGGTTTCGCTCATGGGTACTCTCTTGGCCTATCTCTGGCAGGATGATACGAGGGTTCCATGCCAGCGAGCAAGTTGTGGAGAAATGGGTTGGAATCCAGGGTGTTAGGCGAAGCCGGAAAAATGCGGGTTAGACCTCCGGTCTGCGAGTACGGGCCAACAAGCGCGCTCCCAAGGCGCCTCCAGCGACGGCGAAGAGGAGCAAAAACAAAGAGCGACTGCAATGGAGCCTGCCCAGATCCCGGCATGGCCCTCCGGCGACATCATCCAGGTCTGCATGCTGGAAAATATGACTTGTGCCTGCGCCGCGTCCGCCGGCGTCATGCCCTCAATCGACTGCTGCGCCCTTTGCTGAAAACTATCCATGAAGATACGGTGATAATCCGCATCCATCTGGCTGGACTGGTGGAGAATAAATCGATCGACAAACAAGGCGCCGCCGCTGACGGCGAAGGCCAGCCATGCGCCCATCAGGCCGGTGACCAGGCCGATACGTGCGCCGGCTCCGAGGGTGATCCATGCCGGCCGCTGGCTGCGCGCATAGAACATCACAGCCAATCCCGCGGCTGTGGCCATCCAAATCAGACCCAAATGTCCCGCCTGCGAAGCCTCGCTGGAGAGTACACCGGCGGGAATTGCTGTAATCAGAGCGGCGCGTAAGGCCGGCTTCCAATCGACACTGCTTGCATCCCGCGTGGCCTCATTCCAGCGCTCCTGCTGGGCTTGTCCGGGGGCTCCGTCGGTCGCGTAGACCAGTTGCGGCAAACCGCAGACAGGGCAGTAGCAGTTCTCGGCCTGGACGGTCTGATGGCAGCGGCTGCAGGAGATTTCCATACATCTATGAGCCTATCGCATTTTGCCGCGGCAGGGTAAGCAAGCAACTTCCGCTGCTGGAGCTACAGCGGGCCGCGGCGATTACCGGCTTGACCGCCCAGCCGGGGCTGCGTTTTTCGCCAGATCGCAGGCCCGCCACAAATACCAACTGGCCACGGAGCGAAAGGGCGCCCAGCGCCTTCCTCTCTTGAGCAGCACCTCCGGCTTGGGCAGGTCTTCCGCAGCCAGGGGGCGGGTTTTTGGGATGCGCATGAAGGTCAGCGCGAAGCCTTTGCGCACGCCGTAGTCGGTCACCGGCAGCACATCGGGGCGGCCCATGCGGAAGATTAGGAGCATCTCCACCGTCCAGGGGCCGATGCCGCGCACCTGGGTGAGCCGCTCGACGATCTCTGCATCGGACATTTTCTTGATCGCCGCGTGGATGGGGACCGTTCCGTCCAGGGTACGGGCGGCCAGGTCTTTCAGGGCGCGCACCTTGTTCCCGGAGACCCCCGCCGCACGCAGCACCTCGTTGGGCGTGTCGAGCAGCAATTGCGGGGCTGGGTCGCCGCCATAGTACTCGCGGACACGCCGGTGGATGGTGGTAGCCGCCTTGCCGTGCAACTGCTGATAGAGGATCGACTCCAGCAGCGACTCAAACGGCGATTGCAACGAGTCCAGCCGCAGCGTGAACGGGCCGGCCCGGTCAATCAGTGCGCCCAGCTTGGCGTCGCGCGCGTGCAAATGCGCCAGAGCCTCGGCGGCGTCGAAGGGGAGTTTCGGGCTGCGGCCATCGTGAATCATAGGGGAACAGTGTATCGCGCCGAGAGTTCATTTCGGCAAGACCGGCGGAGGTTGGCCGATAAACTGCTCAACTCCCGCCCCATCAATGTAGAATCCACAGCAGAGACGAACGAGGTGTCGAACGCCATGAGGATGCGGCCGGGATCACAAACGGGTTTTTTGCTGTGTGGCAAGGAGTGGAGGGATGGGGACGCTCTTGAGGTGCGCTCGCCGTGGGACAACGGGCTGGTGGGTCGCGTTACTATTGCCACCCGCGCCGACGCGCGCCAGGCCGTGCACCACGCCGTGGCTAGCCTGCGCCGCGCCCGCGCCCTGCCGCGCTGGAAACGCCGCGAGATTCTGGAGGACGTGGCCGCCGCACTCATCGAGCAGAAGGAGCGCTTTGCGCAGTTGATCGTCGCCGAAGCGGGTAAGCCGGTGCGCATGGCGCGGGCGGAGGTGGATCGCGCCGTGCTCACCTTCAAGACCGCGGCCGAGGAGGCCTCGCGGCTGGGCGGCGAGAGCATTCCGCTGGACCTGATGGAGGGCAACGAGGGCCGCTGGGGGCTGGTGCAGCGCTTTCCCATGGGGCCGGTGCTGGCCATTACTCCCTTCAACTTCCCCCTGAATCTGGTAGCCCACAAGGTGGCGCCCGCAATGGCTGCCGGCTGCCCGGTGATTCTCAAGCCGGCTCCGCAAACTCCGTTCACCGCTTTGGCGCTGGGCGAGGTGATTCTCAAGGCTGGCTGGCCGGTAGAGGCGCTGGCCGTGCTGCCGCTCAGCAACGCCGACGCCGCGTGGCTGGCCGAAAAGGAAGACAGCATCAAGCTGGTCAGCTTTACCGGCTCGGCCAGGTTGGTTGGGAGCTCGAAGCGCCGCTCCGGTCGCAAGCGCGTCCTGCTGGAGTTGGGCGGCAATGCCGCCCAGTTCCAGCAGCACGCCCGCTTGCGCCCGGAGCGCGCCTCTAGCTCCCAGCCCACTTTGGCCGAGCCGGTAAAGCTGACCAGCTTGATGCGGTCTTCCTTTTCGGCCAGCCAGGCGGTGTCGGCGTTGCTCAGCGGCAGCACGGCCAGCGCCTCCGCCGGCCAGCCGGCCTTCAGAATCACCTCGCCCAGCGCCAGCGCGGTAAAGGGAGTTTGCGGCGCGGGCTTCAGAATCACCGGGCAGCCGGCGGCCATCGCCGGCGCCAGCTTGTGCGCCACCAGGTTCAGCGGAAAGTTGAAGGGCGTAATGGCCAGCACCGGCCCCACCGGAAAGCGCTGCACCAGCCCCCAGCGGCCTTCGTTGCCCTCGGTCAGGTCCAGCGGAATGCTCTCGCCGCCCAGCCGCGCGGCCTCCTCGGCGGCGGTCTTGAAGGTGAGCACGGCGCGATCCACCTCAGTCCGCGCCAGGCGCACCGGCTTGCCCGCCTCGGCGACAATCAGCTGCGCAAAGCGCTCCTTCTGCTCGATCAGCGCGGCAGCCACGTCCTCCAGAATTTCGCGGCGCTTCCAGCGCGGCAGGGCGCGGGTGCGGCGCAGGCTGGCCACGGCGTGGTTCACGGCCTGGCGCGCGTCGGCGCGGGTGGCCACGGTCACGCGGCCCACCAGCCCCTGATCCCACGGCGAACGCACCTCCAGCGCCTCGCCCTCGGTCCACTCCTTGCCGCACAGCAGAAATCCCGTTTGTGTTCCCGGCCGCATCTTCATGGCTTTGCGCTCCTCGTTCGTCTCTGCACTGGATTTACAGGGATGGGCGCGGCAGTCGAGCAGCTTCTCTGGCCAGGCGCTCCGCCGGTCTCGCCGGACATGATCCCAGCACGGTACACTGTTCGCCTATGATTCACGATGGCCGCAGCCGCAAACTTCCCTTTGACGCCGCCGAGGCGGTGGCGCATCTGCACGCCAGCGACGCGAAGCTGGGCGCGCTGATCGACCGGGCCGGCGCTTCACGCTGCGGCTCGACCCGGCGCCCTCGCCCTTTGAGTCGCTGCTGGAGTCGATTCTCTACCAGCAGTTGCACGGCAAGGCCGCGGCCACCATCCACCGCCGGGTGCGGGAGTACTTTGGCGGCGACCCGGCGCCGCAACTGCTGCTGGATACGCCCGATGAGGTGCTGCGCGCGGCGGGAGTCTCCGGCAACAAGATCCAAGCGCCTGAAAGACCTGGCCGCGCGGACGCTGGACGGAACGGTGCCCACCCATGCGGCGATCCGCAAAATGACCGATGCGGAGATCGTCGAGCGACTCACCCAGGTGCGCGGCATCGGCCCGTGGACGGTGGAGATGCTGCTGATCTTCCGCCTGGGACGGCCCGATGTGTTGCCGGTGACGGACTACGGGGTGCGCAAGGGCTTCGCGCTGACCTTTCTGCGCGTGCCGAAGACCCGCCCGCTGGAGGCGGAAGATCTGCCCAAGCCGGAGGTGCTGCTCAAAAGAGGAAAACGCTGGGCGCCGTTCCGTTCCGTGGCCAGTTGGTACCTGTGGCGGGCCTGCGATCTGGCGAAGAACACAGCGCCGACGGGGCGGTCCAGCCGGTAATCGCCGCGGCCCGCTGCTGACTCCAGCAGCGGAAGCTGCTTGTTTACCCTGCCCCGGCACAATGTGATAGGCTCATGGATGTATGGAAATCTACTGCCCCGCTGCCATCAGACCGTCCAGGCCGAGAACTGCTACTGCCCTGTCTGCGGTTTGCCGCAACTGGTCTACGCGACCAACGGAGCCCCCGGACAAGCCCAGCAGGAGCGCTGGAATGAGGCCACGCGGGATGCAAGCAGTGTCGATTGGAAGCCGGCCTTACGCGCCGCTCTGATTACAGCAATTCCCGCCGGTGTACTCTCCAGCGAGGCTTCGCAGGCGGGACATTTGGGTCTGATTTGGATGGCCACAGCCGCGGGATTGGCTGTGATGTTCTATGCGCGCAGCCAGCGGCCGGCATGGATCACCCTCGGAGCCGGCGCACGTATCGGCCTGGTCACCGGCCTGATGGGCGCATGGCTGGCCTTCGCCGTCAGCGGCGGCGCCTTGTTTGTCGATCGATTTATTCTCCACCAGTCCAGCCAGATGGATGCGGATTATCACCGTATCTTCATGGATAGTTTTCAGCAAAGGGCGCAGCAGTCGATTGAGGGCATGACGCCGGCGGACGCGGCGCAGGCACAAGTCATATTTTCCAGCATGCAGACCTGGATGATGTCGCCGGAGGGCCATGCCGGGATCTGGGCAGGCTCCATTGCAGTCGACTCTTTGTTTTTGCTCCTCTTCGCCGTCGCTGGAGGCGCCTTGGGAGCGCGCTTGTTGGCCCGTACTCGCAGACCGGAGGTCTAACCCGCATTTTTCCGGCTTCGCCTAACACCCTGGATTCCAACCCATTTCTCCACAACTTGCTCGCTGGCATGGAACCCTCGTATCATCCTGCCAGAGATAGGCCAAGAGAGTATTCATGAGCGAAACCAAAAGCAATCCCGCCCTGCACGTTAAGGGCAGGCTGATGTCAGCCTCCGAGGTCGAGCGCACACTGGTGCGCCTGGCCCACGAGATTGTTGAAAAAAGCAACGGCAGCGAAGACCTGGCCCTGGTCGGCATCCGGCGGCGCGGCATTCCGCTGGCCCAGCGCCTGGGCAAGCTCATCTCCGCCATCGAGAAGCGCCCCGTCCCGACCGGTGTCCTCGACATTCAGTTTTATCGCGACGATCTCTCCACCACCGGCGTGCGTCCCGTAGTCACCCCCGGCGCCATCGGCATCGAGATCGACGGCCGCGACGTGGTGCTCTGCGACGACGTGCTCTACACCGGCCGCACCATCCGCGCCGCGCTCGACGCCCTCTTCGATCACGGCCGCCCGCGCCGCGTGCAGCTGGCCGTGCTCATCGACCGCGGCCATCGCGAGCTGCCCATCGAGGCTACTTACATCGGCCGCCGCATCCCCACCAGCAGCCGTGAGATCATTGAGGTCAAGTTCCAGGAGGTAGACAACGACGAGCAGGTTTTGCTCGTCGAGCGCATGGACTGAAAGAACAGCTTTCAACTATCAGCTATCAGCTTTTAGCTGGGGCTTTTGGCTGATGGCTGATATCTGAAGGCTAATGGCTGAAAAACATGACCCCGACCACTGCCAAAACCCGCCGACAGCCAGCCACGCCGCCCGTTCCCGCTTCGCCGTTTCCCTACAACCCCGGCTCGCTGCTCTCTGCCCAAGACCTGACTCTCGAAGCTCTGAGCCATCTCCTCGCCCGCGCTACCGCTCTGGAAAATCAAGACCCGCTCACCCGCGCCCGCATTCTGGCCAAGCGCCGCATCGCGCTGCTCTTTTACGAGTCCTCCACCCGCACCCGCACCAGCTTTGAGTTGGCCGCCAAGGGACTGGGCGCCGACACCACGCTGGTCTCCGATAAGTCTTCGAGCATTGAAAAAGGCGAAACGCTCAAAGACACAGGCCTGACCCTGCGCGCCCTCGGAGCCGAGGCGATCATTATCCGCCACCCCAGCTCCGGCGCGGCCTGGCAGTCGAAGCCGAGACCCGCCTGCCCATCGCCGGCGACGGAAT
>CAWFZU010000090.1:0-5533 GCA_963820195.1 uncultured Acidobacteriaceae bacterium | reverse complement strand
GGCGGCGGCGGCCTGATCTCCGATGATGGCTACACCTGGCACACGGGAGCCGTGCGGACCGGCGGCGGCGTGGCCCCGGACGTGATCAAACTTGGCGACCGCTACTACGTGGCCTATGCCGTGGGCGGCGGCGGAATGTCCGGCGGGCACGCCAGCAACGTCAAGATGATGTGGACGAAGACCCTCGATCCCAAATCCCCCGACTTTGGTTATCACGACCTCGGCATCGTCGCTTCGAGCAACGGCGTTGAGGACTGCGATGCCATCGATCCGGCTTTCCTGTACGCGAAGGGCCATCTCTGGCTTAGCTACGGAACCTACTTCGGCTTCATCCGCATCGTCGAACTCGATCCCAAAACCGGCAAGCGAATGCCGGGCAACAAGGCGGTCGATGTAGCCATCGACATGGAAGCCACCGACATGATGTATCGCGATGGCTGGTACTACCTGCTGGGCACGCACGGCACCTGCTGCGACGGCCCCAATTCCAGCTACAACATCCGCGTGGGCCGCTCCAGAAGCGTTCTGGGCCCCTACGTCGATAACATGGGCATTCCGCTGCTCAGGGGCGGCGGCAAGCTGGTGGCAGCCGGCCACGGCCGCGTCTACGGGATCGGCCACTTCGGCTTGCTCGACCTGGGCGACGGCGTGCAGAAATTCTCCATGCATTATGAGGCCGACATGGACCGAAGCGCCCGCAGCGTGCTCGACATTCGCCCGCTGCTGTGGAAGGACGGATGGCCTATCGGCGGCGACAACTTCCAAGGTGGAACCTTCGAAATTGAGTCCGAGCGCAGCGGCTTTGCGCTGGAGCTGGCTGTAGACTTTGTGCGCATCAACACCCCCCGGCGCGGCTTCGGCGGCCCTCCTCCGGCCCCGCCGCAAGCCGGGACGCCAGCTCCATCGGCAGCCGCGCATCCCAATCGCCCACCCGCAGGTTTCAACTTTTGGGGTCCCCCAACCGGTCCCGTCACTCCGATTCCCGATCAGACGCTCGAACAGGATTCGGCGGTCTGGCCATCCGGCAACATCGGGATCGACCTCCTCGACTACATGATCCGTCCCCATCAGAAGTGGACGATCACGCCGGTTCCCGACGCGGGCGGCTATCCCGGCTCACCCTACTTCAAGATTCAGATCGCCGGCACGGAGCGCACGCTGGCCGCAACCGCCGACGGTGAAGTGGTGGCGCTTCCCGCCTTTACCGGCGCTCCTGAGCAACTCTGGCGCATCGATCAGTTGACCGATGGCGCCTACCGCATTATGCCCAAGGCGATGCCCGGTTCCAGTGAACCCGTCGTTCTGACCGCGGTGGGCGCCAGCACACCAACGCTGGCCAAATTCGACCCCAAGAGCGACAAGGCGCGCTGGAACTTCAGAAAGCCGTAACGCAGACGGATCGAGAATCGGAAACGAGGTGAATTTTCAATACTCCAATATGACTGGTTTTGGTGCTCCAATCTATCATCACGATCGTCAAGGGGGCAATTAGGAGGCAATTCCATGAAAACCATATTGGTCTCTGCATTGTTGTTGGTTACTGCCGCAATTTGCCAAGTGCCTAATATGGCAACAGTAGGTGATCGCGTAAACGACTTTTGCGACAGTGAATTTAGGGGCGATCAGCATAAGCAACTTGCACTGATGAGGAACAGTTCCTTTGATGTTGGTAATCTTGATGAAATGCCAGTTGATCTTGTTCGAAGTTATAAGGTGATTTCCATTAAGATCGAGGGAAATGTTGCAAGCGCTCTGGTAGAGTATGACCTGATTGGACGATTTAGGAATGTTAGGTATTATGGGTACCCGGGTTTAAAGACAAAGTTTGATAAAGGAGTATGGATTGATCGTGCTGATAAACTAGAAATCCTGCACGATGCGAAATTCCGTCAGACACTTTCGTTGAAGCGTTACCGGGCAGATAATAAATGGTACATTGTCAGTTTGCAAACTCCTAAACTTTCAACCTCAGCCCTATTGGATTTATTAACTAAGGAGGTTAATATGGACAAGGATACGTTAAACAGAAATAAGGGAGAATATTTGCCAAACATAGAAGCCGGGATAAGCTGGAATGAACATAAGATAAAGTTGATAGAAGGTTTAAATTCCACTGTGATGAGTACCCAGCCCACGGCTTCACATGAATATTGAAAGGTGGAAAGCGAGAAATATCTCGTTTTCCGCCTTTCCTGTTTGCGGCACAAGCCCACGAACTACGGCTTCATGTAGCCCTTCTCTTTGTAGTAACGAGCCGCGCCTGGATGCAGAGGAACCTCGTAACCGTTCCACACCGTGTGGACGTTATACGAGAAGTTCAGATGCCTCCATTGCAGCAGTTGCTGCTGTTCGTCCATCGCTTTGGCGACGAGATAGGCAAAGTCGTCGGGCATATCGGCCCGGCCATAGATCGCCGTCCCCGTGCGCACCACCGTCGGGATAGGCCGCTCGATTCCGCGATAGAGTCCCGCGGGGATGGTCCCACGCTCCGCGTCGCCATTCTTGGCCAGCTTCGCCAGCAGATCGTCCGGCAGCTCGATGAAGTTGAGGTTGTATTTCTGCGTGATCTCCGTCCAGATTCTCCACTCCGGAGCCGTCGTCATGGGGCCGCCGCCCCCGATGACCACATCGAAGTTCTCCCGCTCCTCGGGCGAATTGCCGATGTGCCCGCCCGCGGCCTCAATCACTTCTTTCGTGAGGCCGTAGTGAGCCAGGATGGCCGTGGGATCGCCGCCGATCCCCGCAACCAGAATGCGGACCGGCCAGCGTTTCTGCCGTATCTCCGCGAGGTCCGTGATGCCCGTCTCCGCTTTGGCCGCCACCAGAAGATAGCTAGGATCCTGGATATTGGCGATCAAACGCAGATTCGTTCTCGGCTTGTCGTGCGCGTAGACGCCCGTTCCCCGGTATGCGCTGCGCAGGAATTGGATGGCGACCGCGCCGAAGTCAACCGCTCCCAGGCCCGGCGCATTGCGCGGCGCGAGGATCGCGGGCACGGCGGGATCAGGCTTATACGGAGGCGGCATTCTTGCCTCGCTGACGATCCGCGGAGCGTCGGCGGCATTGCAGTTATAGCAAATCTGCACATCGTAGCCGTAGGGCTTCATCGCGGCCTGCACCACTTCGGCCATCGCCCCCCAGGGACATAACCGGCACGCGCCGCCGAAGACCGGCTTCTTCTCTTGAATGCCGGTCTGCCCGCCGGAGATGGACGCGGCCGCCAGCACAACCGCAATCAGCCATGAAAACATAAGGCGGAATTTCGACACGATGCGACCTCCTCTGATAACCGCGCGCACACATAATCATGATCCTGCTTCGCGTGCGGATGCGGCTCCATGAAGCCGTCGTTGGCAACCCGGTTCACGCCAAAGATGAGCAGTGAGCACGCGATCCCTGCCAGTGTACACCCCGCTACTTTATGCCTTGAGCGTTGAAGTTGCGCGAGATGGCACGTTGCGTATCGCTATCGCCGTGCCGGCGTCCGGAAACGCGCTTCTCAACGAACGCCCTGTCGATCTCTGCATGGAAACCGTGGAAGAGACGGTGTACGCAGTTGCGGAAGTCGAAGGGCGTAGCGCGCACCATCTGCAAATTCATCTCGCGTAACGGCAGGAGTCGCGCGCTTGAGGGTAGCAATACTTGCATTCCAGAGCAACGGAGCGCAAGCAGAGAGCGAATCTATCTAAGCCGTTGAATCTATGATGGACGCGGTAAGTATCGAACCTGCAACCTGTCGGTTAAGAGCTAGGAATCTGCTCGTTTCAGCATCGCTCGCAGCTGCTCTATATTGTTTAGTCTCAATGGATTGCGAGCACTCTCTGCTCCGATGAAATTGTGGGGATACCCGCAATTGCCCACCTATTTGAAGCAGTCTACCCACAAAAGTCCCAACAGTCGTTTCTGCTCTTCACTCGACCATCCTCGGCCGCGTCGCCCCGAATTGTGCGTGTTCGGCGTATTCTTGAAAAATGCATGACAAGCGACCTCCGGCATGGCGATCTGTTGCGGTGCCACGGCGGTCGCCTGAACTGGCGGAGAGGTAGCTCAGATGGCTAAGAACTCGGATAAGTCAGCCCCTGCGAAGGAAAGGTCGCCCTGGTTCCAAATTGTACAGTTCCTGTTTCTGGTTGGATTGGCTGTCGCCGTTTTTCTGCTTGCCCAAAGCATGGTGCATCACCGTTTCTTTCGAGGCGGCTGGATCAACCAGCACGGCGTCCTCAGGCCATAGTAGGCATTGAAAGAGTCATGGTCGCGGCTCCGAAGGATGCCAGCGACATATTCCTTGAGATGAGCATTTCAATACAAAAGGCTCGCTCGCAAAGTGCTATGCTGCCGAGCAGAGTTAAGAAAGCGGTTATCCCCGGCCTTCCACCGCAGGAGGAATATGCTGCACGATCTGGAAGCTTTGACAGGTTCGTCCGTGATTGCGACAGATGGCGAAATCGGAACGGTCCGCAACTTTTTGTTCGACGGCCTTTCATGGACGATTCATTATTTGGTAGTTGACGTGGGAACCTGGTTCAATCGGCGAGATGTGGTTCTGCCGATTGCGGCAGTTCACCCGCCCGACTGGGCTCATAAGACCTTCCACGTCCATTTGACGAAAGAGCAGGTGGGCAATAGCCCGGATGTGGATACCGAAAAGCCGGTTTCTCGCCAGCAAGAGATCGCGATGGAAGAATACTTCGGGAAGTTGGCCAGTTGGGTGTCCACTCAGTTGGGAGGGGGGGCGCAAATTCCGACCGGAAGGAAATACCCTGTCCACACCAAAGAAGACCCACATCTCCGCAGTGCCTGGGATTTACTTGATTACGAGGTTTGTGCCACGGACGGTGAGATTGGGCGCCTGGAAGGTCTCATCATGGACGAGGCTTCCTGGCATCTCGGCTATTTAGATGTGAAAGCCGGAGACTGGCTGCACGGCCGTTCAATGTTGATATCCACTCGCTGGGTCAAGAACATTTCCTGGGACAATCGCCGGATCAATCTACATCACAGCAGAGATGGGATTTAGAGCCAATTAGAGCATTTTAGCAATTACCGTAGACCATTGATGCAGTGATTGAACCATGCCTTTGCGTTGTCTGGAGTGATCATTCGGATGGCATCGGCGATGGCTATATCCAGCGCTTCTTTGGTTCTTGCTTTGGCTGAACGAAGGATTTGTTTGAGCTTGGACCACGCTTTCTCGATGGGGTTGAGGTCAGGCGAGTAGGGCGGCAGGAAGAGCACTTTCGCCCCTGCTTTCTCGATCAATTGCCGTACGCCCTTGATCTTGTGCGAACTCAAGTTATCCATCACCACTACGTCGCCGGGCTTGAGCGCCGCACACAGGATGTGCTCAACGTAGGCCAGAAAGATGTCGCCATCGGTGGCCTCTTCGATGGTCATCGATGCAATGATTCCGCGCAGGCTCATCGCGCCCAGAATGGTCATGATTTTCCAGCGTCCACCGGGCGTTGTTTCACAGATGCGCCCGCCTCCAGCGCTGCGCGCATAGAGCCGCGTCATTGAGGTAGTGACCCCGCTT
>CAWFZU010000089.1:0-3099 GCA_963820195.1 uncultured Acidobacteriaceae bacterium | reverse complement strand
AACATAGGTTCCTGCGGGCAATACCTGGGCGCCGGAGCCCCCAACTTCGACCGGTGCGCTAAACGTTACGATTGACTTTCTGTTGAAATCGTCGGCCTTGGCTTTTGGCGCGACGAGTACACAGAGCACGGTGAGGCACAATCCTGTTCCAAAGCCTTTGAGCAGTGTCATTTGTTTCTCCATTACTTCCTCCGACTCACTAGCACGGTGGTGATTATGCGGCCTCTTTATGTTGTCGGTTTCATAAGAGCTCGCACGCCGGAGACTCCGGCAGCTTCAATTCCGTGGCGTGTACAGAATGCCAGTATCACCTGCCATGCAATCAATAGCTGACCAATATTGACCTATCGCAATGAATTGCAAGTTGCGGTTTTCGTGTGTTCAATTTTGCTCAGACTCAAGCTCATGCCTGCGGCTAGCGGTGTCTATCATATATACAGCCCTACACAAATACAGCCCTATATGCTTCGTTTTTTATCCTATGAGGAGGAGAGCTATATGCGAGTTGCGAAGCTGGGATCATCCAGCGATCAGCTCACCCTGCGTACCCGCCTTTGCAGTGTGGCCTTCACCGCTTGGAAGGTTAGTTCTTCGTAGCGACCGCCGTATCCGCCTCAGGCCTGAGCCGCTCCGTTTGCCGATGAGGGGCGCTGACCGCGTCGCGATTGGTAACATACAATCACGATGCCTGATTCAACTCCCTCTTCGGCAAAGACTCCCCGCGTCCGTTTTGCGCCCTCGCCCACCGGCTTCCTGCACGTAGGCAGCGCGCGCACCTTTATCTTCAATTGGCTCTATGCCCGCCACAACCACGGAACCATGGTATTGCGCCTGGACGACACCGATGTCGAGCGCAACACCGAGGCCAGCGTGCAGTCCATCTTTGAGGGACTGCGCTGGCTGGGCCTGGACTGGGACGAAGAGTACAAGCAATCCGAACGCCTTGCCCTGCACCGCCGGCAGGCTGAAGCCATCTTCGCCAAGGGCCTTGCCTATCGCGACTTCACCCCCGCCCACGCGGACTGACGACAAGCAATCCTCCGCGCAAGGCGCCTGGCTCTTCAACCCCGGCATGCGCGAACTCTCACACGAAGAGTCCGACCGCCGCGCCGCCAGTGGCGAGCCCTTCGCCCTCCGCTATCGCGTCCCCCGCGGCGAGGGCCGTACCCTCAGCTTTGCCGATAGCGTTTATGGCGAGCAATCCAAGCTCGCCGACGAGGTGGAAGACTTCGCCCTGCTGCGTTCGGCCGGGGTCCCCGCCGACAGGTCTTCGTCGGTGGGGTTGTGGGACGGGATGCCCACCTACCACCTCGCCTCCTGCGCCGACGACGCCGATCTCCGCATCAGCCACATCATCCGCGGCCAGGATCACCTTACCAACACCTTCAAGCACCTGCTGATCTTCGAAGGCCTTGGCGTCCAGCCGCCCCAGTTCGCCCATCTTCCCCTGCTGGTCGCCCCCGACGGCGCCAAGCTCTCCAAGCGCAAACATGGCCCCGTCGTCAGCGTCACCACCTACCGCGACGCCGGCTTCCTCCCGGACGCCTTCATCAACTTCCTCTGCCTCCTCGGCTGGTCGCCCAAAGACGACCGCGAGTTCCTGGCGCTCGACGAGATTCGCTGCATCCTTCACGCTGGAAAACGTCAACCGCTCCAACGCCGTCGTTAACTTTACCGAGGAAGACCCCTTCGACCCCAAAGCCGTCTGGCTCAACGCCGAGCATATCCGCGCCCTCAGCGTCGATGAGCTCAGCCGCCAGCTCGCGCCCTTCTTCGCGCAGGCCGGCTTTGAGCCAACGCCGGAAAAAATACTCGCCGTCACCCCGCTCATCCGCGAGCGCATCAAGCTGCTGGGCGAAGCCCCCTCCGCCGCCGACTTCTTCTTCCTGAAAGAACTCGCCCCCTACGACCCAGCCGAGCTGATCCCGCAAAAGGCGGCGATGCCGCTATGGCCCGCCGCGTCCTCCAGCACGCGCTGGAAGTTCTGCCCAACACCACCTTCGATCACGATTCGCTCGATCAGGCGCTTCGCGCCGCAGCCGCGCATCTGGGTTTGAAGGCCGGGCAGGCCTTTCAGCCCATCCGCGTCGCCGTCTGCGGACGCAAAAACGCGCCGCCGCTCTTTGAAACCATGGCCGTCCTCGGCCGCGATGTATGCCTCGCCCGCATCCGCCAGGCCGAAGCCAGCCTGCAATCGCTCGGCTGAGCACAGCCCTCCAGTGGGATAATGAATACCAGCCATGACCAACGCAAATCCGGAAAGCGCAAGCCACCGCCGCTCCCCCAACTTCCTCCGCGACATCATCGCCGAGGATGTGCGCACCAAAAAGTACGGCGACGCCGTCATCCAGACCCGCTTTCCTCCCGAGCCCAACGGCTACCTGCACATCGGCCACGCCAAGGCCATCTGCATCGACTTCGGCCTCGCCGACGAGTTCGGCGGCAAGACCAACCTGCGCTTCGACGACACCAACCCTGAAAAAGAGGAGCAGGAGTACGTCGATTCCATCATGGACGACGTGCGCTGGCTGGGCTTCGAGTGGGAGCGCCTCTGCTACGCCTCCGACTACTTCCCGCAGCTCTACGAGTGGGCTTTGCAGCTCGTCAAGGCCGGCAAGGCTTACGTCGACGACCTCACCGCCGATGAGATTCGCCAGCACCGCGGCACGCTGACCGAGCCGGGCAAAGACTCGCCCTATCGCAACCGGTCAATCGAAGAAAACCTCGACCTCTTCACCCGCATGAAGGCCGGCGAATTCCCCGACGGCACGCGCGTGCTGCGCGCCAAGATCGACATGGCGTCGCCGAATCTGAATATGCGCGATCCGGTCATGTACCGCATCCTGCACGCCACGCATCACCGCACCGGCGACGAGTGGTGCATCTATCCCATGTACGACTACGCCCACGGCCAGTCGGATTCGCTGGAGCGCGTCACCCACTCCATGTGCACGCTGGAGTTCGCTGACCACCAGCCCCTCTACCGCTGGTATATCGAGCAGTTGGGCATCTTCCCCTCGCAGCAGTTTGAGTTTGATCGCCTCAACATCACCTACACCATGCTCAGCAAGCGGCGGGCGGGCGGGCGGGCGGCAGGAA
>CAWFZU010000088.1:0-5273 GCA_963820195.1 uncultured Acidobacteriaceae bacterium | reverse complement strand
TTTGTTTTTGCTGGCTGCACTGGTTAATTTGGTGTTGCTGAGACCAGAGAGTTTCTTGACCGGGTAACGAAGCTGTTGCTTTACCTGCTGCCGCACTATGTGGAGGAGGGCAAGAGCTACCTGACCGTAGCCTTCGGCTGCACCGGCGGCCAGCACCGCAGCGTGATGATGGTCGAGGAGATTACCGCGAGACTGAAGCACGCCGGCTACCAGGTGAAGGCGCTGCACCGGGATACGCCGCGGTGACCGACAATCTCATTCTGATTACCCTGCTGGTCAAGCTGGGCGTAGTGGCCTCGGTGGCCAGCGTACTGGCGCGGGTCACCACCTTCCGGCGGCTCTTCTTTGCCGAGCAGCGCAGTCCCGGTCAGACACTGGCGCTGCTGGCGTTTTTTCTGGTGCCGCTGACGCTGGGCGTATGGATTCGCATTGCGGTGCCCAACTTTCTGGCCGCCGACATCTCCTTTGAGACGATCATTCTGCTGGGCCTGCTGTTGGGGCCGGAGTGGGCGATGCTGGGCGGGCTGGCACTCTCGGCGCCGGCGGTCTATCACCACGAGTATCTGGCCCTGCCCTTCAATGCCGCGCTGGGACTGGCGGCGGGCCTGCTGGGCCGCTTTGTCGAGAAGGAGGAGATCTGGTCCTTCACGCCCTTCGTCGACCTGAGCCTCTACCGCTGGGTGCGCCGCAATCTGCGCCAGCCGCGCATCGACCGCCAGATCCTGATGCTTGTCCTTATCGCCGTCATGGAGATGATCCGGCGACTGGATCGCCCACGCCTATCCGCACCGCCTCTTTGCGCTGCTCGCCAGCCAATGGTGGCTGCAGGCGCTGGTCTGGCTGAGCGCGCCCATCGTGGTGGGCATCGCGCTCAAGGTGTGGAATGCGCTGCGCATCGAGATGAAGCTCGAAGAGCAGAAGCGCCTGCTGCTCGAAGCCCGGCTCGACGCCCTGCAACGCCAGATCAATCCGCATTTTCTCTTTAACACTCTGAACTCCATCGCCTCGCTGGTGCGCTTGAAGCCGGAACTGGCCCGGGAGATGATCGTCAAGCTGGGCAACATCCTGCGCGCGCTGCTCAAGGAGCACGACAGCTACGTGCCGCTAAGCGAGGAGCTCAAGTTTACCGACGACTATCTCGACATCGAGGTGGTGCGCTTCGGCGCCGACAAGCTGCGCGTGGAAAAGGAGATCGATCAGCGGACGCTAGGGGTTCTGGTGCCCAGCATTCTCCTCCAGCCGCTGATCGAAAACAGCATCAAGCACGGCCTGGAGCCGCGCCTGATGGGAGGAACGGTCACGCTGCGCAGCCGCCTCGAAGGCGACCGCGTGCGCATTGAAGTGGCCGATGACGGAGTGGGCATGGGCAACCGGCCGGCCACGGCGCTTCGCCGCACGGGCGCGGGCATCGGCATGAAAAACGTACAGGAGCGGCTCGAAGTTCTCTACGGGAACGAGGCCAAATTTAGCGTAGTCAGCAATCCGGGGCGCGGCACGCTGGTCTCGATTGAGATTCCGGCTAACCTGCCGGCGGTGCCTTAAGCGGGGATCTTGCTGGAACTTGCTGCGTGGCGGCTTCCGATACGCTCGACAAGCCACTGTTCGTATTCGTCCTTGACGGTTAATCCAGGTTTTCTGGTCGCTCTGTTGGGCTGGGCAAGATGGCGAATCCATGCCTCGTGATCTTCTGCTGTGGCTTCCGAAAGGGCGACATGGACCGGGATTGCATTGACTGCGGCGGCAGCCGGAACCTTCTTCTTCACCTCCTTCTTCTGTTTGTTCCCGCTGAAAAGCCAGTCGCGTTCAAAGATAGCCAGCATGACTACTCCGACTCGAATAAATGTGAAAAATGGTATATGGCGCCCTTCCGCCCCCAGGGAAATGATGAGAACCAGACAGGCTGCGTGGGTCAACAATGTTGAAACAATCGGAAGAGAGATGCCTGTTTGATGATCGGCGTCGATTACGAGCCAGGTAAGGAAGAGATGGTATGAGATAAGAATAAAAGCATAGTTGGCCCACGCGCCTGCCGGCAGAAAGGAAGCCACGTAGTATCCGATAAAGACAGAGATCAGGAAAGCAATCAGGTCTAACGGCTTGACAAATCTCACCAGAAATCTTACCAATGACAAAAAGCCCATATCTCCTCCGCGTTTCAACTTTCAAACTGATTTCAGATTGTATTCATTGGTCCCGATCATAATTTCACTCTGCCTTTTCCCTGTCAATCAAAATGTCGAAAGCGCAATCGTGCGTTGATTTCTGAGACTTCCAAGCCCGACTTAGCAATGCACAGCTCCTCGCGGTATCCTCGAAGCATGGTGCGATTCACGGTGTTGGCGTCGGGGTCGAAGGGTAACGCTACGGTTCTCTCCGGCGGGCGGACACGCATCCTGGTGGACTGCGGGCTGAGCTGCCGGGAGCTCATCCGGCGGATGCGGCAGGTGGGCGAGGAGCCGGAGACGCTGGACGCCATTCTCATCACCCACGAGCACGCCGACCACGTGGGAGGGGTCGCCGTAACGGCGCGCAAGCTGGGTATTCCGGTTTACTTTACCGAGGGCACGCACCGCGCCTGGATGCGCTGGATTTCACCGCGGCGGCAGATGACCTATGCCCAGTGGCTGGAGCAGATTCGCAAGCAGGCCGCTGAGCGCCAGGCGGAGTCCGACGTTGCCGAAGAAGGAGATCCTGACGAAAGTGATGTTGTCGAAGTTGCGCAGGCCATCAAGGAGGCAGTCGAGCCTGTCGAGCTCGACCAAGGCAAAAGACCCCACATGGCTCCCGGCGGTCGAGTACTTCCAGGCCGGGGAACCCTTCGAGATTGGCGACATCAGTATCAGCCCCTTCACCATCCCTCACGACGCCGCCGACCCGGTGGGCTTTGTCTTCCGGCCGAAGGGGTGCGGATGGGCTTTGCCACCGACCTGGGGTACATTCCGCCCAACGTCAAGGCGCAGCTCAAGGCCTGGACCTGCTGCTGCTCGAATCCAACCACGATCTGGAGATGCTGCGGGACGGCCCCTACCCCTGGGCGGTCAAGCAGCGGGTGATGTCGCGTGTAGGACACTTGTCCAACGAGGCGGCGGCGGATTTTCTTGAGGACGATTACGACGGCCAGGCGGCCTACGTGATTCTGGCGCATCTCTCTGAAAGCAATAATCTTCCTGAGCTGGCGCGGGTCACCGCCGAGCGCGCGCTGAACGGCCGGGCGAGCCTGATGGCCAACCGCCTGCTGCTGGCTGCGCAAAATGAACCACTTTTTCCTATTGCTTTTTGAAGATATACGTTACAATGGTAAAAGACGGGCATCACTCTGTACCAGGTTAAGTTGGCCGGGAACGTGCCGAGGCGAAGGCCAAGGCGAGGCAGAGCTGATGGGGGCGCCACCGAACTCAAGGGCGGTGGAACAGCCACAGATTAAAGCCTTTCGGGCCACGTGAGCCGCGCGGGAACAAGGCGGCGGGACACATCCTTTGCAAAGTGAGTCGTTAATCTATGGCAAGAACCACATGCACAGACAGAGTCGCAGGCGCCATCCTGGCAAGCTGGCGATATGACATCTCCGGGATCTCGCCGGAGATGCGCAAGGACTACGATGCAGCATTTTGCCGAATGCCCCCATTGCAGCGCGCGGCAGAAGTTTCACCGCAGCCTCGATGTGACGCTGACCGTCCTCACCTCGACTGGCGGTCTTTTTCTTCCTCTTCGCGCTGGCGGTTCTCAAGCACATCAAGCCGCTGGAACATGTGGCCTTCAATGTCTTCGGCCTGGATGTTGCCGACACCTACCACATGCTCTTCTCGGCCGGGATTGCGGGGCTTTGCTTCTCGGTGATCGCCCTGGCCCTGGTGCTGACAACCACACCTGCGCCAACCTATCTTGGAGGCATTGCCGCCGAGCGGGCCCGGCTGATCGAAGAGCGGCTGCCGGAAGCCATCAAAGCGCTTCGCCCGCGCTAGATTTGACACGAAATTCAACGCTCAGAGCCTCCCATGCGGGAGGCTCTTGTGTGTGCGGGGCGGGATGGAGATTGCCTGAATGACTGCCAGGATGGTTGCAGAACGGCGGCGGCTGCCGGGGCTCACGGTGCGGGATGGGTTCACGAGGCATCCCTTCGACGAGGAGTTCGGCGTGCGGACCAGTGGGCTGGTTGCCGGGCGGCACTTGAGGAGCGGGCACCGTCATGACCGCCACGCAACGGCTTACTTCGGGGTGGCGCCGTCGGTCTTCCGCGCGCTGGTGAAGCGCTGGCAGCGCAGCCGGCCGGCTGCGGCGATGGAGGAATTCAGCTTTATCGATGTGGGCGCGGGGATGGGGCGGGCGGTGCTGCTGGCTGCCGAGCTGCCTTTTCGCCAGGTGCTGGGAGTGGAACTCAATCCCACGCTGGCACGGATCGCCCGGAGAAACCTGACAGTTTGGCGAGCTTTGGGGCGTGCGCGGACGCCAATGAAAATCATCTCCGGCGATGCGGTGGAGTTCCAGCTTCCGGCGGGGTCGTGCCTGGCGTTTCTCTTCAATCCCTTCGGTGCGCCGGTGATGCGGAGGCTGCTGACGGCATGGAATCAGAGTAGGTCCAAAGCTCTTGCCGGTCAGATGTCACCGCTCGACATTCTGTATGTGAACAACGAGCAGGAGAGCGTGCTGGAGCGGCAGGCGAAATTTGCGAGGCTGTTTTTGGGCAAGGTGCGGCGCTCCGCGGCTGATGCGATTGCCGACCACAGGATCATGGCGAACCAGCCGGAGGGGGAGTATACGTCTGCGAATTACGAGGACTGCTCGATCTGGCGCTGGGTCGGTTAAGAAGGGAACAGGGAAACATGCCAAAGCTTGCGAGTAGGACTTGGCAGCAACCGCATCTGATCCTCGGAATTGGCGAACTGCTGTGGGATCTGCTGCCGGAAGGGGCGTATCTTGGCGGTGCGCCGGCCAACTTTGCGGTGATGGCAGGACGACTTGGCAACCGCGCCGTCTTGCTGAGCCGCATCGGGCGCGACGTACTGGGCCGCAAGGCGGTTGAGCGGCTCGATCCGCTGTCGGCCGACGCCCGTTTTCTTCAGATGGACCCGGCGCACGAGACGGGCCGGGTGACGGTGGCCTTTGAAGGCGGTGAGCCACACTACACGATCCACCAGCCGGTCGCGTGGGATTTTCTGGAGTTGACCGGTGAATGGCTGGAATTGGCCGAGAATGCCGACGCCCTTTGCTACGGCACGCTGGCGCAGCGATCCAGAGAGTAGCAATACATTGTTATGTTTACTCTACTTGGTTCG
>CAWFZU010000087.1:0-4894 GCA_963820195.1 uncultured Acidobacteriaceae bacterium | reverse complement strand
GTTTTTCTGCCAGTACCTACTGGTTCGTTTCCTTCCAGCACCTGGTTCCCGACCCGTACCTGCTGCCAGCGAGGCTCACTGTTCAGCAGCAGCGCCGCCAGCGGGAAGCCCAGGTTGAGATAGCGGGCCACATCGTTCGGATCCTGTCCCTCGGCGGCAAATCGAATCTGGTTGTCTACCGCTGCGGCAGTGACGAAGTTCGCCAGCGTCAGCAGAGCCAGCACCCAGGAGCCGGCCACGGTGGCCCGCAACAGCGCGCGCAGATCGCCAGCGCTCTCGGCAAACTCCCATACCAGCCAGACGATGAGCACCTCTTGAAGATAGCCACGCAGCTTTGCCTCGGTCACCTGCGGATCGATGGTCCAGAAGCAGGTGCAGCAGAACCAGAGGTAAAAAGCCAGCACCAGCCATTGCATCGGGCCCGGAGAACGCATACGGCCGGCTTGAAGAACCGCCGGAATCGCCACCAAAAGCAGCAGAACGCCAATGAAACGGGCAATGTTGCCCAGCGGCACTCCCAGTTCCAGGGAGTATTCCCATGGAATCGCGAAGGCGAAGAGCAGCAACAGAAGCCAGGCGATGCGGCGCATCAGACGATACCTTTCAGGAATCCCAATCTTCGGGAAAAAATCTCGCGGAAATCCATTCTCGTCGTAAAAGAACGGCTGGAAGCTGGAGAACAACAAACAAAACAATCGCCCACGGGAAACTGATCACTCTGAAGTAAAACAGCAGCAAGCCAGAAATAAATACCGTAGCGCAGAAAACCATCGTCCAGCGCATCCGGCCTAGAGCCTTGAGTCTCCCGCGCACGCTGAAGTACCACGGTAGGCAAAGCAGCCATGAGCCGGCATCCAGGGCATACCTCCACGCACGCGAGTGAGCCATGCCGCCAACGTCGCCTCGCAAAAGATGCAGAACGTGCCATAGGCCGGCGATCAACAGGACAAACACCGTAAACTCCAGAGCGGAGTACGGCGCAACCGGACGCGCTGGCTTCGCCGGAAACTTGACTCCTTCTGGTGATAACTCGCCAGGCGCTGATTTGCTTTCAAAAAGCACTGCGGGAAGCTGAAGAAGGAGAAAGAGCCCAAGCGTCTCCGGGCTAGTCGCGACCTTCAGTCCACGCGCCGCCAGACATCCGGTGAAGACAATCAGGAAGTAGGGCCAGAATGTCCAGCGCGGCAATCCGGCATCCGCCAGACGGCGCTCCAGACTTCTGATCCAGAACACGCCCAGGAGAATCAGGCAGTATCCCACGGCCATCCACGCGCGACGGCTCTCCGCATGAGCTTGCAGCAGCCGCAGAGCCGCTCCGCTAACTCCCGCGACCAGCAGGCACGAGAGCAAATATGTTATACGGCCGAGCTGTTTGTACAAAGTAGAGTTAGGCAATAAAAGCTCCTTGTTTTGCGTTCTTTATTCGATGTGAAGTAATCTCTATTCAGGTAATTCCGTAAAGACGAGATTCCCTCGAGTGCTAAAGCCATGCCCGTTCAAAACAGTGGCTCATCCAAAGGGTCACTTCACCTGGAATCTTGACTCACCTGGCCTCAGTACCTTTGCGAATAGACCAGTGCAGAGTAGATAGTGACGCCAATCGCCGATTGAATGGCCGATTCCATCGTTCTGTTCCACAGGTTCCTGGCCGCCGAATCGGGCACAAACAGAATATCTCGGTCGCGTACAAGTTGGTCGGGCTCCTGGCCGTGCAGCATGCGTTTCAGGTTGAGGCTGGTCAGGGTGCGTCCGCCCTTCTGCTCACGGATGAGGATGGCCTTGCCCATGGCGGCGTTCTGCGTCGGCCCCCAAGCCAGCGAGAGCGCCTGCACCACCGTCAGCCCTTGCGCCGGATCAACGGGAAATCCGCCGGGACGCTGCACATCGCCCACCACATAGACCAGCCCCGCGCGGCTGACCTGAACGGTGTCGCCGGGAGCCAGCTCCGGGTTGTGGTCCGTCGGCGGTGTCGGTGCCGCTGGGGTCCAGCACCACCGGATGCGGCGTCTTGGCGTCGTCGCGGTGGAAGACGTTCACCAGCCGGCCCGCGTTCGGCGCCAGTCCGGAGGCGGCCGAGATCAGGTCCAGCAGTCGATGGTGCAGCGTGTAGGGATAGACGCCGGGACGCACCACCTCGCCCAGCACGCTCACGTCCTGCCCGGCGTAGGAGATCACCAGCACGGAGACCTAGCGGATGCAGCAGCATGCCCTGGGCCACCAGCGCCGCTTCAATGGCGTGCGCGGCGGCTTGCTCGTTCAGCCCGCCAACCTGCACCTCATGGATCATGGGCAGCGTCACCGTGCCCGCCGGCGAAACGCGCACCACGGAATGGAACTCCGGGGTATGAACTTCACTGACATCGAGAAAATCGCCGGGAGCGATGGGTGCCGGCATGGGAGTTGCCGACTGTGTGCCGGCCATCGGCGGCACGCCGGCCTGGCCGGGATTGTCCCAAGTTAACGGCGCTTCCTTGGGATTGGGCAGAATCCGCGTGTTCGCTGCGTGGCGGGCAGCCGCACCACTCCTGTAGGCAGACCGGAGGTGCTGGGCGTGGGCGCCTGGCCATGAGCCGCAGCGCCGGCCAGCAAGGCCGCCAGCAGCGCCACAATAGTCCGAGAGGGACGAATCGACTCCATCAAGAGCGCGCCTCCCATCGCCAGCCAGAGGCCGACAAAGAGCGTGATGGCCATGTAGAGCGGGCAGATCGGGCGCCACCGGCTTCACCGGCTGGCGGGCATAATCCACCACAGAGATATTGGAACCCTGGATGCCGGCGGCCAGCCCCGCTTCCTCGGCCTTCTCCAGCACCCGGACGTAAAGATCATGATCAGCGTTGGTCTCCTCGCGCATCGCCGCGTACTTGGCGGCTGCTTCATTGGCCTTCATGCCTTCGCCGGTCGCGTCTTTAAGATTCTTGCGGACCAGTTGCTCGCGGTCGGCGGCCATCTGCCATGCGCCGCGGAAGCGCTCCACCAGCTTGGCGTCCTCGGCCTGCTTCTGCCGGTCCAGATCCTGCAACTGGCGGCGAACCTCGACGACGCGGGGAAAGTTGGGGCCGTGCTCGATGTTGAGCTGAGCCTGTTCCTCTTCGAGACTGGCTATGCTGGGCGTGAATCTGCTGGAGCAGCGCGGTGGCGAAGTTGCCGCTTTCGGCCTGCAAGCGCGGATCGGAGGCAATGACCAGCTCCGGATCGCCTTGCGAAGCCGCCCGATACTGCGCCTCGCGCAGAATCCGGTCCGTGGAGGCCGCCACCAGCTCGCGGCCCAGTTCATCCAGCTCCAGCAAGGCCGAGGTGTGCTGGCTCTCGCCCGGCTGGCCGTTGGCCATCATCTCGGGCGTATTCAGCAGGCCATGCTCCCGCTGGAAGGCCGCCAGCCGTAACTGATCCTGCTCACCGCGCGCCTTCAACTCCTTGAGCTGGCCCTGCAGCCACGCCGAGGCCTGCAACGTGGCCTGCACGCGCGACTCCATGTCCTGCTGGCCGTAGGCGGCAATCAAGGCGTTCACTACGCTGGCCGACAGCGCCGCGTCTCGGCATCGAAAGCGAATCTGAATCAGCAGTGTGCGCGGCAGAGTTTCCACGTGAAGCCGCTTCTGAAATCTCTCCAGCAGCCAGGCCTGGGCGTCAGCGGCAGGCGCTTCGGCGTGAAAATCCGGAAACTTGCCGGCAAATCCGTCCATGAATCCCGGCGCCTGATAGAGTTTGAGGCCGGTAATCACCTTCCAGGCCAGTTGGTCGCTGCGAAAGACGTTGGCCAGAGTCTCCTGCTGCAACGGCGCGGAGAGAATGCGAGGCCGCCATCATCGGCTCAGCCGCCTTCAGACTGAGCGTGGATGAAGGTGAGGTACGCAATTGCGACCTTGGCGCTGGCCTCGTATTGATTGGGGGCGATGAGGCAATAAAGCAGGCAGGCTAGCAGCAATCCACCCATCACCGCACCAACCAGGCGCCGGCGGCGCGCCAGCACCTCCCATAGCTCGCGGATGGATCGGGAATTGCGCCCGCTGGCATTGGGCCGCGCATTGGGCCACGGATCGGGCTCACGGGGCGATTCGAATGGAATGTCATTTGATTCCGGCACAGACAGGGAACCTCTCTCCCAACATTCATTAGGTGGAAGCAAACCTGGGATTCAAAACGAAACAATGCTACAAAGTAAATCTCCGTCAGTGTGCTTGATTGGAATCAATCCGTCAATAGATTCCGTCACATAGACGAAATTGCCGAAAAATCGCGGCATGGCCCTTATTTCAATCCCGCCGCCGCTCCGGTACCACTCGACGGTGCGGCGCAGGCCTTCGCGGAAATCGACGATGGGCGCGTAGCCCAGCAGTTCCCCGGCCAGGCGAATGTCGGCCAGCGAGTCGCGGATATCACCGGCGCGTGGCGGAACGTAGGCTGGTTGGCCGTTATAGCCGGTCAATGCGCGCAGTATCGCGAAGGTATCATTCAGCGTGATGCGGCTTCCGGTGGCCATGTTTATCATCCGGCCCGAGACCTTTTCCGCCGGGGCGGCGGCGGCCAGCAGGTTGGCGTGCACCACGTTGTCGATGTAGGTGAAATCGCGGCTCTGCTCGCCGTCGCCGTAGATGGTGGGCTGCTCTCCGGCCAGCATCTGGCGGCAGAAGATGGCCAGCACGCCGGAGTAGTGCGAGTGGGATCCTGATAGGGGCCGAAGACGTTGAAGTAGCGCAGCGTCACCGTTTCCAGCCCGTAAACGCGGGTAAAGGCGCGCATGTAGATGCTCGCCGGCCAGCTTGGCCACGGCGTAGGGAGAGATGGGATTGGGCAGCATCTCTTCGTGCTTGGGCAGCGTCGGAGTATCGCCGTAGGCCGACGACGAGCCGGCGTAAATCACCCGCCGCACTCCGGCGGCGCGGGCGGGCTAGGC
>CAWFZU010000086.1:0-6276 GCA_963820195.1 uncultured Acidobacteriaceae bacterium | reverse complement strand
GGTCGAGGAGGGTCAGCAGGTGGCGCAGGACGCACTGCTGGCGCGGCTCGACGACGCCGACTTGAAGCAGCGCATCCGCATCGACGAGGCCACGGTGGGCGTGCGCGAATCGGACCTCGCGCTTACCTTGGCCGGAACACGCCAGCAGGAAGTGAAGGCCGCGCAGCAGACGATGATCGATGCCGAGGCTGATCTGGCGCAGAAGAAGCTCGACAATGAACGCGCGCAGAAACTCTTTGCCAAAGATGAGGTCTCCGCGCAGGAGCGCGACCTGGCGGCAACCGCGCTGAAGCGCGCCGAGGCGATCTTCAAAGCCGCGCAGCAGCGCTACAACGAGGCCGTCGAAGGCAGCCGCAAGGAAGACATCGCCATCGCGCGCGCCAATCTGAATCAGGCCAGCGCCAGTCTCGGCCTCTCGCAGGTGAATCTGAGTTACACCATGCTGCGCGCTCCATCGGCGGGCGTGGTGACTGTGCGCCAGGCGGAACTGGGCGAAGTGGTTGCGCCCGGCTCTCCGGTGGTGACGCTTGCGGACCTCGACCACATCTGGCTGCGCGCGTATATCGCCGAGACCGATCTGGGCAGCATTCACTGGGGCCAGGACGCGACCATCACCACCGACACCTATCCCGGCAAGCAGTACCACGGGCGCATCTCGTTCATCTCATCGAACGCGGAGTTTACGCCCAAGAGCGTGCAGACATTCAAGGAGCGGGTGACGCTGGTCTATCGCATCAAGATCGACATCGACAATCCCAATCACGAATTGAAGCCGGGAATGCCCGCCGATGCGCACATCGATCTGGCCGCGAAGCAAGAGCGCCGACAACAAACAATGACAGACGCCGCTCCAATCCGCAATTGTGTGCTGAGGGATTGACGAAGAGCTTTCCCGGCGTGCGCGCAGTCGATGCGCTGAGCTTTGACGTGCGCGCCGGAGAAATCTTCGGCCTGGTCGGTCCCGACGGGGCAGGGAAGACGACCACCCTGCGCATGCTGGCGGGCATCATGCCGCCCGATGCGGGCACGAGCCACAGTCGCAGGCTTCGATGTGGCGCGCGATCCGGAGGGCGCCAAGCACGCGCTCAGTTATATGCCGCAGCGCTTTGGGCTCTACGAAGACCTGACCGTGGAGGAGAACATTCGCTTCTATGCGGATCTCTTCGGCGTCAGTAAATCCGAGCGTGAACACGCGCTCAACGCAGTTGCTTGAAGCCGCGGGCATGAGTGAGTTCCGCACGCGGCTGGCGGGCAAGCTCTCCGGCGGCATGAAGCAGAAGCTCGGCCTGGTCTGCGCGCTCATTCATCGGCCCAAAGTGATTCTGCTCGATGAGCCGACCACCGGCGTCGATCCGGTTTCGCGGCGCGACTTCTGGCGCATCCTATATGAACTGATCGCGGAGGGCGTGGCGATTCTTACTTCGACCGCGTACCTCGACGAGGCCGAGCGCTGTCATCGCGTTGCGCTGATGCATCAGGGCAAGCTGCTCTTCTGCGACACGCCGGCGAATCTCAAAGCGAAGATGGGCAAAGGAGTCTTGTCGATCCCGGCGCCGGAGCCGCGGCGCGTGCGCGACGAACTGAAAGACACGCAAGGAATTTCCAGCCTCATGCTGACCGGCGACGGAGTGCATGTAGTGGTGGATGATGCCGCGCGGCGCATTCCTGAGTTCGAGGCTCGGCTCAGGCGCGCCGGCATTCCCTTCGATGCGATTCAGCAAAGTCGCGCCGTCGATCGAGGATTTGTTTGTCGACGCGGTGAGCGCGGGAGCGGAGCCACATGCCTGAGATCGCCAATTCGGTCGACCCTCTGGTCGAAGCCAGCCTGGTCAAGCGGTTCGGAGATTTTGTCGCCGTGGACCGGATCAATCTTGCCGTTCACAAGGGCGAGGTCTTCGGCTTTCTGGGGCCGAATGGCGCGGGCAAATCCACTACGATTCGCATGCTCTGCGGGCTGCTCAAACCCACTTCGGGCCGCGCGGATGGTTGCCGGATTCGATGTGAGCAAGAATCCGGAAGCGGTGCGCCAGAACATCGGCTACATGTCGCAGAAGTTTTCTCTCTATAACGATCTGACAGTCATCGAAAACATCCGGCTTGTTTGCCGGACTTTATAGCGTGCCCGCCAGAAATTTCTTCAGGCAACGGATCGAATGGGCGCTCACGATGGCCAACCTCAAGGGCCAGGAGAATCTCATCACCGGCACGCTGCCCGGCGGATGGAAGCAGCGGCTGGCGCTGGGTTGCGCTGTGCTGCACAAGCCGCCCGTTATCTTTCTCGATGAGCCGACCTCCGGCGTCGATCCGATCACGCGGCGCCAGTTCTGGGATCTGATTCATCAGATGGCCGAGGAGGGAGTTACGGTCTTTGTGACCACGCACTACATGGAGGAGGCCGAGTACTGCAACCGCCTGGCGCTGATATTTCGCGGCAAGATTGTCGCGCTGGGAACGCCATCAGAATTGAAGCGCGATTCGATGAAGGGCGAGCTGCTTCTCGTGGAGTGCGAGCCGCTGGGCGAGGCGGTGGAAGCGCTGCAATCCGCGCCCGGCGTGATGGATGCGGCGGTCTTCGGCAACGCTCTGCATCTGGTGGTCGAGGATGCGGCGCAGGCCATGCCGCAGCTGGAGAGTTATCTTGCCGAACGCGGCATCGCCGTGACGCCGCATGGAAAAGATTCGTCCCAGCCTGGAAGATGTTTTTGTTTCGCTGACCACGGGCCGCGAAGCGGCAGAGGAGCGCAAGCCATGAGCCTGACTCGCCTGCTGGCCATGGCACGCAAAGAGGTCGTGCAGATTCTGCGCGATGCGCGCAGCCTGATTATTGTCGTCCTCATGCCCGCGGTGCTGGTGCTGCTCTTCGGCTACGGCGTCAATCTCGATCTGAAGGGGCTGCCGGTTTATGTGCTGGATCAAGATGGCAGCCAGCAGAGCCAGGATCTGCTGAAACACTTTCAGGCGAGCGAGTATTTTCATATTGCCCGCGTGGTCAGCGGCTATCCGGAGCTGACGCGGGCGCTTGACGACGGCCACGCCAAGATGGGCATTGTGATTCCGTGGGATTTCTCGCAGCGTCTGCAGCGATGGCGCGTCCCGTCGAGGTGCAGGCGCTGGTCGATGGCTCCGACGACAACACGGCCAATGTGCTGATCGGCTATTCCGCAAGCGGTGGTGCAGGGCTACTCGGCGCAGATGCAAATTGAGCTGGCTGCGCGCGCGCGGAGTCTCGATCCAGCCGGCTGCGATGAGCGTTGAAACGCGCACCTGGTACAACGAAGACCTGGAAAGCAGCGCCTTCATCATTCCCGGCGTGCTGGCGCTGGTGATGTCGGTGATCGGCGCGTTTCTTACCTCGCTGACCATCGCGCGCGAGTGGGAGCGGGGTACGATGGAGCAACTTATCTCAACGCCGGTGACGGCGATGGAGATCATGCTGGGCAAGCTGGCGCCATATTTCGTGCTGGGAATGCTCGACACGATTATCAGCGCGCTCGATCGCGATCTACTGGTTTCAAGTGCCATTTCGCGGCTCGTGGGTCACGCTGATGGTTGCGTCGGCGATGTTTATGGTGGTGGTGCTTTCGCTGGGATTCTTTATCTCCGTGCTTGCCAAGAGCCAGTTTGCGGCCAGCCAGATTGCGCTGCTGATTACGTTTCTTCCCGCGTTTCTGCTGTCGGGATTTCTGTTTTCGATTGAGCAAATGCCGATTGCGCTGCAATGGATCACGCGCATCCTGCCGGCGCGCTACTACGTTTCGGTGCTGAAGAATATCTTTCTCAAAGGAACGCCCATGCCGATGCTCTATGCGGACCTGATTCCGCTGGTTGTCTTCGCGTTGGTGCTGGCGATGGTGGCCACGCGCAGCTTCCACAAGAGGCTGGATTAAAGGAGAAGCAATGTTCGGGCGGCTGAAGCAGATGTTGATCAAGGAGTTTATCCAGGTCTTACGCGACAAGCGGACGCGCTTCATCCTGATTGGCCCGCCCATCATTCAGATGATGGTCTTTGGTTATGCGGCCAACTACGAAATCCGCCATGTGCCGACAGTGGTGCTGGATCTGGATCACTCGCAGGAGAGCCGCGAGCTGGTCTCGCGCTTTACTTCCAGCCCGTATTTTGACGTGCAGCGGCAACTGACGGACTCGCGCGCAGCTCGGCGATCTGATCGAGCGAGGAGATGCGACGGTCGGCCTGGAGATCGATGCGGGCTTTGCACAGAAGCTGCGCAAGGGCCAGACCGCGCCGCTGCAGGTGATTGTGGACGCGACCAACTCGAATACTGCGCTGATTGCCTCGGGCTATATTGCGCAGATCGCGCAGGGCTTTGCGCAGGAGTACCAGAAGGACCGCATCTACCGCATCGCGCCGCAGTTGATGGAGGTGATGCCGTCGGTGGAGCTTGCGCCGCGGCCGTGGTACAACCCCGACCTGAGAAGCCGCTGGTTTTTTGTGCCGGGAATTATCGGCAGTCTGACGCTGGTTCTGGTGATTACGCTTACGGCCTTTGCGGTAGTGCGCGAGCGTGAGATCGGAACGCTGGAGCAGATCATGGTCACGCCTATTCGTCCGGCGGAGTTCATTCTCGGCAAGACGCTGCCGTTTTTTCTGATCGGCCTCTTCGATGTGACGCTGATTGCCGTGGTCGGTTCGCTGTGGTTTCAAGTGCCATTTCGCGGCCATGTCTGGGTGCTGGCGACTGGCGCAGTGCTGTTTCTGCTGTGCATGCTGGGTGTAGGGCTGCTGATTTCAACGGTCAGCGCGACGCAACAGCAGGCGATGGTGACGGCCTTCTTCTTTATCATGCCGGCGATTACCTTTTCCGGCTTCGGATTTCCCATCAGCACCATGCCGCACTGGATGCAGATTTGCAGCTATGCGATTCCGCTGAGATACTTTTTGATTGTGATTCGCGGCACGTATTTGAAGGGCGTGGGGATGGATATTTTGTGGCCGCAGATGGCGGCCATGGCGGGGCTGGGCATCGCGTTGCTGACGGCGGCGATTTTGCGCTTCCACAAGGCGCTGGATTAATAGTCCGGCGCGTTAGAATCAAAGGGTCCATTGGGAGTTCGGTTTCTGATGATGGAATTCCATATAGCCCGGAAGGCGCGCGAGCGCTACCAGTTCGCGGAATCGCTGTTTTCCTATTCGGGGAACGTGGTTTTTGCCAATCTGGCCGCATGCCGCGAATTTGCCTACCACATCAACAAGGTGCGCGACGTGGAGCGTCATCCCGAGCAGGCGGTTCACGCCGGCCAGCTCTACGCCATGGGGCTGATCGACGAGGCCAGCCACGTGCTGATGGCGCGCTACCGCGAGAACTTCGACCCCGCCGTGATGACCGGTGCTCTGGAATGGTTTTCCGGCATCGTGGGCGCCGAGCCGCTGAGCCGGATGCTGCTGACCTTTGTCGAGGAGTTTCCCGGCCTTTCGGTGATGCGCGGCCAGTTGACGCCGCAGCAGTGGCTCTCCGGAGAGACGGATGGAACCTCGCACTGGGCCGTCGCGCTGGAAGAACTGCTGCTGCTGTGGACCGCCAACCGCAATGAAGCTTTTCAGCCTTTCGAGGAGCTTTTTGAAGATAAGACGCTGGCCGAGAAGACGGTTTATCGCCAGGTGACGCAGCAGTTTCCCGATTATTTTGCCACCCGCCCGATGATTCCGCTCCCCGGCGCCAAGCCGATGAACCTGCTGGAGCTGCTACGAGCGCCGGCGGTAGGCGCGCCGCGTTCCCTCAGCGAGCAACTGGCGCTGATTCGCAAGCTGTGGAAGCCGATGCTGGGCGACAGCCTGGAGCATTATCTGCTGATCGCCGGCGAGATTCTGCATGAGGAAGAACTGGCCATCTGGATGCAGTTCAATCCGCCCGCCGTCCAGGCCCGCGAAGCTGCGCGGCGCCATCGGGAGAGCGGCCAAAAGCAATGGCCGGACGTCGTCAGCACCGCCGAGGTTCCCGTCTTCGGCGATCCGGCGCACGAGTACGAGAAGTTCTCGGACGACACCGCCTGGATGCCGACCGTGGTGCTGATCGCCAAGAGTACCTACGTGTGGCTGGCGCAGATGAGCCGGCAGTATGGGCGCGCGATCACCCGCCTCGACGAGATTCCCGATGAGGAGCTCGCGACACTTGCGCGGCGCGGGCTGAATTCGCTGTGGCTGATCGGCGTCTGGGAGCGCAGCCGCGCCTCCAAGACGATCAAGCTGCTCTGCGGCAACGCAGATGCGGTGGCCTCGGCCTATTCGCTCTTCGACTACACGATTGCCGAAGACCTGGG
>CAWFZU010000085.1:0-9512 GCA_963820195.1 uncultured Acidobacteriaceae bacterium | reverse complement strand
TTTGTCCCGTCGACACTTACCAGTGTGCTATGGGCGGCCTCGTACTTCTTCTGGCGCCGCCTGCAAGCCTCGCGGGCGAATCAATCCATAGATTGAGGGTACGCGATGGCTGAAAGCAAACCTGCAAAGGAATGCGCAGCTAGAAGCTGACGGCTGCTCGGGATAAACTGGAAGTGTGAAGATCGCACTGGCCCAGATTAATCCCACTGTCGGAGATTTCACCGGCAATCTAGAAAAAATTGTCGCGGTCAGCCGCCGTGCCGCCGCTCAGGGAGCGCGGCTTACCGTCTTTTCCGAGCTGGCCCTTTGCGGTTATCCCCCAGCCGACTTCCTGGAAAAGCCCAGCTTTCTGGCCCGCTGCCGCACCGCCGTTGATGAATTAGCCTCGGCCACACGCGAGTTGTCCACCGCCGTGCTGGCAGGCGTGGCTCTGTCGGCCGAGCGCGAGAGTGGAAAGCCTGCCGTCAACGCTGCCGTTCTGCTCGATGGCGGACACCTGCTCCTCGAACAACACAAGCGGCTGTTGCCCTTCTATGATGTCTTCGACGAACAGCGCTACTTCGCTCCATCGCGGCCACAACAGGTGGTCGAACTGGACGGCCTACGGCTGGCGATCACCATCTGCGAGGACGCCTGGAACGACAAGAGCTTCTGGTCTCGCCGCTTCTATGCCGTCGATCCCATCGAAGAGCTGATGCGCCAGCAGCCCGCAGTGCTCATCAACCTCTCCTCCTCGCCCTTCTGGCACGGCAAACGCGCCCTTCGCCGCCAGATGCTAGCTGCCATCGCGCGGCGGAATGGCGTGCCGCTACTGCTTTCCAACCAGGTGGGCGGCAACGACAGTTTGATCTTTGACGGCTCCTCGATGGCCCTCAACGCGAGCGGAGAGTTGATCGCCCAGGCCGCCTCCTTCGAAGAGGACCTTATTGTCGTTGATCCCTTCAATGCGCCGGTCGTACCAGCACCGGAGGAGGACGATACCGAAGCCGCCTTCCGCGCCCTGGTTTTGGGTACCCGTGATTATGTGCGCAAATGCGGCTTCAAGAAGGCTTTAGTGGCTTTGAGCGGTGGCATTGACTCCGCGCTGGTGGCGGCCATCGCCACCGAGGCTCTGGGCGCCGAAAACGTTCTCGGCATCGGAATGCCCAGCCCGTATTCCTCCACAGGCTCCATTGACGACAGCAGGGAACTGGCCGCCAACCTCGGCATTCGCTTTGAAGTCATCCCCATCAGCGGCCTCTTTGCCGAATTCACACGAGCCCTGGAACCGCTTTTCGCGGGAACCACGCCAGACACCACCGAAGAGAACATTCAGTCCCGGATTCGCGGCTGCCTGCTCATGGCTCTCTCCAACAAGTTCTCCGCCCTGGTGCTCACCACCGGCAACAAATCGGAGATGGCCGTGGGCTACTGCACCCTCTACGGCGACATGGTCGGCGCGCTGGCCGTCATCGGCGACCTGGTCAAGACCCGCGTCTACGCCGTCTGCCGCTGGATCAACCGGGGCAGGGAAGTCATTCCCCACTCAATCCTGGAAAAGCCGCCCTCCGCCGAGTTGCGTCCGGACCAGAAGGACACCGACTCGCTGCCACCTTATGAAGTCCTTGATCCCATCCTCGAAGCCTACGTCGAGCGCTATGAAACCCCCGAGCAGATCGCCGGCGCAAACCAGTTTTCCCTGGAGCTCGTCCAACAGGTGGTGCGCCTGGTCGAGCGCAGCGAGTATAAACGTCAGCAGGCCGCGCCGGTACTCAAGGTGACCTGTAAATCCTTTGGCATGGGCCGCAGATTTCCCATAGCCGTCAAAGTGCAGGTGTAAGCTAGAAGCTGGGAGCCTTCCCGCAGATTAGCTTTTCACAGTAGAAGGAGAAACAGCTTGATCCGTCCATCCATTCGTTTTACCAGTGCTCTGGCGCTGGTTGCTTTGTCCCTGCCTCTCTTCCAGGCCACGGCCCAGCAGGATGTGCCTGCGGCGCCCGCGTCAGCTCCATCCGCGCCGGCTCCCGCCGCGGCGCCTGTGTTTCCCAAGCCAGATCCAGCGAATTTCAACGCCGCGTCTCCTACCAGGGCGGTCGTCGATGCCTTTGTCCAGGCCAGCTGGGGTTTCGATGACAGCCGTATCTGGGAGGTCTGGTCAATTAAGAAGACCCCAGCGGAAGGCGTCAGCAGGGTATCCATCCTGGTTGGCGATAAAAGCGGCAAGCAAAAGCCCGCTATCGTTGAATTTTATGTTATGCCCGACGGCAAGCACATCATCGCCCAGAACGATATTCTTCCTTTCGGCGAGCATCCCTACGCAGATTACCGCGCGCTGGCGCAGAAGCGCGCCGATGGTCCCTACCGCGGCTCGGCCATGAAGGATCTGGAGATTATTGAGTTTGCCGACTTCCAGTGCCCACATTGCAAGGAGGCGCAAGCAAATATGGATAAGCTGGCAGTGGATTTTCCCAAGGCCCGCATTGTCTTTCAGACCTTTCCGCTGGAGAGCATTCATCCCCAGGCCGCGCGCTCGGCGGCTTACGGCGTCTGCGTGACCAAGCAGGGCGGTAGCAACGCTTTCTTTACCTTCGCCTCGGCTGTCTTTGAGGGCCAGGAAGGATTGGCTACCGAGGATGGCGCCACTCTGACCCTGAACAGCGCGGTAACCAAGGCTGGCCTGGACCCGGCCAAGATTGCCGAGTGTGCCGCGACCCCTGCGACCGTTGCCGCTGTGGATGCTTTGGTGAAGCTGGCAGAGGATCTGAACATCAATGCGACCCCAACTCTTTTGATCAACGGCCGCCAGGTTCTCGCCACCGCACCCTATGACACCCTGAAACAGATTATTTTGTATCAGGCCAAGATGGACGGCGTCGCAGTTCAGTAAGCTGACACAGATCTAAGCAAGGCATAAATTGAAATCCCATCGCCAGAGCATTTCGATCCACGGGACTGCTCTGGCGATCGGGTTTTACTTTTTGGGAAACGGGCTACATGCCGGGAACATGAATAGAGACAATGTCTGATAACGTATATTCTGTATACTGATAGCCAGATTAACTCCAGTACTCTCCTTTCTGGAGCGTATATCTGCCTTGAGTCCAGCGATTGCATCAATAATCAGGAGTTCCCTGCCGCGTTGCTTTGCTGAACGGTGTGTTCCGCTAGTTCGGCCTCGATGAAGCCGCGGATCATCACCCGGTAAACCTGCTCGGTGACGGACGGGTTTGCGCCCAACTCCTCGGCCAGAGCCTTCACCTTTGCAATGACCTGCTCCACCCTCTGAGGCGCCTTCACATCGTCTGAGGTCTTCTTGAACCGCGCTGCCTGCTTGACATAACCGCCGCGCTCGAAAAGCAGCGCGACAATGAGGCGGTCAATTCTGTCGATTTCCGTGCGGACATCTTCGATGCAGGTGCTTTGTGTCTCGGTGCTGCTCACGTATCCTCCGGCGACTACATCTTGTACCGCCCCAGGTCATCGTCGTTCACCCCTTCGAGCCAGCTGCGCAACTGCTCGGCCGCTTGTCCCTCCGCCGGGCCTGTTGTGTTCAGCTTGGCCGCCTGCATCACCTCTTCTGTGACATAAATCGGGCAATCCGCGCGCAGCGCCAAGGCGATGGCGTCTGACGGTCGAGCGTCAATCACCAGCGGCTCATTCCCCTGCCAAAGCCACAGTTTCGCGAAAAATGTGTCGTCATTAAGCTCTGATATTACAACACGTTCCAGCCGCGCATTCAGGTGACGCATGAGGTTTTTGGCCAGATCATGAGTCATAGGGCGCGGCAATGCCACCTTCTCTATTTCAAGGGCGATGGCATTGGCCTCAAAGATCCCCACCCAGATGGGCATCACCGTCTCTGAGGCGACGTCCTTGAGCACAATGATGGGCATATTGGTCGATGGGTCCAGCGTCAGTCCGCGAATCCGCACTTCGATGCCGTACGCAGTTTGTTGTTCTTTCTCCTGCTCGGCATCCAACCGCTTTAGCTGAGCTTCCAGCCTGGGTAGTTCGCCTTGACGGATTTGCGCCGCACGGTCAAATTGTCCCTTGAGCGTCAGCTCCTCAGCCTCGGAACGCAAAGCCTCAATCTGCTTTTGCAACTCAATATCCATGGCTTGCCCTCCCATCGCCCTACGTCCGCTCTTATCTTAGACTGCTTCTCCCGCCAAACTGTTCGGATGCGTTGCGGTAATCTTCACCTGCACGTAGCTTCCGGGCGCCGGTGCGATCACTTGCGCGCAGGTAAAGTTGACCGGCTTGTTCTGGCTGCTGCGTCCGATAACTTGCCCCCTCGCCGGGTTCGCCCCCTCGACCATGACTTCCATGATCTGCCCCAAATGCCTGGCATAATTGACTCTTTGAATCTCACGCTGGCGATCAAGAACTACTTGAAGCCGGCGTGCCTTTTCCGCATCGGGAATCGAATCAATCATTGTCAAGGCGGGTGTGTTGGGCCGGCCCGAGTACTTGAACCCGAAGACGCAATCGTACTCGACCTCGGCTAAAAGGTCCATAGTTTGAATCAAATCTTCCGCTGTTTCGCCGGGAAAGCCGACAATTATGTCAGTCGAAATCGAGATGGGCCGGCGCGCAGCCTTGATCCAACTGATGCGCTCCCGGTATTCCTCGCGGGTGTACTCGCGGTTCATCGCCTTCAGAATCCGCGTGGAGCCGGACTGCACCGGCAGGTGTACATGATCGCAGAGCGTTGGCACGGCGTCGATGGCTTCTACGATGTCGCGCGTAAAGTCGCGCGGGTGGCTGGTGGTGAAGCGCACGCGCCGAATGCCTGCAACCTCGCCCACCGCAGCCAGTAGCTCCGCGAAGCTCCGCTTCCCTTCCGGATCACGGTAACTGTTCACGTTCTGTCCCAATAGCTGAATCTCGGTATAGCCCTGGCCGGCGATGCGCCGCGCCTCCGACAACACCGAATCAGAGCCGCGGCTGCGCTCTTTACCGCGCGTGAATGGCACTACGCAATAGGCGCAAAACTTGTCGCAGCCCTCGATGATCGTGATGTAGCCGCGATAGGGATTCTGGCGGGCGGTAAACTCGGTCTCGAAGGTCTCATCGGTCTGGCGGTCGTCGAGCCCGGTGATGCGTGTCTCGCCGGCTTCCAGGCGCGAGAGCATCTCCGGCAGCTTGCGGTACGAGGCCGAGCCTGAGACCAGCGAGACGTACGGTGCGCGCGCGAAGATCTTCTCGCCCTCCTGCTGCGCCACGCAGCCCAGCACCGCGAAGCGCTTGCCCTCCCGGTGCTGTCGCTTGTATTCGTCGAGACGGTGGAAGACCTTCTGTTCGGCTTTGTCGCGGATGGAGCAGGTGTTATAGAGAATCAGACCGGCATCTTCTTCCGACTCAACCTGCCGGTAGCCCTCGTGCTCCAATGTGCCGATGACCTTCTCCGAGTCATGGGCATTCATCTGGCAGCCGAAGGTCTCTAAGTAGAAGGTTTTCTCGGTTGCCATAGCAATTTAAAGTATACCGCGACAGGCAATTGAATCCTCGCCTCAATGTACCTATCGCGGTCGCAGGAACATCATTTCTGGATCCAGACCTCAACTCGTCTGTTCTTCTCCCGGCCTTCAGCGGTGTCGTTTGATGCAACCGGCAGGGCGGAACCGAAACCTTGCACAACCGCGGGCTTGACGCCTCGTTGAGTGAATAACCTCTCGACAATCCTGGCCCGATTCAGCGACACAGCTTGATCCACTTCCGTGGTGACGCCTGTGTCGTTGGTGAAACCGAAGAGCAGTATCTGCTTTTTCGCCCCGCCATGGTCTGCAACCAGAGAAACAACCCGGTCCAAATCCTGTTGTGCCTTGTCGTCCAGGTCCAAATCTCCGTTGACAAACCGAAAATCGAGCGACAAGCGCTCTGCATTCCTGGTCAACTCCTGGTATTCGTCCGGAGCTGAATCAGATACCGGCTGGGATTCCCGCGCCACCGTCTGGGCAACAAAACCGTTACCTGCAACCACCTGCTGACCCTGCCTGGAGAGAGCAAACTCAACAAACTTCTGCGTAAATACGTTGTGCGGAGTTGAAGGAGTATAAAGGTAAAGTCGCCTCGACAGAGGGTACTCCTCGGTTGCCACCGTTAGCCGGGTCGGCTTGAGCGCGTCCGCCCCTCTATCCGATATCGCGATGGACTTTGCACTATGGATGAGGGGAAGGCTGACGAAGCCGATGGCGTTGGGGTCGCTGGAGACTGCCTGGGATAGCGCATTGCCGTCCTCGAACCTCTGGGCCGATGAAGCTACGGGTGCTCCATCCAATACCATGGTCTTGAATGAATCGGCTATCCCTGACTGATCGTCCCTCACATAAACTTGAATTGCGCCGCGCATGGACCCGACCTTTGACCAGTCGGTGATCTTCCCTGTGAAGATCTGCTTGATCGTGTCTTTGCGAAGATCTTTGAGCGGATTCGAGGCGTTGACGATCACAGCGATACCATCAAGCCCCAGAACTTCTTCGTTCAGAACTGAATGGGAATCGCCTGGCGCCGCCAGTTTGCCCGCTTTATCGGGCTTGAGCTTCCGTGAGGACATTCCAATGTCCCAGGCGTCCGCGGTCAGCGGGGAAATCACGGTTGATGAACCATGAGCCGCAACTGTAATCGCGGAGGTAAACCCGTCGCCGGGCAGGACGCCCTCAACCATCTTTTCCTGCGGATCAGTTCCGGGAAGAATCTGAACATCCGTCGCGCCCTGAGCCTTGAGAAAGGCTTCAGCCAGCGCGGGTCCCAGGCTGTCCTGGATGGTATTCGAGTCGGCCAGGCGAAGAATTGCCTTCGGAGCATCTTTCAACTCGGCAGCCGTGGCCCCCTCCGAGGTGCTGATCCACTTCTTCCCAACGGCGGCAGCAAAAAGAAGGACAAGGACGACCGTGGAAAGCAGTGCGAAGGCAAGGTTGTTGCCGTTGCTTCGGGATGGGGGCACCACATCGCTGAGTCTCTTATCGCATAGGGGGCAATGGGTCATGGGTCTCTTTTCGTGGGCAAAGTCCTCATGACTCGCTGCCAGTGCGCATTTGCCGTAATTCGTGCAGATTCTATGATGCATTGTCTCCCTCCTTGGTCACGATTCCGTACTCCAATGTGGGGCAACTCGCGGCCATGAGACCTACTAAAAGAGGTAGGACCGCTACCTTGCAAATGTAACGCAGATTTATTACTGAAGTTCGTATATATCTATCTTATATCCGGTACTATAGTAATTTATCTGTTCCAGAATGCGACATTAGCACAGGGCTATAACGCATAGGTGTGCTTTTTTGGGGTAGGTAACCTCAACGTAACCTGGTATGGAGGTAGGCCAGGAGAGCGGCCATCTGCTCGTCAAGGGACCGGCCCGCGAAAGCGGGCCGGTCCCTTCCCGTCTCTTGCCGTCCTTTGCCGGAACCCGGTTACTTCTTGACCCAAATCTCTACGCGCCGATTCCTCGATCGACCCTCGTCGGTGTCGTTGGAGGCGACGGCCAGGCCGGAACCGTATCCGCGAACAATCGCCGGATTCATGCCTCTTAGGGCGAATTGCTCTGCAACAGCCTGGGCTCTGTTCAGCGAGAGCGCCTGGTTGGCCGTGGGCGAACCAATGCTATCCGAGAATCCGAAGAGCATAACCTTGTCTTGCGGGATATTCAGGTCAGCAATCAGGGAGACGACTCGATCCAGATCGATTTTGGCCTTGTTGTCAAGATCCGTTTGCCCGGACTGAAACCGAAAATCCAGCGAGAGGCGATTTGCGTCCTTGGTGAGCCACTGATAATCACCCGGAGCGCGATAGGATACCTTCTGCGCTTCCTGCGTCACATTCTGGGCAACGAATCCGCTGGCTCCAACCACATCCTGTCCTTTCTTCGAGAGAGCGAACGCGATGAACTGGCGGGTGTATTTGTTGCCCGGATTGGCGGACGTATAGAGGTAGAGCCTTCGCGACAGGAGATAGTCTTCCGTACTCACGGTGAGCCGGGTAGGAAGCAGAGAGAGCGTCCCCTTGTCCGACACGGCGATGGGTTTGGCGCTTTGAATATACGGCAGGCCGATAAAGCCGATTCCATTTGGATCGGCGGCCACTGCATCGGAGAGCGCCTTGCTATCCTCGATCCTTAGCGCCCCCGGCGCCAGCGGCTTGCCCGCAAGCACCAGGCTCTTAAAGGTGTCATAGGTGCCTGAATTGTCATTCCTTGCGTAGATTTTGATCGCACCGCTCGAGGAGCCAACCTGCGACCAGTCGGTGATCTCCCCGGTGAAGATACGCATGATCTTCTCTTTATCGAGCTTATCCGAGGGGTTCGTGGCGTTGACAATAACAGCGATGCCATCCAGCCCCAGGACGTGCTCGCTTGCAACGGAAGCCATATCTCCCAACGTGGTAAGCTTGGCTGCTTCCTCGGGTTTGATCTTCCGCGAAGCCATGCCGATGTCGCAGTTGTTCTCGGCCAGTGCGGTAAAAGCGGTCGCCGAACCATGGGCTGCAACTGTGATCGAGGATTCCGTGCTGTCGCCCGGCAGCTTGCCCTCAACGATCTTCTCCACTGGGTTGGCTCCGGGAAGAATGCGCACATCCGTTGCGCCCTGATCCTTGAGGAAGGCCTCGGCTAACGATGGCCCAAGCGTGTCTCCAATGGTGTTCGAGCCGGCCAGCCGGAGAATCGCCTTCGGCACGTTCTTCGTGACTGCCGCATTCGCGCCGTGCAGCCTGCCCCAGGTGGCAAACCCTGCAACCACCACAAGAAGAAGCGCAACAGCGGCTGCAACCAGGAGAGTTGTCGAAGGCTTCTTGCCGGGTGTGGCAACGGCCTTCTGCGGGGCAATATCTCTTTCATCCAGCAAAGCTTCCCCGCACTCCGGACATACGAAAGCGGCCCCCTGTGGAATGGGGATATTCTGCCTCCGTTTGGCATCCTTGCAGTTTTTGAAGTTAGAGCATCTTCCCCATCGAACAGTCATTACGGTCCACCTTTCTTCTACGAATGCGTAATAATTTCGCGCCAGCCTCCGGAAAATCGTCGAAGATCGCGATTTTCGCATGAAAACACTGAACGTTTGTGCAGAAGGTTACCTAGAAAAAGTGACATAAGTCATTAATATGGGATGAATATCAGTATCGGATGGTGTAGGTCTTATATTACTTTAGTGTTATATTGACGTAAAAACTCATCGCAACCCTGTGTGCAAGTAGGCGATCAGCGCGGCCATCTGCTCCTCAGTGAAGCGCCCGCTGAAGCTGGGCATCATTCCCTTCCCTGTCAGGACATTCTGTCGCACGGCCGCGTCGGTGGCCGGAGCGCCGCTGGGCAAGGTCTTATGGTCGAAGACGCCATGCAGGTCCGGCGGAACCTTCTTGAGAGCCAGGTCGTTGTATTCGTGGCAGTGTGCGCAGCGAACCAGATAGAGGTGCTTGCCTTCCTCCTGCTGCGGAGTCAGCGACGGCGCAGTGCGGCAGCCCATCAAACAAGCTGTCACTGCTATGCAAAGGAGGAGTTTACTTCGAAAATGCACAGATACTTTCGTCCCCGATCTGAT
>CAWFZU010000084.1:0-3733 GCA_963820195.1 uncultured Acidobacteriaceae bacterium | reverse complement strand
ATTCGTTGAACTATCCCTGCAATTCAGATTGGTATGCGCCGTTGAATTGAAATGGGCAGGCACAACGTAGGTGTAATCTGATTCGCTGTTTTGGCGTTGAATGATCTTCACGTTCATTCTTTGTCCAAAAATGTGAATTGTGTTGAAGACTAGGAACACAATCACCGCTGCATGGCTTATCCAGTTGTGCTTGTTCATATTCGTCATCCCCTGAATGCGATGCTGTATATGCGCGGCCCCTGTTCATTTTTTCGTTGCAACAAAAGTTCCGGCATCGCTGGAATAATAACACCCGGAACCACGCGAAATCGTATACGTCCCTGTGGCGCTATTGGCGGTGATCGTCCCCGTTATGCTGGTGGACTCCTGTTGGTTGCTCGCTTTACTGCCTTCGTAGCAGGAAGTTGACGCGGTGATTGTGAAGTTGCCGCTGGAAAGCGTGCCAATGAAGTTATAGCTGACTTTTTTAATGGAATTTGTGAACGTCCCAGTCAGCGCTGCGCCGGTCTGAGAAACGGCAATGCTACCGAGAATCGAGGTATAGGTGGTCGCCCCGTCAACACCTAGACCTTCGCCAGATTGTGACACGGACGCCGTGCCAGAGAAACCGTTGTAAGGGGCCTGACCTTTGGTTGATACCGATGTTACCGTCCAAGTTCCCGCCAAATTCATCGCGGAGTTGCTGCTGGAACCGCCTCCGGTGCTACCACTGCCACAGCCGGACGTGAACAGGGCAATGAGACAAGCAACGGAAGGGAATCTTTCCGGACAACGGCATTTCGGCCACCTTTCAAACCGCAAAGAGTGTATGCGCTAAATATAGCGCAAAGGCTAACCCGATGATGGACGCATGGCAAAGGACATCTGTGCGGCGACGGGCGAGCGGATCAGGAAGCTGCGCCGCGCCCGGAACTGGCGGCAGATCGACCTTGCCGAGCAGTCCGGCGTCCATGAAGTTCACATTTCCGACTTGGAGCGCGGCACACGCGAGCCGGGGCTGCGCACCCTCAGCAAGATCGCCTCTGCTCTGGAAACAACGCTCTCGGAACTGCTGAAAGGATTGTAACGCCGCTCGGCATAATCCTGCGCTTCAATTGCGTTTCCGAATTGTTTTCTGCTTTTTCAATTCGATTTTCTATTCTCTTGCCGCATTTTTCTGCGCCTTTAGCCGGGCTGATTCAATGGTCACGGGCAAAAGCCGCAGGTGCATTTCCCTCAAGGCCGCGCTGCTGGACATCTCCGACACTCTCACGAAACCGGGATAATGCCCGCAAATCGGCCTTAGAATGAACTTGCCGCCCTTTGGAGGCTCTGGCGGGCTGAGAATGGTCCTACCAACCTCACAGCGTCCCGCAAGGCTCTCCCGGTGATTAAACTGCGCCTTGTTTCGAGTGGCGGCGCTAGTGGAATTGCAGCGTTCCAAAGCCTTGTTGCCTTCAGCCTGACGCCGCAATGAACTGTGTACAAATTGCCGTCTTCGCCAAAATCGGATGAACATAACAAAAAGCGTCACGGCGTGCTCAGAGGTTGGCTGGAGAGTCTGGGATGCTTGCAGATGCTTACGGGCCGCTCTCTTCGCATTCGGGCGGATGCTTGCTCCGTGCTTGCGGGGTGAAGAATGCCAGCGGGCAAGGCAAACGGGCGGGTCAAATGGACTGTGTACCATACTGTGTACCACGGAACGCGCTATTGTGACCAAAGACGCGCTAGGAGAATTTTCGAGCAAAGGAAAAGCCCGTTGATTTAACGGGCTTTAGCGTCAATATTGTTGGTAGCGCTACCGGGAATCGAACCCGGGTTTTAAGATTGAGAATCTCACGTCCTAACCCCTAGACGATAGCGCCACACACTTGCAGGGAGCAGCCACACCGGCCACTCTTTCTACTTTAACAAAATTTCGGCTGGCGGCATAGGGCGCGCCGGAAGGCAAGAGAAAAACGCCGCCCATAGACTCCCAGTTTCAGATTCCCAGTTTGCGCACTTCGTCGTTGTAGTACTTGCGGTAGAGGATCTCCCACTCCTGGGAGCCTTCCTGGATGATCTTGCGCTGGTTGGCGATCTTCGTGCGGGCCGCGGTGTCGATTGCCGCCTCCTGGGTGAGCAGGGCATCGAGCGCCTTGCGCGCCTCCTGGCGGATGGTGTTGCGATCCTCCAGGAAACCGACCTCGTCGATCTCGGCCAGGGTGTCGGCCACGGTGTGGGCCAGCTTGTTGAGCTTGTCGGGGCTGATCCTCATAGCACCGCCTTGTACTTCTTCGCCAGCTCGGTCTTCACCTTCTTGAACATCTCGGCATACTGCGCGCCGGATTTGCGCATCTCCTCGGAGTACGCTTCCAGAATCACGCGCACTTCCTCGTTGATGCGGTCTTCGAGAGAAAGTTCCTCGATCAGCCCCTCGGCGACGCGCGCTTCGACCACCTTCAAGTCGCTGGTGGTGATCATCTTGGCGTCGATGAGGTGCTTGACAGTTCGGCGGGCCAAATACCCGATGTAATCGCGGGAAAAAATCATGTGGTTTAAGGTTCAGGATACCGCATTGAGGCGCGGTCTGTACACCGTGGCACCGAAATAAACGCGGAAAGGCAGATGTGAGCGGGGTTTGCGAAGAGCGATCGATGCGGGAGGGGCCACCGGGGCCGCCCGCCTGCGCATTTTTACGTCTGGAGCGGCCCCCGCAGCAGCGGATGCCTGCCGGAGTGGCTAGCAGAGTCTGGGTATGCGCGCACGTCCGGCGGAATCCTCCGCACGCTGTTTATCGGCGCGCAAAGAGCGGCGGAGAGGGAAACGCGGATTGCGTTGATGACGCAAGTCACGTGCGGCGAGGCGTTGATCGCAGAATACAAGACGCAGAAACGCGGATTCTTCGACTCACCACCCCCGAACTGAAGTACGTTCGGGGTCCCGTTCGCTCAGAATGACAGATCGAACGTTGAGATGAACTTTAGGGAGCAGACTGTTCCCTGTTCCCTGTCTTTTCACCCTTGGTGTGGGCAGTTTCTGTTGTTCAGGCATTCCTCGGCCATGCGCAGGCGCTCGACGGGCCGGCCGGCGACCAAGTGCTCGCCGACAATCTCCGCCGCGTCCCCGGGCTGGACGTTGCCGTACCAGACCGCTTCGGGATAGACCACCACCATCGGGCCGTGCTCGCACTGGTCCAGGCAGCCGGATTTGTTGATGCGCACCTTGCCGCCAAGGCCTGCCGCCTTCACCAGTGTTGCAGCTCGGCGTGCAGTTCGCTGCTTCCGTCGCGTGTGCAGGAGCGGCGCGGCGCGCCCTCGGGCCGCGCATTGCAACAGACAAAGACGTGGTGTTCGAATTTTGGCAAGATTTTTCTCCCGATCTCTGAATGTATTCAGGGTAACGCCTGGGGCCTAGCCCTGGCAGAAGTTTCCACAGCTTTGCCGCTTGCCCCGGCCCCATCTGCGAGAATAAGAGCTTGACTATGAGCATTGATAACCTCCTCCCGCTGAAAGACGACATGGTGGCCTTTATTGAGGGCCACGGACTTAAACGCCTTCCCGGTTACGTCACCGAGGACATCCCCTCCATTGTCTGGGAGGGTGCTGGCAACCCCGACGCATGGAAAGACTTTGTGGAGATGGCCAAGCTACGTTGGCGCTCCCTTTGTCACCTTCAGCGAGATGACGCTGGAGCGCGAGGAACTGGACGCGCTGATCGAAGAAGCCGGGCGAGATGAACTTCCCCGACGAAGAGTCCACCGAACTGGTGGAGG
>CAWFZU010000083.1:0-22275 GCA_963820195.1 uncultured Acidobacteriaceae bacterium | reverse complement strand
CCCTGTCCGGAATGCACCGCGCGGCGCATTCCGGCCTGAGATTCGTGATGGATGCTACTGCGGGCTCGTGGCGCCCGTGGGCTGGGAGGAACTGCCGGGGGTGGGCGCAGCCTCCGTCGCGGCGGGCGCGGGTGCTGCGGCAGGAGAAACCGCCGGCGTCAACCGCGAAGCGTCATAGTGTTGTAACTTGTAGAAGACCGGCGTCAGCTCCAGCGGCATCTTGTCGCGGGGGTTCATGTAGGCGTAAATCTTGGCGTTGATCTGATGCACCCGGTCGTCCCATGGATCGGTCTTGAGCCAACTGTTCAGGGGCAAGGCCGGACGCTGGGTGAGGTCATCCCAATTCAGCGCAGGCGCCATGTGTTGCAGGTCGGCCATCCACGGGGTTCCGTCGGACTTGAGCAGCGAGTCGCCGAGTTTGGGCGTGTTCAGAGCCGTCAGCACCTTTTCCCGGTCAACCAACTGCTCATAGTAAAGTCCCGCCGTGGGCAGCCGGTCTTTGTACATGGAGTTCTGCAGGTACTCCATGGCCTTCTTAGCGGCCTCCGCGTTGTCGTGATCCGAATGGTTCATGTCGATTCTCTGGAAGGTCGCTTCGTCGGGGAAGAGCAGCCGGTCATTGAAGGCGTAGCGGGTGTCGATGTGGTGGCCCATCACGATGTGGGCCAGTTCCATGGCGACCACCGAGGCAATCGATTCCTCGTTGGGCAGTGTATCGATAAGCCCCTTGCTGATCAGGATGGTGTTGCCGACGGTGGTAGTTTCGATGGTGGTCGTAAGCAGAATGCGGGTATGCACCTGGTCGGTGAAGGCCAGGTTGTTGGGCACTTGCAGGTTGATGACGATCTGGTCGAGCACCGTGTTTTCATAGCCGCCGGGGGTCAGCGGCGCCACCAGTCCGGCTTCTACCAGCCGGTCGATCACGTTGTTTTCAGCCTCTGTTACCCAGGCGCGCGAGGCTTGCAGCGGTCCTACATCCTGCGAATCGTCGCTCTTGTCGATCGCGTCGTCCACCTTCACGCTGACGTTCTCGCTCTCCCGCGTTGGCAGCCTGAGCGAGTAGCCCCAGAAGTGCGTCTGCGCCCTCAGCCCGATCTTGTCGCGCTCCGTGCGGTGCGTCTCCTCCACATAGACAGCCACCGGCAGCCAGATTCCCGGCTGCACATTAATTCGCCAACTGTCGAAGTGAAAGTTGATGTTATCATCGCTTGTGCTGGTGTACGTGCCGTTGAAGCGGACGATGTTGCCTTCCTCGTCCTCGATCCAGATGCGCCCAACGAAGCGGCCCGTTCCGGAGACCTTGGGATGCACGTCGTAGACCCAGGTGCGCACCGACCCCAGAAACTCCCGCCGCACATAGCTGAAGACATAGTGTTGGTTGTCGAAGCTCCTGGGATCAAGGAACATCATCTGCGCAAAGCCATTGGGCATATAAGTAATCGACCGCCGGCCCAGAACCTTGTTCAGGCCCAGAAAGGCGGAGGACGACCCCTTGAAGTAACCATGCTTGGCAGTGACTCTGGGCTGGTACATCTTGTCAAAAAATGAGACCTTGCCGAAGTCGATGCGGCTCAACATATACTCATCCGAGATGGGCATCTCATAAAGCTTGATATCCGGCAAGGTGTTTTGAATGTAGGTCTCCACCAGCGGCGTGCGCTGCTGGATGTTTTTGATCAGCGCCTTTTCGCTGCCGATGGCTTTTTCCACCAGCGCGGCCTGTTCCGGCGTAAGCTGGTGTACCTGCGAGTACTTGGGTTCCTTATTCTTTGCGTTCGCGCTGGCGACACTCAGAATGATGAGCAGGAGGGTGAGGGAGATCTTCCGAAACGTCATGTCAGGCTCCTAAGCTGGTTTCTTTCAACTCTTCTTCTGGCCGCTTGCGCCGTTCCGTCATCCCGCGGCTGAGCATAGCATTGTTCTCTGCGTGCAATCCCGATGTTACGCCAATTGAAACGTAATGGTCATGTTGGTTGTCTTATCCACCGCCTGCCCATTGCGCGTGGCGGGACGGAAACGAATCTGTTGCGCTACGCGGCGCGCCTCTTCATCCAGGCCATGGCCCAGGCCTTGCACAACTCCCTGAACTACCACTTGGCCGCTGGCCGTGAACGTTACCCGCAAAATCACGTCTCCCTGCACCTTAAGCTGCTTGGCTTCGCTGGTGTACTCCGGCTGCGGCTTGGAGATGACCACCACATCTGTGGGAACGGCTCCGACTGTTTTGGGGGCTTCCACCACGGCAGTGGGCGCAGTGGGAATACTGGCTGAAGCCACCTTGCCGGAACTGACGGATGGAGCGCTCGTGGTGACGCGGACGCCAGCCGAGGCCACCTTGCCCACCACTCCGGCATTGGAGCCGACCCTGCTCCCGCTGCCGAAGCCGGTCGATCCGACTTCTCCGTGGGGCGCGATGGCCGGCCCCTGCATCCCGCCATAGGGATTGCCGATGGCCGCAACGGTGGCCGGTCCCTTGGCGTTCGGATTGGGCGTCACGCCGAATGTGTCGCCAAAATGAACCGGCTTGGTCGAGGACTTGACTTTATTGTCTTGCGCCGGCATGGCCGCGGGGGTCATCGCCGTCTTGGTCTGCTGCGCGATAACCATTGCCGGCTTGGCTACACCGTTCAGCACAGGCTTGGGCTGAGGCGCCTCAATGACCATTGGCTTGAGCGATTGAATCACCGGCGTCGGCAGCTTGACTTCGATCGGGATCGGCTTGGGATCCGGCTTGGGCTCCGGCTTGGGCATATTGATCTTCGGCGCCTCCAGCTTCACATCCTGAACCGGCGGCAATTTCTCCGGCGGCGGAGGAGGAGGCAGCTTCACCTTCGGATGAGGCGGCTCTGGCTTGGCCGGCAGAACCAGCAGTGTCTCCTCATACTGGTGCTGATCAATCGCCTTCTTGGCCGTCGTCCCAACGTAGAATAGAAAGGCCAGACATCAACCCGTTGACCACCATGCTGGTGATCAACGAGCCGGGGCTGCGCTCGGGCTCGGGGAGCAATCCGAAAGCGGCTCTACCTGGATATGGGGTTACCGGCATAGTCTCAACCTCGCTCACGGTTATTGGGGCTGGGCAGTCTTGTTTCCGCGGCGCTAGAACCGGCGGAAGTGGAGTATCGTGCTGCAAGAGCGCTCAAATAGTTTCCATCCCCTGCGGGAGCCGTGCCCAAGCCTGTTGATCTTGTGACAGTATGGCGCGAGGCCGCAACTGTCTTCCAACGTCGCGGGGCAGGCGCAATCCACGGAGCGGTTGGCTTGGCTCGCCAGAATCGTGCCGGTAAGGATACTTCCGCGCTACGTCCGGTTGCCAAGCCGTATGCATACTGCTGATGCGTTTGACCTATTTGGGGGAAAATAGATTCTCTCTTCATATACGTTGATGGGGACGCCATGTATCGGACACATACCCGACTAGACCCTGCGCTGCAAGCCTCCACGCGATACGAATCGGCTGCTTGTATCTTGAACATCCGAGTACCCCAACTCTGTCCAAGTCATCAAGCAAAAAAATCAATCCAACACTGTACAGATATACACATACTGCCCATCTGCACAGGATGGCATCCGTAACAGCTAAGCCCAACGTCGATGCGGACCGCAAAAAAACCGGATACAGTCGGCCGTCTATACGACGGTCCGTAGTCGGCAGCGCCTCGTCGGCCCCACCTGCCCTCTGTAATACACTTTATCTTATACCAAAGTGTGCAAGAAAGGACAGATTTTTTTGTGAAGATATTGGTGACAGGCGGCGCGGGGTACATTGGGGGTACAGTCGCCGGATTGCTGGCCGAGAATGGACATCAGGCCGTCGTCTTCGACAACCTGAGCCATGGACGGCGCGATCTTTTGCCGCCCGGAGTGGAATTCGTCGAGGGAGAACTGGCAGACCGGCCCACTCTTGAGAAGATGTTCCTCTCCGCCAAAGTGGAGGGGAGACCATTCGACGGCGTCCTTCACTTTGCCGCGCTCATCGAGGCCGGCGAGTCCATGCTCCATCCCGAGCAGTTCTTCCGCAACAACACCGCCTCCACGCTCTCCCTGCTTGAAGCCATCCTCGCCCACGGCCCCCGCAGACTGGTCTTCAGCTCCACCGCCGCCGTCTATGGCGAGCCGGAAGTGATTCCTGTTAAGGAAGATGCTCGCCTGCTTCCGACCAATGCCTATGGCGAGTCCAAGCTGCTGGTTGAGCAGATGCTGGGCTGGCTGAACCGCATCCATGGCCTGCGTGTCGCTTCGCTGCGCTACTTCAACGTGGCCGGCGCGCCGGAAGGGCCGAACGGCATCACCCGCGGCGAAGCCCACGAGCCGGAGTCGCACCTGATTCCGCTGGTTCTGGATGTGGCGCTGGGACGCCGCCCGTCGATCAAAATCTTCGGCGACGACTATCCCACCCCCGACGGCACCTGTATCCGCGACTACATCCACGTCTCCGACCTGGCCGATGCGCATCTGCTGGCGCTCGATGCCCTGGAAGAGGCTGCCGCACGCAGTGCCCGGCTCATCTTCAACCTGGGCAACGGACGGGGTTTCAGCGTTCGCGAGGTCATCGAGTCGGCCCGTCGTGTCACCGGCCATCCCATCCCTGCCGAGGTTCATCCCCGCCGACCCGGCGACCCCGCCGTGCTCGTCGCCAGCTCCGAGAAGGCCATCCGCGAACTCGGCTGGAAGCCCAGGTACACACAGCTCGACGAAATCGTCCGTACCGCCTGGATCTGGCACCAAAAGCGCTATGCTTGAGTGCAGGAGTTCACTGCCGATGATGTAAGAGTCGATCAGATTTCGAGGAATATGAACGAGATTTTCTGGATCAACGGCAATCCCCCCGCGCCTCTTGCGGTGCTGTTGAGGCCGTATGGCGATGACAAGCTGGAGGGCGAACTGCTGAGAATCAAGCAGGGCGGCATTCAAACCCTGGTTTCCCACCTCACCGACAAGGAAGTTGCATTGTTGGGACTGGCGGAAGAAGCTTCTATCGCGGAGCGGCTGGGGATGGAGTTCCTCCTCTATCCCATGCCCGATATTCACCCTCCGCAGGACCCTGATTCCTTCAGAATCTTTGTCGAGGAGTTGGTCAGCCGTCTCCGAGCCGGCATGCGGGTCGGCATCCACTGCCGGGGGAGCATTGGCAGGTCCACCGTCACTGCGGCCTGCGCGCTCATTCATCTGGGTTGGAAGCCGAAGGCAGCCCTCAAAGCCATCGAAGCGGCCCGCGGCGTCGACGTTCCCGACACCAAAGAACAGAAGGACTGGATCCTGCGCTACAAAGCGCGGCGGTAATTTCCGCACTTTGTGCTTTTCTTGCCGGCGCTACCAAAGCCGCATCACCGCGGCGCTGCGCGAGTACGTGACCGCGCAGAAGAACTCCGCGTAGCCGGCGCGCCGATTCCCTTCCTTGCGCTTGAGACTCCTGCGCGCGCCAACCCCGGTGCAATTCTTCCCGTCCATTTGCCGTTTGTATGCATCTCTAGATAGAGTTAATCTTACGCGGCTTCTTTGCGGGAGTTTGATCCCGAAGGCTGCCGTGAACCGTTTTTCGATCCTCTTCCCCAAAGGACGGTTCGTATGACTTCCCTGCCCGTTATTGAAGTTGCCGGCCCTGTTTCTGTCGTTGCCAACCCTGTTTTGGTCGTGGCCAATCAGGACATCGACTCGACGCTGCGCGAGGATCGCGTCTTTGCGCCGCCGCCGGAGTTCAGCGCCAAGGCCCACATCAAGAGCCTGGAAGAGTATGAAGCGCTCTACAAGCAGTCCATCGACGATCCGGAGAGCTTCTGGGCCGGCGTCGCCCAGGATCTTCATTGGTTCAGGCAATGGGAGAAAGTTCTGGAGTGGAATCTCCCATTAGCTCAATGGTTTGTTGGCGGAAAGTTAAACTTAAGCTTCAATTGCGTAGATCGCCACACACTGGGGGCAAGGCGCGACAAAACCGCACTGATCTGGGAGGGTGAACCGGGAGAGATTCGCCGGCTAACCTACGCAGAGCGTGCATGTAGAGGTGCAGCGCTTTGCCAACGCCCTCAAGGCGCTGGGAATCAAGAAGGGTGACCGCGTTGCCGTTTACATGGGCATGACGCCGGAGCTGGCGATTGCCCTGCTGGCCTGCGCGCGCATCGGCGCGGTGCACTCGGTCATCTTCGGCGGCTTTGCCGCCAACGCCATCGCCGACCGCGTCAACGACTCGGCCTGCGTCGCCATCCTCACTCAGGACTCCAGCTACCGCCGCGGCAACGAAATTCAGCTCAAGCGCACCGTCGACGAGGCCATGAACGCCTGCCACACCGTCAAGCACGTGGTCGTCTTCCGCCGCACCGGTTCGCCCGTGACGATGGTTGCCGGCCGCGACCACTGGTGGCACGAACTGGTGGCCGCCGCCGCCCCCGATTGCCCCGCCGAAGAGATGGATTCCGAGGATCCGCTTTACATCCTTTACACCTCAGGCACCACCGGCAAACCCAAGGGCCTTGTCCACACCACCGGCGGCTATGCTGTGCAAACGTACCTCACCTCCAAGTACGTCTTCGACCTGCGCGACGAGGACATCTACTGGTGCACGGCCGACATCGGCTGGGTCACCGGCCACTCCTACGTGGTCTACGGCCCGTTGCTGAACGGCGCTACGGTGCTGATGTACGAGGGTGCGCCCAACTGGCCCGACTTTTCCCGCTTTTGGAAGATCATCGACGACCATCAAGTATCCGTCTTCTACACTGCGCCAACCGCCATTCGGGCATTCATCAAGTGGGGCGACCAGCACGTGGAAAAACATTCTCTGGCCTCGCTGCGCCTGCTGGGTACCGTTGGCGAGCCAATCAACCCCGAGGCCTGGATGTGGTACCGCGAGAAGATAGGCCACAACCGCTGCCCCATCGTCGATACCTGGTGGCAGACCGAGACCGGGGCGATCATGATTGCGCCCATTCCCGGCGCAGTGGCCGCCAAACCCGGATCGGCCACGCGGCCCTTCTTCGGCATTCAGCCTGAGGTGGTCAACAAGGAGGGCCAGCCGGTCCCCGCCGGCCATGGCGGCCTGCTGGTCATACGCAAGCCTTGGCCCTCGATGGCCCGGACGGTCTACGGCGACCCCGAGCGCTACCAAAAGACCTATTGGAGCGATGTGCCCGGCAGCTACTTTACCGGCGACGGCGCGCGCCAGGACGCCGACGGCTACTTCTGGCTGATGGGCCGGGTGGACGACGTGATCAACGTCAGCGGCCATCGCCTGGGAACCATGGAGGTCGAGTCGGCCCTGGTCGCCCATCCCAAGGTGGCCGAGGCCGCCGTCGTCGGCCGCCCCGACGAACTCAAGGGCCAGGCCATCTCCGCATTCGTTTCGCTGGAAAGCGGCAACGAACCCAGCAACGAATTAAAGGACGAGTTGCGCAAGTGGGTCTCGAAGGAGATTGGCTCGCTGGCACGCCCTGACGACATCCGCTTCACCGAAGCCCTGCCCAAAACCCGCAGCGGCAAGATTATGCGCCGCCTGCTCAGGGAATTGGCCACGCACGGCGAGATCAAGGGCGACACAACCACGCTGGAAGACTTCACCGTGATCGCGAAACTGCGCGAGGCGGAGGAGGGGTAATGCGGACCTTAGAACGAATAATTGGTTCATCCGGTATTGGAAGTTAGTCGTGGTACTGATCACCCTCGTTTCGTCCGTCGGCGATTTGCTTGGGTCGGTCCACCGGTTGAAGATTGCTAGGCCGGCCACGCCGCGAAGTATATCCGACTGAATCAAGCTGTTCCGCAACTTCTTGCTGCAATGCAAGCGGCGGGTCCGGAATAGTGTCGAGAACGGCTCGCACAATCATTGCGACGTTCGGGCGGAAAATAATAGCAGGGGACCTCGCCTCGACCAGTGTTATGCACCACCGGCGCCAATAAACCCGACTTCCTCAGTTCGAGAATAGAATCTCTCATCGGACCGGCCGATAGAAGCCGGTACTGTGCTTGGGTGAGGTGAACTCGGCTGATAGCCCTCAGAAATGCCAGCGCTCGGCTGGACAAACTTCGGAGCGTATTTGTGACCTCTTCAAACCTTGCGCTTGGTCGTGTGTTCTCTGTTACCCTTCGAAGCTGGCCCATGAGACTTGCTTCAAGGTCCTTGAGATAGCTCTCGAGCTCCTCGATCTTTTGATGGGATTCCCCATCCTGAGCCTTCTTGTCGGCGCTCAACGCGACAAGTTCTGATCGTAGCTCCGCCGCAATTCCAGCCGCAATTTGTTTGGCGTTCGAATCGCTGGGCTCCGGAGCCAGCCCTTTGTCGACGCCCCCAAGCATCTTGTCCCATCCGGCCTTAATTAGCTCCCGAGTGTCAGAAGACAGGCGCTCGACGACAGATTCGATCTTCTGCAACGACTGTATCGTGTGTTCGCTGACCTTGCTGCTTCTACGGTCTACAAGAATTGAAAATGCGATTGCGACGATCGCAAGAACAATTCCGACAATGCTCGAAATGAATCCACACCAAAATGCTACGGCCTCAGCTTGATTCAAATCCTCCTCCTTAGAGCACTCAATTCGAGGAAAAACCATAATAGCTCAATTCCACCAGAATTTGCTATTTTTTCACATATGCAGCTTTTTCTTGTGAATATTGGACTAAGCATTGTGTTGAATGTACCAGCGTGGTCAGTCTAGTACTGACACAGGTAGAATAATTCAGAACCAATGATTCTTGTATGCAAAGCGCTGGATGCCCCGCGTCTTAGTGTCATGGCTCGGAGGGAGACATCGCCTGCAACTGTCCAATCCGGATTGACAGCAGCCATGCCCACCCTTACTCTCAAGGCTATGGAAGTATCACTCAGCATCGAGCAGGAAGCCGACCTCTCCCGCATGGCTGACCAGACTGGCAGGAGCGCGGATGAGTTGGCGCGTGAAGCCGTGGACCGTTTCCTAATGGAAGAGCGTCGCTTTCATGCAGGGGTTCGAGCCGGGCTGGATGCAGCCGCCCGTGGCGACTTTGTCCCCACATCCGAGGTCTGGGCAAGGGTGGAGCGTGTTTTGAAAGCCTGAGACCGTCCGAGGCCCGAGCCAATGCAAGTACGATGGACGACCCCCGCCGCGCAGGATCTTGAGGAAATTACCCTTTACATCCAGAAAGATAATGGGACTGCGGCGCGGGCTGTCGCCAAGACTCTGTTCGACGCTGCCAACTCCCTTGACCTGTTGCCCTCCAGGGGCCGAGCGGGGAGAATCCCAGGCACACGGGAGCTTGTGGTTCCCGGTTTACCCTACATCGTCGTCTATCAGGTAACGAGAACGGCGATCCAAATCCTCCACATCTACCATGGCGCCCGCAACTGGCCGGCAGAGCAATGAATTCTGCTTCTCCTAACGTTAGGTGCTTAGACCCGCAAGTAGTCCGCGCGCCAGCTCTCGATGCGCTCTTTGATCTGCTTGCGGTCCAGATTCTGTTCAAGCGCCTGCTTGGCCAGTTCCACCACCTCGTCATCGGCGGCAAAGCGCAGGCCAATCAACTGATCCTCGCTGAGGCGATAGATCTGCGAGTGCCATTCCGTAGGAGCCAGCGCCTGCAAGCGTATCCGCTCCTCCAGCCGGATGACGCGGTCCTGCACCCTGAGCGGATAGCTGCGCACCTTGAAGACGAGAAGGAACGCCACCAGCGAGAGCACCACATACCATGGGCCGGCGAAGTAGGCGTCTGCCCGATGGCGAATCATGTGAAAGATCGAGAAGATCAGGTTGGCGACCAGGAAGAAGAACAGCACAAAGTGAAACGGCGGATCGAGCCGCCCGTGGTTCTTGAGATTCTGCTCGGAAGATTTACTCATGGGGGACCCTGATTTCTTTCAGGCCGAAGTTGGCTGTCTCGGTTCCTTCACCTTCCGCGGAGCCGCCGGCAACGGCGCTGGGGGCCTGAACACCTGCGCTCCCCGGATTCTGAGCGACGCGGGCCGCTGCTGTCAATGCCCCTAAATTGTCCGCCGCCAGAATCTGCGGATTTTTGGGGATGAGATGATGTCGGCCGCGCACAAGATAATCCACAAATATGCCTCCGGCAATGTAGGGATTCAGCAGCGCAATGGGGACGGCATAGGTGGTGGAAAGCGACTCGGCGATGCTCTTGTTTGAGTGGCTCGGATGGCGGTAACCGGGAATCTGTGGAATCTCAAAGACTGCCAGTTGCGTCTCAGAATGCTTGCTGGCATAGCGCTCAAGTTTATAGACGATCTGCTTGGGAGCGGACATACCGGCGTCCGGAAAGACGCTGCGCCGGAAGGTGTGGGGAAAATATTGATTGAGGATACGGCGCGCAAAGTCCGAGCAGTTGTTGAACAGAAGATAAAAGTGCGAGCGATTCACGCTATCGTTCATGCGTGCGATGAGTGCGTCGTCCTGTTCCTCGGTAGTATCAAAGCGGAAGGCGTAAATGCGTCGCTCATAGGAGACACCTACCAACTGGGTCCAGCCGCCATGCAGCACATTGCCGGGAGAGAGGTGTTCTCCCAGGCTGAGCAGATGGGCTTCATGATAGTGGTTGCGCAGCCGATTGACGGTCTCGCGGTTAACGCGCGCGGGAACATCCGAGGCGCTCTCGACTGAATAGAGGTAAGGAAGCAGCGGGATCGCCACCCAGTCGTACCCGTTGATGCCCTGGTAACGAGCGATAACAGCGCCCAGCTCACCGTCGTGGCAGCGGCGCAGGTGAATCGGAGTTTCAGCGCAGATGCGCTCAAAATAGATCGCATTGTGCCCGGTCGGATTGATCGAGCCAAAGAAGCCATACGGCTCCTCCATCAGTAGTGCAGCCTGCGCATGGCTTTGCGCGGGAAGGATGGCCATGAGTGCTAAAGTAATGAGAAAAAATACAGTTGTGCGCAACTTTCGCGTCAATAGCATCGCTCCTCCGTGGTCAGGAACTTGTACTGCCTTTCAGTATTCCCCGCTTCCGGGAGATGGAAACACCCTGGCCGCGGAGCTTTCTACCCAGGAACCAGCCGCGGAAAAGTGATCACTATTGCTCATTTTGACACGGATTGCCGGAAAATGTTGCGAATATACCTTGAAAAACCGAAGATATTCGGTCTTGGTCCAAAAATCGTCTACTCTTCAAGTGCGCGACGGCTGGGCCATTAGTCCGCAATGCAACCTGTTCAACGGTGAAGAATTGCCTGCCTCGTCCTTCACATCGGAGAGAGAGTGGAAGGGTTCTAGCTGGGCCGAGGTCTATCCCTTGGCGGGGAATACTGAAGGCAGTACAAGTTCCTGACCACGGAGGAGCGATGCTATTGACGCGAAAGTTGCGCACAACTGTATTTTTTCTCATTACTTTAGCACTCATGGCCATCCTTCCCGCGCAAAGCCATGCGCAGGCTGCCTTGCTGATGGAGGAGCCGTATGGCTTCTTTGGCTCCATCAATCCGACCGGGCACAAGGCAATTTATTTTGAGCGCATCTGCGCGAAACTCCTGTTCAGCTGCGCCGTGCCACACGGCGAGCTGGGCGCCGTCATCGCCCGTTACCAGGGCATCCCCGGCTACGATTGGGTGGCGATCCCGCTGCTTCCTTACCTCTATTCGGTCGAGAGCGCCTCGGATGTTCCGCGCGCGTCAACCGCGAGACCGTCAACGGCTGCGCAACCGCTATCATGAAGCCCATCTGCTCAGCCTGGGAGAAAACCTGCCTCCCGGCATGTGTGCGTGGCGGCTGGACCCAGTTGGTGGGCGTCTCCTATGAGCGACGCATCTACGTCTTCCGCTTTGAGACTGCCGAGGAACAGGACAACGCGCTCATCGCGCGAATGAACGACAGCGCGAATCGCTCCCACTTCGATCTTCTGTTCAACAACTGTCGGACTTTGCGCGCCGTATCCTCAATCAATATTTTCCCCACACCTTCCGGCGCAGCATCTTTCCGGACGCCGGTATGCCCACCCCCAAGCAGATCGTCTATAAACTTGAGCGCTATGCGAGCAAGCATCCTGAGACGCAACTGGCAGTCTTTGAGATTCCACAGATTCCCGGCTATCGCCATCCGAGCCACTCGAACAAGAGCATCGCCGAGTCGCTCTCCACCACCGTATGCCGTCCCCATTGCGCTGGTCAATCCCTACATTGCCGGAGGCATATTTGTGGATTATCTTGTGCGCGGCCGACATCATCTGATCCCCAAAAATCCGCAGATTCTGGCGGCGGACAATTTAGGGGCATTGACAGCAGCGGCCCGCGTCGCTCAGAATCCGGGGAGCGCAGGTGTTCAGGCCCCCAGCGCCGTTGCCGGCGGCTCCGCGGAAGGTGAAGGAACCGAGACAGCCAACTTCGGCCTGAAAGAAATCAGGGTCCCCCATGAGTAAATCTTCCGAGCAGAATCTCAAGAACCACGGGCGGCTCGATCCGCCGTTTCACTTTGTGCTGTTCTTCTTCCTGGTCGCCAACCTGATCTTCTCGATCTTTCACATGATTCACCATCGGGCAGACGCCTACTTCGCCGGCCCATGGTATGTGGTGCTCTCGCTGGTGGCGTTCCTTCTCGTCTTCAAGGTGCGCAGCTATCCGCTCAGGGTGCAGGACCGCGTCATCCGGCTGGAGGAGCGGATACGCTTGCAGGCGCTGGCTCCTACGGAATGGCACTCGCAGATCTATCGCCTCAGCGAGGATCAGTTGATTGGCCTGCGCTTTGCCGCCGATGACGAGGTGGTGGAACTGGCCAAGCAGGCGCTTGAACAGAATCTGGACCGCAAGCAGATCAAAGAGCGCATCAAGAGCTGGCGCGCGGACTACTTGCGGGTCTAAGCACCTAACGTTAGGAGAAGCAGAATTCATTGCTCTGCCGGCCAGTTGCGGGCGCCATGGTAGATGTGGAGGATTTGGATCGCCGTTCTCGTTACCTGATAGACGACGATGTAGGGTAAACCGGGAACCACAAGCTCCCGTGTGCCTGGGATTCTCCCCGCTCGGCCCCTGGAGGGCAACAGGTCAAGGGAGTTGGCAGCGTCGAACAGAGTCTTGGCGACAGCCCGCGCCGCAGTCCCATTATCTTTCTGGATGTAAAGGGTAATTTCCTCAAGATCCTGCGCGGCGGGGGTCGTCCATCGTACTTGCATTGGCTCGGGCCTCGGACGGTCTCAGGCTTTCAAAACACGCTCCACCCTTGCCCAGACCTCGGATGTGGGGACAAAGTCGCCACGGGCGGCTGCATCCAGCCCGGCTCGAACCCCTGCATGAAAGCGACGCTCTTCCATCAGGAAACGGTCCACGGCTTCACGCGCCAACTCATCCGCGCTCCTGCCAGTCTGGTCAGCCATGCGGGAGAGCTCGGCTTCCTGCTCGATGCTGAGTGATACTTCCATAGCCTTGAGAGTAAGGGTGGGCATGGCTGCTGTCAATCCGGATTGGACAGTTGCAGGCGATGTCTCCCTCCGAGCCATGACACTAAGACGCGGGGCATCCAGCGCTTTGCATACAAGAATCATTGGTTCTGAATTATTCTACCTGTGTCAGTACTAGACTGACCACGCTGGTACATTCAACACAATGCTTAGTCCAATATTCACAAGAAAAAGCTGCATATGTGAAAAAATAGCAAATTCTGGTGGAATTGAGCTATTATGGTTTTTCCTCGAATTGAGTGCTCTAAGGAGGAGGATTTGAATCAAGCTGAGGCCGTAGCATTTTGGTGTGGATTCATTTCGAGCATTGTCGGAATTGTTCTTGCGATCGTCGCAATCGCATTTTCAATTCTTGTAGACCGTAGAAGCAGCAAGGTCAGCGAACACACGATACAGTCGTTGCAGAAGATCGAATCTGTCGTCAAGCGCCTGTCTTCTGACACTCGGGAGCTAATTAAGGCCGGATGGGACAGATGCTTGGGGGCGTCGACAAAGGGCTGGCTCCGGAGCCCAGCGATTCGAACGCCAAACAAATTGCGGCTGGAATTGCGGCGGAGCTACGATCAGAACTTGTCGCGTTGAGCGCCGACAAGAAGGCTCAGGATGGGGAATCCCATCAAAAGATCGAAGAGCTCGAGAGCTATCTCAAGGACCTTGAAGCAAGTCTCATGGGCCAGCTTGGAAGGGTAACAGAGAACACACGACCAAGCGCAAGGTTTGAAGAGGTCACAAATACGCTCCGAAGTTTGTCCAGCCGAGCGCTGGCATTTCTGAGGGCTATCAGCCGAGTTCACCTCGCCCAAAAGTCCCGGCTTCTCTCTGCCGGTGCGATCGGAGATTCTATTCTCGAACTGGGGAAGTCGGGTTTATTGGCGCCGGTGGTGCATCACGCTGGTCGAGGCGAGGTCCCCTGCTATTATTTTCCGCCCGGAACATCGCAATGATTGTGGAACCGTTCTCGACACTATTCCGGACCCGCCGCTTGCATTGCAGCAAGAAGTTCCGGAACAGCTAGATTCCGCTTGGATATACTTCGCGGCATGGCCGGCCTGCAATATTCAACCGGTGGACCGACCCAAGCAAATCGCCGACGGACAAAACCAGGGTCATGGGTCCACAACTAACTTCCAATACCGGATAAACCGATTATTTTTCTGAGGCCCCATTACCCTTCCTCCGCCTCGCGCAGTTTCGCTATCACGGTGAAGTCTTCCAGGGTGGTTGTGTCTCCCTTGATTTCGCCGTGGGTGGCCAGTTCCCTCAGCAGGCGGCGCATGATCTTGCCGCTGCGGGTTTTGGGCAGGGCTTCGGTGAAGCGGATGTCGTCGGGGCGGGCCAGGGAGCCGATCTCTTTTGAGACCCACTTGCGCAACTCGTCCTTCAGTTCGTTGCTGGGCTCGTTGCCGCTTTCCAGCGAGACGAAGGCGGAGATGGCCTGGCCCTTGAGTTCGTCGGGGCGGCCCACGACGGCGGCCTCGGCCACCTTGGGATGGGCGACCAGGGCCGACTCGACCTCCATGGTGCCCAGGCGATGGCCGCTGACGTTGATCACGTCGTCCACCCGGCCCATGAGCCAGAAGTAGCCGTCGGCGTCCTGGCGCGCGCCGTCGCCGGTGAAGTAGCAGCCGGGCACGTCGCTCCAATAGGTCTTTTGGTAGCGCTCGGGGTCGCCGTAGACGGTGCGGGCCATCGAGGGCCAGGGCTTGCGGATGACCAGCAGGCCGCCATGGCCGGCGGGCACCGGCTCGCCCTCCTTGTTGACCACCTCAGGCTGAATGCCGAAGAAGGGCCGCGTGGCCGAGCCGGGCTTGGCGGCCACTGCGCCGGGAATGGGCGCGATCATGATCGCCCCGGTCTCGGTCTGCCACCAGGTATCGACGATGGGGCAGCGGTTGTGGCCGATCTTCTCGCGGTACCACATCCAGGCTTCGGGGTTGATGGGCTCGCCGACGGTACCCAGCAGGCGCAGCGAGGCCAGAGAATGTTTTTCCACGTGCTGGTCGCCCCACTTGATGAATGCCCGAATGGCGGTTGGCGCAGTGTAGAAGATGGTTACTTGATGGTCGTCGATGATCTTCCAAAAGCGGGAAAAGTCGGGCCAGTTGGGCGCACCCTCGTACATCAGCACCGTAGCGCCGTTCAGCAACGGGCCGTAGACCACGTAGGAGTGGCCGGTGACCCAGCCGATGTCGGCCGTGCACCAGTAGATGTCCTCGTCGCGCAGGTCGAAGACGTACTTGGAGGTGAGGTACGTTTGCACAGCATAGCCGCCGGTGGTGTGGACAAGCCCCTTGGGTTTGCCGGTGGTGCCTGAGGTGTAAAGGATGTAAAGCGGATCCTCGGAATCCATCTCTTCGGCGGGGCAATCGGGGGCGGCGGCGGCCACCAGTTCGTGCCACCAGTGGTCGCGGCCGGCAACCATCTTCACGGGCGAACCGGTGCGGCGGAAGACGACCACGTGCTTGACGGTGTGGCAGGCGTTCATGGCCTCGTCGACGGTGCGCTTGAGCTGAATTTCGTTGCCGCGGCGGTAGCTGGAGTCCTGAGTGAGGATGGCGACGCAGGCCGAGTCGTTGACGCGGTCGGCGATGGCGTTGGCGGCAAAGCCGCCGAAGATGACCGAGTGCACCGCGCCGATGCGCGCGCAGGCCAGCAGGGCAATCGCCAGCTCCGGCGTCATGCCCATGTAAACGGCAACGCGGTCACCCTTCTTGATTCCCAGCGCCTTGAGGGCGTTGGCAAAGCGCTGCACCTCTACATGCAGCTCTGCGTAGGTTAGCCGGCGAATCTCTCCCGGTTCACCCTCCCAGATCAGTGCGGTTTTGTCGCGCCTTGCCCCCAGTGTGTGGCGATCTACGCAATTGAAGCTTAAGTTTAACTTTCCGCCAACAAACCATTGAGCTAATGGGAGATTCCACTCCAGAACTTTCTCCCATTGCCTGAACCAATGAAGATCCTGGGCGACGCCGGCCCAGAAGCTCTCCGGATCGTCGATGGACTGCTTGTAGAGCGCTTCATACTCTTCCAGGCTCTTGATGTGGGCCTTGGCGCTGAACTCCGGCGGCGGCGCAAAGACGCGATCCTCGCGCAGCGTCGAGTCGATGTCCTGATTGGCCACGACCAAAACAGGGTTGGCAACGACAGAAACAGGGCCGGCAACTTCAATAACGGGCAGGGAAGTCATACGAACCGTCCTTTGGGGAAGAGGATCGAAAAACGGTTCACGGCAGCCTTCGGGATCAAACTCCCGCAAAGAAGCCGCGTAAGATTAACTCTATCTAGAGATGCATACAAACGGCAAATGGACGGGAAGAATTGCACCGGGGTTGGCGCGCGCAGGAGTCTCAAGCGCAAGGAAGGGAATCGGCGCGCCGGCTACGCGGAGTTCTTCTGCGCGGTCACGTACTCGCGCAGCGCCGCGGTGATGCGGCTTTGGTAGCGCCGGCAAGAAAAGCACAAAGTGCGGAAATTACCGCCGCGCTTTGTAGCGCAGGATCCAGTCCTTCTGTTCTTTGGTGTCGGGAACGTCGACGCCGCGGGCCGCTTCGATGGCTTTGAGGGCTGCCTTCGGCTTCCAACCCAGATGAATGAGCGCGCAGGCCGCAGTGACGGTGGACCTGCCAATGCTCCCCCGGCAGTGGATGCCGACCCGCATGCCGGCTCGGAGACGGCTGACCAACTCCTCGACAAAGATTCTGAAGGAATCAGGGTCCTGCGGAGGGTGAATATCGGGCATGGGATAGAGGAGGAACTCCATCCCCAGCCGCTCCGCGATCGAAGCTTCTTCCGCCAGTCCCAACAATGCAACTTCCTTGTCGGTGAGGTGGGAAACCAGGGTTTGAATGCCGCCCTGCTTGATTCTCAGCAGTTCGCCCTCCAGCTAGTCATCACCATGCGGCCTCAACAGCACAGCAAGAGGCGCGGGGGGATTCCCGTTATTAGAAAATCTCGTTCATATTCCTCGAAATCTGATCGACTCTTACATCATCGGCAGTGAACTCCTGACTCAAGCATACCGCTTCTGGTGCCAGACCCAGGCGGTGCGGACGATCTCGTCGAGTTGGGTGTAGCGGGGCTTCCAGCCCAGTTCGCGGATGGCTTTTTCGCTGCTGGCGACCAGAACGGCGGGGTCGCCGGGGCGGCGGGGATGAACCTCGGCGGGGATGGGGTGGCCGGTGACGCGGCGGGCCGATTCGATGACCTCGCGGACGCTGAAGCCCTTCCCGTTGCCGAGGTTGAAGATCAGCCGGCTTCGCTGCGGCGGTCTTCCAGGGCGTCGAGGGCCAGCAGGTGGGCATCGGCCAGGTCGGAGACGTGGATGTAGTCGCGGATGCAGGTGCCGTCCGGGGTGGGGTAGTCGTCGCCATAGATGCGGATGGACGGGCGGCGGCCCAGGGCCACGTCGAGAACCAGCGGAATCAGGTGGGACTCGGGCTCGTGGGCCTCGCCGCGGGTGATGCCGTCGGGCCCCTCGGGCGCGCCGGCCACGTTGAAGTAGCGCAGCGAGGCGTAGCGCAGGCCGTGAATGCGGTTGCAACCAGCCGAGCATGTGCTCCACCAGCAGCTTGGACTCGCCGTAGGCGTTGGTCGGCAGCAGGCGCGCATCCTCCTGGATCGGAACCACTTCCGGCTCGCCATAGACGGCGGCGGTGGAGGAAAAGACCAGCCGGCGGGGCCCGTGGGCCAGCATGGCCTCCAGCAGGGAAAGCGTGGAGGCGGTGTTGTTGCGGAAGAAGACTGCTCGGGCTGGACCATGGACTCGCCGGCCTCGATGAGGGCGGCAAAGTGGAGGACGCCGTCGAAGGCTGGCCTTGATCTTTGGCGGCGATGAAAAGGTTTTCAAGCGCGGCCCGGTCAGCCAACTCGCCCTCGACAAAATCCACCCCCGCCGGCAACAGGTCGCGCCGGCCGTGGCTCAGATTGTCAAAAACCACCGCCTGATGTCCCTTTTCCGCCAGCAAACCCGCGACTGTACCACCTATGTACCCCGCGCCGCCTGTAACCAGTATCTTCACAAAAAAATCTGTCCTTTCCCGCACACTTTGGTTTAACCTAAAGTTTATTGTAGTAGGCACGTGGGACCGGCGAGGGGCTCCCGCTCAGACCGTTCAAAGAGACGGCCAGCTGAATCAGGTTTTCTGGCGGTCCATGGGGCAGAGGTTGGCCGTAACGGAGGCCCCTGGGCAGATGGGCAGTTGTGTATCTCTGTCTACAGTGTTGGATTGCTTTTTTTCCTGATGACTTGGGCAGAATCGGAGAGTTCGGATGTTCAAGATACAAGCAGCCGATTCGTATCGCGTGGAGGCTTGCAGCGCAGGGTCTAGTCGGGTATGTGTCCGATACATCGTCCCCATCAACGTATATGAAGAGAGAATCCTTTTCCCCCAAATAGGTCAAACGCATCAGCAGTATGCATACGGCTTGGCAACCGGACGTAGCGCGGAAGTATCCTTACCGGCACGATTCTGGCGAGCCAAGCCAACCGCTCCGTGGATTGCGCCTGCCCCGCGACGTTGGAAGACAGTTGCGGCCTCGCGCCATACTGTCACAAGATCAACAGGCTTGGGCACGGCTCCCGCAGGGGATGGAAACTATTTGAGCGCTCTTGCAGCACGATACTCCACTTCCGCCGGTTCTAGCGCCGCGGAAACAAGACTGCCCAGCCCCAATAACCGTGAGCGAGGTTGAGACTATGCCGGTAACCCCATATCCAGGTAGAGCCGCTTTCGGATTGCTCCCCGAGCCTGAGCGCAGCCCCGGCTCGTTGATCACCAGCATGGTGGTCAACGGGTTGATGTTGGCCTTTCTATTTTACGTTGGGACGACGGCCAAGAAGGCAATTGATCAGCACCAGTATGAGGAGACATTGCTGGTTCTGCCGGCCAAGCCAGAGCCGCCTCATCCGAAGGTGAAGCTGCCTCCTCCTCCGCCGCCGGAGAAATTGCCGCCGGTTCAGGATGTGAAGCTGGAGGCGCCGAAGATCAATATGCCCAAGCCGGAGCCCAAGCCGGATCCCAAGCCGATCCCGATCGAAGTCAAGCTGCCGACGCCGGTGATTCAATCGCTCAAACCAATGGTCATTGAGGCGCCTCAGCCCAAGCCTGTGCTGAACGGTGTAGCCAAGCCGGCAATGGTTATCGCGCAGCAGACCAAGACGGCGATGACCCCCGCGGCCATGCCGGCGCAAGACAATAAAGTCAAGTTCTCGACCAAGCCGGTTCATTTTGGCGACACATTTGGCGTGACGCCTAATCCGAATGCCAAGGGACCGGCCACCGTTGCGGCTATCGGCAATCCGTATGGCGGGATGCAGGGGCCGTCCATCGCGCCCCACGGAAAAGTCGGATCGACCGGCTTCGGCGGCGGGCGCAGGGTCGGCTCCGATGCCGGAGTAGTGGGCAAGGTGGCCTCGGCTGGCGTCCGCGTCACCACGAGCGCTCCATCCGTCAGTTCCGGCAAGGTGGCTTCAGCCAGTATTCCCACTGCGCCCACTGTCGTGGTGGAAGCCCCCAAAACAGTCGGAGCTGTTCCCACCGATCTGGTGGTCATCTCCAAACCGCAGCCCCAATATACCAGCGAAGCCAAGCAGCTTAAGGTGCAGGGCGAGGTGATCCTGCGGGTTACTTTTGCGGCCAGCGGCCAGGTGATGGTGCAGGGAATCGTGCACAGCCTGGGTCATGGCCTGGACGAAGAGGCGCGCCGGGTGGCGCAACAGATTCGTTTCCGTCCCGCCACGCGCAATGGCCAGGCGGTGGACATGACCACGAATATCACCATCAAGTTTCAGTTGGCGTAACTTCAGGTTTGCACGCAAGAACAATGGCTGCTCTCAGCCGCGGGATGACGGAACGGCGCAAGCAGTCAGAAGAAGAGTTGAAATAAACCAGTTTAGGAGCCTGACATGACGTTTCGGAAGATCCCCCTCACCCTCCTGCTCATCATTCTGAGTGTCGCCAGCGCGAACGCAAAGAATAAGGAACCCAAGTACTCGCAGGTCCACCAGCTCACCCCGGAGCAGGCTGCGCTGATTGAAAAGGCCATCGGCAGGGAAAAGGTGCTGATTAAGAACATTCAGCAACGCACACCCCTGGTGGAGACCTACATTCAGAACACCAAGCCGGATATCAAGCTCTATCAGGTGCCGGTCTCCGACGAGTACATGTTGAGCCGCATCGACTTCGGCAAAGTCTTTTTTCGACAAGACCTTCGTGCCCAGGAACGACAAGGCAAATCATCACAAATTCTTCAAGGGTTCGGTGCTTTCGATTACCGGGCCTCACCAAGGCGCTGAAGCTGGACACGCAATTTGACGTACAACCCACTGGGGTTCACGCAGATGATGTTCCTGGATCCGAAGGGCTTCGACAATCAGCACTATGTGTTTAGCTATGTGCGTCGGGAATTTTTAGGGTCAGTGCGCACATGGGTATACGATGTGCAACCCAAAGTTTCCGGCATGGGGCGGTTCTATGGACGCATCTGGGTCGAGGACCAGGATGGCAACATTGTCCGTTTAAACGGCACATTTACCGCACCCCGGTCTGAGGATGACTCGCGTTTCTACTTCCACTTCGACAGCTGGCGGATGAATGTGCAGCCCGGTATCTGGCTTCCGGTGGCAGTTTATGTGGAGGAGACCCAGCGCACCGCAGGCGACAAGCTGGGACTGAAGGCCCAGACGCACTTCTGGGGCTACTCCCTCAAGCTACCCACACGGGAGAGCGAGAACGTGAGCGTGAGGGTGGACGACGCAGTGGACAAGAGCGAGGACTCGCAGGATGTGGGTCCTCTGCAAGCCTCGCGCGCCTGGGTTACGCAGGCTGAAAACAACGTGATTGACCGTCTGGTGGAAGCCGGCCTGGTGGCGCCGCTGACTCCCGGCGGCTATGAAAACACGGTTCTGGACCAAATAGTAATCAACTTGCAAGTGCCCAATAATCTGGTCTTTACGGACCAGGTGCATACTCGCATCCTGCTCTCGACTACGGTGGAAACAACTACCGTCGGCAACACCATCCTGATCAGCAAGGGGCTGATCGACAGCCTGCCCAGCGAGGAAGCGATTGCCTCGGTAGTGGCCATGGAACTGGCCCATATCGTGATGGGCCACCACATCGACACCCGTTACGCCTTCAACGACCGGCTGCTGTTCCCCGATGAGTCTACCTTCAGGAAAATCGATATGTACCACTCGGATCACGACAACGCGGAGGCTTCCAAAAAGGCCATGGAGTACCTGCAGAACTCCATGTATAAGGACAGACTGCCCTCGGCGGGGCTTTACTATGCGCAGTTGGTGCAGCGGGAGAAGGAGTTGAAGGCGCTGAACACGGCCAAGCTAGGCGACTCGCTGCTCAAGACCGACGGAACCCCGTGGATGGCCGATTTGAAGAGCATGGCGCCCGCGCTGAACTGGGATGACCTCGCTCAGCGCCCGGCCTTGCCCCTGGGCAGTTGGCTCAAGACCGATCCCTGGGACGATAGGGTGCATCAGCTCAACGCGAAGATATACGCATACATGAACCCCCGCGACAAGATGCCGCTGGAAGTGACGCCAATCTTCTATAAATTGCAACGCTATGATGCCTCGAAGCTGACTCCGCCCGTTGCTCCTGCCGCAGCACCCGCGCCCGCCGCGACGGAGGCTGCGCCCACCCCCGGCAGTTCCTCCCAGCCCACGGGCGCCACGAGCCCGCAGTAGCATCCATCACGAATCTCAGGCCGGAATGCGCCGCGCGGTGCATTCCGGACAGGGATTTTATGCCGGGAATGACTGAAGTTTCTTCTCCGAAAGCGAAGATTCGCCCGGACTGAAAGTACCTTTTGCCTATGAGACGCTCTGCAGCTCTTGTGTTCACGATCCTGCTTGCCGCGGGAGCTATTTCCGTTCGCGCGCAGGTGGTTGCCGCCGCTAC
>CAWFZU010000082.1:0-3686 GCA_963820195.1 uncultured Acidobacteriaceae bacterium | reverse complement strand
AACGCTCGGCAAGCTGGCCCTGCCATTCGCCCCGAACGCGCTCGCCTTCCGTGTAATAGTTCTCCTTCGCGTTGGCGAACTCCGACTTGTGATACGCCTGCGCCTGGCCCGCTGAGATCGGCTTCGACAGTGTCAGCATCGCTCTACATCTCCTCTCCGGGCGCCACGTCCATTGGCATCTGCATCCGTGGCAGCGCAGGCTCGGGCGGCGCGTTCTGCATTCGCTCCTCGCGCGCTGAGTTCTTCGCCAGCGCCTCCAGCGCCCGCTTCATCTTGTTGTCATCCGCCCACTTGATCAGCTTCCGGCTTGCCTCCTCAGGGATCGTCACACCTTCGCCCACCTTCAGCATGAAGTTCAAAAGGATCGTTCGCATCGCCAGAACCTCGGCCAGGATCGTCCGCTCCGCCGCCATCGTGCCCTTCTCGACCGACGAGGCCAACAGCACATCCCGGACCCACTCCGACAAGGTCAGCCCCGCCGCCGCAGCGCGCGACTCCAGCACGCGCAGCTCCGCTGCCGAGACTTTGGTCCCGACGGATTTTACCCGCAGCGCCCGCTTCATAAGGCACCGCCTGGTCTGAGTTTTGATCGAAGGGATTGAGGCTGAGTGGACGGCGAACTGGGCGGCTCGCACCCCGGCTGCGCGGCTTGCGCCGCACGCGTGCCTGGGCAGCTAAACGAAAACAGCCTCCGCGATTCGTCGATGGGGAGTCGGCTCATGCGCGTCTACCGGGCGCTGGTTGCGCTCGCGCTCCAGGCCGCAACCAGCCCAGAGCATTTTTTCTTTAGACGCCGCTTTTCGAGATTTGGTTACTGAGCAGCAACCGCAGGTTGCCGTGCAGCTACCGGCTGGGGGAGACGTGTCCCCCTACTGCCGATGCCGTAGGCAGCGCGCCCTTCAGCAAATCGCGCCACTGCTGTTTACAGACGTAAACACCAGCAAGCCGCCCCGGAGGACGGCTCGCTGGGTAGAAGAAAACGCAGTTGCCGACTCCACCTACTGGCATTTGCGCTGTTTCCATTTAATCGTTGCCACAGTATCTTTCACATCGAAGCTCATACCCGGTTTTGGCGGAAAATCCTCCGGTTTGAGAGATAAGGCGGAATAGATTTCGATCGAGATATTCTCGAATTCCTCGTAAGTGACAGTGGATTGGCCCTCCCAACTAGTATGGCTCTGGTCTGGCAAGCTTCGCCCCCTCTCGCTGGCAGGAACGAGATCATCAGCGATTTCTTTGATCTCATCTTGCGATAGCATCGAACCGAGTGCCATATTTCCGGACGAGAACTTAAGCCGTTCCAGATCGATCTTGCACAGATTTCCATTCTCAGAGTATCTGGGCATCGCCATTACGCCGGGTCTGATCTCATAGGCCTCGATTGCTTTGTATTTCGAAAACCGTTCGCTCTGCGGTTTTGCAGCGACGAAGAGCGCTATTGCAATACCAATTGACAAGAAGTTCTTGATCATTTTGCCTCTCTGGTTTGAACCGAAATGCACGACTTAAGTTCGCTTGACTCAGTTAAGGAGTTTTTGGCTTCGGAGGGGGAGGGGGAGGAGGCATAGGCTTCGGATTAGTCACCGTAATGGTAGGTGTCTGACCAGGCGTACTTGTGACGGTTCTCGTATCAGTGAAACTCGCAGTGCAGCCCGGTCCGCTAACTGTAAAGGTCTGGTCGGTTACTGAGACTACAGTGTGATTATCGTAGAAGCTCTTTGCCCCAGCGGTTGAACCGGCAGAACCGTCTGTGTTTTTCGTGTCACCGATTAGGTCAACGACTCTACCATTTTTATCTGTCGTTGGTGCTGCCGGATGAGGTTCTCCAGGCGCTGACTTTCCGTCTACTGTTCTTGTCGTTGTATTGTTCTCGCTAACCGATGCGTTAGGCAGTGGCTTGCTGCCCTGATTCACTTGGAATATAGCTCCCCCATCACTCCGTACTGGGACTGTCCATGGAGAGTGAACTCTCCTGTGGACGGCTGCACCACTAAGGGTTTCCCATCACTTCCTATTGCAATTGTGACACTGATATCAGAACACGGGTCCCGATGCCCATCCGCATCCACCCTGCTCATTGGATTATTTCGAACGTAAGCATACAGATTGAGGCTCTGCGGATCATCCAGCTTCGCGTAGGGCACAGGCTCGGCCTTGGCACTCCAGTCGGGCGACATGAAGCGGCCCATCGCACTGCTGTAGTAACGGGCCTCGAAGTAGTCGTTTCCTGATTCGGCGTCTCGTTCTTTGCCGGTACTACACGACCCAACGCGGTTTAATTCCGCCTGTCCGCGCAAGCCTAATGCGGTCGTGGAGTTGCAGACAGTCGACCCCTGATACAGGGCCGGATTTCGGCCCGGAAGCCCCTGATGCGGTTTTTCGCCCCCAAGCCGCAACGCGGCCATAAAGCCGTCTGGGATACGCGCGCTGGAAGCAAGCTGCATGTGGCTACGATTGTACGGCTTAAGGGCTTGGGATGGGCAGCGGATGCCGCCCCGGATGCGCGCCGGGAGCGGAGACGGATTCCGGGCATAGTCCGTTTTTCTTTAGCTGTAAATACAACAGCTAAAGGGGGAAGGATTCTTGATTGTTTAGCATGACTTTAACCGGGCTGGAACCGGGCCTTTGCGTGGCTCAGAAGGAACGGATTCGGCGGCTAATCGCCGGTCTCTTCGCGGTCTTCTGCCGCGTCTCTTTCGAGCGCCGCCGCCAGTTCTTCGGCGGCGGGATTGCCAAGCTGGAAGCCTTTCGGAGCGGGCAACGGCGGCGCTTTCTCCGGCTCGATGAACGCTGCCGGATGGGTCGCCGCGTAGACCTGTTGAAGAGCGCGCAGCGCAACCTGCGTGTAAATCTGCGTGGTCTTGATGTCCTCGTGGCCGAGGATCTGCTGTATGAAGCGGATGTCGGCCCCGTTCTCGTGCATGTGCGTCGCCATGCAGTGGCGCAGTAGATGGCAGGCTCCGCCCTTGCCGGTCTTTGCTGCGTTGATGCGTTCCTTGACCACGTAAGTCAGATGGTCGCGGCTGAACGGTTCGCCGTCCGCAGTAAGGAACGCCGTGAAGTCGTCCGGCTCGATGGCAAGCTGGAGCCGCGCCTCGGCGATGTACTTGCGCAGCCACGCCGCCGCCCGCTCTCCGATCGGCACGTAACGATCTTTCTTGCCCTTGCCCTGGTTGACGAGGATCAGGCCGCGGTCGAGCGACAGATCGAAGAGTTTCAGGCGCACCACTTCCAGACGCCGCAAGCCGGTCGCATAGATCGTTTCGAGGATGGCGCGGTCCCGGAGTCCGATTGGGTCATCGACCTCGCACAGCGTCATGATGCGCTCGACCTCTTCGACGGAGAGGATGGTCTTGGGCAGAGTGCGGCCCAGCCTGGGCAGGTCGATCTCAGACGCCGGGTTATGCAGGATGTGATTCTGCCGCGTCATCCAACGGAACCACACGCGCAGCGGCACAAGCCGCGCGTGCTGGCTGCGGAAGGTCAGCGGCTCCCCATTCTTTTTGCGGTAGAAGAACAAGTACCGCTGATAGCGTTCCAGCACTGGCCGCGTGACCTCGATGGGTTCGCGCAAGCCGTGCTCATAGGCCCACTCGATGAAGAAGCCGATGTGAACGAGACGGTTTTTCACCGTGAACTCGGAGTAGCCAAGCAATGCGTAATGTTCTTCCCTGTTCTTCGACTCA
>CAWFZU010000081.1:0-9205 GCA_963820195.1 uncultured Acidobacteriaceae bacterium | reverse complement strand
AGCCAACGAACAGTTGCAGCCTGAAGTTAACGCTAGCAGCCCGACTCGCTCAAAGGCCGCAGCTACTACCACCCCACGCAAGAGGGCCGCGAAAAGCAGCTGGCCCAGCGCATGGAAGAGATTCGGCGCATCCGCGCCGGCAAGCGCAGCAGGGCGTGATGGCCCTTTTAATCGGCGTGGAATCCGTCATAAACGTGCAGGAGACGCGCGAAAAAGGCTTTGCGTAGAAGTAGAGATATTTTTGCGTAAAACTGGCCAATTTGCAGGTGGATTGCCGGGGTTGAAGGCCCGGCTTACCCAAACATTTGTAGTAGTTTCAAGGTGGTGCATGCGGCGGGTTGGGGTTTGAGGATCCCCAGGTCTGAGAATCCAGACATGGGACACCTGCCGTGGCAATGCGAGCGTGTGGTTGTTGCTACCTAAGTCCCAAGCTCTGCAACTGCTCCTTGCCGTGAGTTGGAAAATTAATGCTTTTCTGCGGGATGCGGAGAGTCCTCTCACACGCATTCAGGAGCGTCTGGCACGCAGAATTGACCTTCGAGAAAGCATTGTCATTCCATCTCCGACCGTCCTCCTCATTTGATTTACTGACCTGAGCCCGCTGCAGGTACCATTGGCCATCCCAACCCCTGATATACGTTGCGCCCTGGTAGATGCGCGATTCGCTGGCCGTGTTGCAGAGGATCGTATTCCAGGCACCCCTGGTTTCAAGGTGGCGGCGAATTCTTTCTTGCACCGCCTCAATTTCCCTGTTCAGTCGCGCAGTCTCAGAATTGGCAAGATCCAGATAAGCCGCCTGCAATTCGCTTCCTGTATCGTGCACGATCGTCTCCCAGGCATCCTTGGTTACGTTGTGGAGACGAATTTCCCCTTGCAACGCCTCAATTTCCATGTCCAACCGCTGCATGTGCCATTGGACATCCTCACCCTTCACATATGTAACGCCCTGGTAGAAGCGCGATGGGCTTCCTGCGTTGCGCGCGACCGTTTCCCAGGCATCCCTGGTTTCAAGGTGGTGGCGAATCTCTTCTTGCACCGCCTCAATTTCCCCGTTCAGCCGCTCGGCCTCAGAATTGGCAAAAGCCAGATATGCGGCATGCGATTCGCTTCCTGCGTTGCGCAAGATCGTATCCCAGGCAGCCTTGGTTTCGTTGTGGAGACATATTTTCCCTTGCAGTACTTCAATCTCCATATTCAGACGCTCTGTCTCTTGCTTCATGACGTCCAGGCAACTATCGGCCATTTCCGAGCACCTCGTTCGTAATATACCACTAGAAACCTTTGTAACATATTTGCGAACTTTAGTGCAACGGCAATTCTCTGCAAAGACCTGCGCGACCTGTGGATTCCCAGCTCTCAAAAGCGAGAACTCCACCCCACGGACGAAGACCTGTCCCTTCACCCCAGCGAACAAAGATCGCTCGCTGGGGACCCCGAATCCGTGGGGACCCCGTATCTGGGCCACCAAGATTTATTGTTGTTCAGGCCTGGACCACCCGCCGGCGGCAGATGGAATCGGAGACGGCCCATGTTGCGCCGGCGATGGCGACGGAGATGGCGTTGGCCGACCAGAGGAAATGGTCGTGAGGGGCGGCGAATAGCTTAGGAATCCAAACAAATAGTTCGAAGGCGACTATCTCAACGGTGAGCAGGCGCGAGGCAAGCGGCGCCATGATGCCCGAAAGGATGGCCGCGGCGGCGAGGAAGAAGCCGATGGTCGTCGCATAGCACCAGAAGATCTGCGAAGGCGGAATCCATTGAGGGACCCAAGCCGCCAGGCCGGGCATATCGACAATGTGGACGATCCCGAAAGAGATTGCGGAGAGGCCGGAGAGCCGTGCGAAGAGAGATTCTCTGCGCGAGATAGGCGAATCGGCCGGCGAGAAGCGCGCGAAAAGAACAGCTCCGGCGGCAACGAGCGAGAACTCCTCAAAGAAGTTGCCGGTGGGGTCGTAGCCGCTCCCGCCTTTAAGAATTTCGGGCACCCACAGGAGCGCGAAAACGGAGTAGACGATGGTGAGCGTCAGTGCGCCGGCGCGAGCCGTTCGACGCCAGAGGAGGGCGAGTCCGGCGGCGAGCTCGATCAAGGCGGTGAGATAGGCGAGCGGCTCACGGAGGGGCACGTTGGGGCTGACGCGCTGCCATGAAGCGGCGAAGTCGCCAGAAATCAGGCCGACAATGCCGAGGGTGATGGCGCCCGCGGCGTAGACGCAGATGCCGAGATCGGATGCAAGGATGCGTTTCAGCATGGCGGTTTGGGTCCGCAAGGGGTGACGGACACGGCCAGTTTAGCATGGTTCCGTTAGACCGTTGCCGCGAAAAAATGCGGCAAGGATAGGGCAGCCGGTGAACAAAAATCTAGCTCAGGGTTAAAACCCCTGTCCCGTGGGGCTGCTTGATTGCCGTGGATCAATCCCCGGCCTACCGCTCCCGGTCCGAACGCTTCCCTGCATTGGCGGGTTCGAGGATTCCCCGATCTGAATATCCAGACCTGGAGTACCCGTCCCGTCGGGTAGGCTGTACACTTGGTCGAGACGGTCTCGACAGATGCCCCTTTATCCAAACGCGCAGTCCCTGATTCGCGCCAATCTGGAAGCTCTGCAAAACGGTAAGCGCGTGAAGGGCGTGGCCATCGGAACCCTGACGGCTACTCAACTCAATGCGATCAACGCAGAGCGAGCGGCTGAAGGAGGCGCATTGCCGCCCATCCTGGAGGAGGTCATCTTCTTTGGGAGCCACGCATATCAGAGCCGGGTTTTGCAGGACGGGTACACCATCGACGATGTAGTCGATCAAGTGATGAGCGCGATGGATGCACAATCGGTCGTCGTGACCAGTACGCGCATGACGACGATTCAAAACCCGATTCCGCGAGCTGATCGCTACGGAAACCAAATCCGGGACAAAGCGGTGCTTGAGTGTACAAGACGCCACCCGAGAGCCGAGTTGTTTACCGTGGTGCCCAAGGGTGATACCAACAAGCCCCAAAAGCAGAAGAGCCGCTCGTAAGCGACTCTTCTGTAAGGCATTTGAGCGGCTCGACCGGGTAACACGTACGTTCCGACTCACCAGCCGTTCAAATTCATAGTGACACTTTTTGCCCTCCATGTCAATGAGAATCTCGACCAGCTCGACCCCATGCCCGCACATTTGGAGTGAGTTTGGCTGGGAACGAAAAGCAACCCTCAGGGGTTAAAACCCCTGTCCCATGGGGCTGCTTGATTGCCGGGGATCAATCCCCGGCCTACCGCTCCCGGCCCGCTAACGCTCCAATATCCCCGGTCTTGAAAGTGAGAGCTGGTCAGACAACATCACTTTGTGGTAGTCTATAAACTACAGCGTTTGCAATGATCGAATTCAAACAAACCGAGACTTTCCGGAAGTGGCGCGTACGGCTAAAGGACGGGCGGATACGCGCACTGATTGCCTCTCGGCTGGATCGCCTGGCCTTCGGGAATGCCGGGGATGTAAAGCCGGTGGGGCAAGGAATCAGCGAGCTACGCATCGATTATGGACCGGGCTACCGAATCTATTTCATGAAGCGTGACAATACCATCATCATCCTGCTGTGCGGCGGGGACAAGAGCACACAGGCGAAGGACATCCAGACAGCGCAGCGGCTGGCGGCGGAATGGAGCGAAGAACATGGCTGAGAAATTGACTAACTATGATCCTGCCGAGGACCTCGGCTCGGGCGATGCAATCGCAGTTTTCATGGCGGAGGCATTTCAAACCAACGACGCCGCCTACATCGCTCATGCGCTAGGCGTGGTCGCGCGCGCCAAGGGGATGGCCCAGATTGCCGGCCAAACAGGATTGTCCCGCGAGCAACTCTATCGCTCTTTCAGCGAAAAGGGCAATCCTACGCTGAAGACAACGCTAGCAGTGATGAAGGCGCTGGGAGTCGAACTCACCGCAAAGATTCCTTCCGCAGCGTGACGGGTATGCAAACATCCGGCAACCCTCAGGGGTTAAAACCCCTGTCCCGTGGGGCTGCTTGATTGCCGGGGATCAATCCCCGGCCTACCGCTCCCAGCCCGCACGCTTTCCTGCATCCGGCGGGTTCGAGGATTCCCCGGTCTGAAAATCCAGACCTGGGCCACCCGCCCGGCCGGCCGGAGAGATGAGTTAAGCTAATGCAATGCAGGATATCCAGGCGCTAATTGAGTATTTTTCTGCGTCCCGTCCTCTGATTGTGGTCGGGAGCGGTCCGTCGTGTGGCATTGGACTTCCAGGTTGGAAGGACCTCGCTGATACCCTTTTGGAGAGATTACGGCTTGATCGTACGCTGAACATCGAAGCGGCCGAAGAGGCGTTTGCTCGGGATGAATACGCTGCCGTCTTTGGGCACGCGGTCAAATCGGCCGGGAAAGATGCGGTTTATGAGATTTGTAAGGAGGCCCTACGTGATACTGGTCGTACGGGTGATTTGTATAGCCTCTTAATCCGCCTTCCGGCGCGCGGCTTCATAACGACCAATTTCGACTCTATTCTTAAGAGACACTTCCACGCTGAAGGATCTGCGGTTCTGGAATTCTTGAACTCTCCGGAGGATTTGACGGCGATCGATTTTGATACTGTGCGATCTATTCTCAAGATTCATGGAGATTTTGACCATCCTGAGTTCTTGGTACTCACCGACAGGCAATATAGGGAGATTCTGCATGACGGCAAGTTCCTCACACTTCGCGAATTCATGAAGGCCTACCTGCAGACAAGCCGAATTGTATTTATCGGGTACTCATTGAAGGACCCAGATTTTAGCTTCCTTCTTGAATCCACGGCGCAAGTCTTGCGTCGTAAGGTGCCCCTCTTCGGTGTCGTGGCCAACGCGAGCGCTCAAGACGTTGAGCAGTGGTTTGACCGATACAACCTCCACGCCATTACATACAGGGCCGCGCACAATGACCATTCCGATTTGAAGAACATCTTGGAGACATTAGCGTCCTTTTTTTCAGCTGCGCCTTCGCAAGATGACGCCGTTCCATTTAAGGCGGCGCAGAGCCTCTACATGTGGCATAAGTTGAGTTCCACTGAGGGCGCGGGGGCGAGAGTAGATGCGTTGCGGGCGATCCTCCTTGGGACGATTGCCTCCATGACTAGCCCGGTCACCTCTCAGGTCTTAACGTCAGAGATTTCTAGGACCACAGGTCGGCCTGCCTCTCAAGAGCTAACGGAAGCTGTGGAGAAGGCTTTAGTATCGCTAAAAGGGGAGCGGATGGTCGATACCGACGCCCGTTCTTGCTATGTTATGACCGCCCTCGGCCGAAGTCTAGAGAGCAAGTACTCTCTGCAGTTCACAAATTTGCGGCGCTTGTTTGAGACTCAGGTTGGTCTTGATCTTGGAAGGAAGCTTCCGACCACGTCTGGCGAATCCATAGCGAAACTTACTAAAAGAGTTCATTCGTGCATTCTCAAGATTTTTTCTGATCGCGGTGGCGAGTTGGTTGATGCGAGCTTCACCGGAAGGTTTGAGGCTCCTTCCAGTATGAACCTTGTGCAGATAATTAACTCTTTCACAGGAGACTTAGCTGAAAGTCAGCGGTACGTCTTCTTTTCATACTTGATGAGCCTTATGACGCGTCCGCGAGAAGAGCAGAAACCATATTTGAATTACCTTGCAAAGGCATTCTTTGCAGCACAGGTAATAGGTGTGGATCCTGAAGGCCAAGTTTTCCGTCGCGAGGTCCTAAGGGCTAGAACTCTTATCGTAGACGCAAATATACTGATCCCTTTGTTAGCAAAGGGCTCTGTGAACCAACCATACATGGAAGAGTGCATGCATACGTTGTCAGAGGCTGGTGTGAGGTTGGTGACCACTCCTAAATTCTGCGAAGAGGTTTCATCGCACTTCCAATGGGGTGTCGATCATGTAAGAAAATACGGTCCCCAGTCTATGGAGGTTCTTTCGGCGGCTCTGGGCACCCTCGAATTTCGCAGAAATGAATGTATTGACGGGTTCATTCGCCTAGCCGCAGAAAATGACTGCACTTTGGATGAATATATAGGGATGTGCTTTGGTGGCGACCCGAATTTCTATAATGTCCGGGATGCGTGCAAGCGGTTGAACATTGGACAGGTATCATTGAATGATCTCGCATCGGTTCATCAGGACTTGTGGGTGGTCCAAACTGACATTGAAGGCCACATCTCGGCTTTGCAGGTAGGCAGTGATACACCGAAATCGGAAGCGAGAATTAAGGCCGAAGCAGACGCCTATGCAATCTGTTTCGGATGGCATTATACCGCGGAGCATGGATCTGATCTGGCTTTGTGGAAATGTTCAATCTTATCTCGAGGGACGTCACTTAATCGGGTCTCGCGATTTGGACCGCATCCGCTCGATAGACCCGTGGTGCTCCGCCCTGATCTACTGCAGGAGTTTATAAGCGATTTCGTTGGAGGCGAGCAGAGGGTAAGTGTCAGCGACGTTATGCTTGCGAGCTATGTCCGGTCCGTTGAGTACTTCATCGATAAAGCTAAATATGCTGAGTTCTTCAAACCGTTGATAAAGCAGGCGGAGGCGATATATAGAGATAATCTTGATCGATTCCAATCATTGATCGAAGGCTCGATCGAGCCTTCGGGCTTGGAGCAGTATGAGGAATTAGAAAGGCCGTTTGTGGTTAATTCGCTTCAGCAAGACGTTGTGGTCGCGGTTGACACTGCGATGAGTCGCTTGGCCTCAGAGGTCGCGAGCCTTAAGCACGATAAGCAGAAGAGTGAAGAACTTGCGAAGCTCGCCATGTCGTATCTATCCCCCACATTGCGCAAGAGGATCGAACGCATTACGGCAGGTTAACAACTGACTCCAACGAATCCAGTTCGCGGGCCTATGCCAAGCATTCCTCTTCAGTTGTGCTTGCCCTTCCACTCGGCGTAGGGGCCCTGGAAGTCTTCGATGGCGTCTTCGTGGAAGACCCAGAGGCGGGTGGCTACTTCGTCGATTAAGTCGTGGTCGTGGGTGACTAACAGGACGGTGCCTTCGTAGCGCTGGAGGGCGATGTTGAGGGCGTTGATGGCTTCGAGGTCCAGGTGGTTGGTGGGCTCGTCGAAGATCAGGATGTTGGGCTTGGTGAGGATGAGCTTGCAGAAGGCCAGGCGGGCCTGTTCGCCGCCGCTGAGGGCTTTGGTCTGCTTGTCGCCTTCTTCGCCGCTGAATAACATTTGGCCGAGGATGCCGCGGATGTCTTCGACGTGGGCGTCGGGCTTCCAGCGATGGAGCCACTCGGCTACGGTGAGGCCGTGCTCGATGGTCGCGCCTACGTCCTGCGGAAAGTAGCCGATCTGGGCTTCGTGGCCCCAGAAGACGGAGCCGGAGTCGAGCGTCGAAGTCCTTGTCGGCGAGGCCGGGGTAGTTATTCGAGCAGGCTCTTGAGGAGCGTGGTCTTCCCTGCCCCGTTGCGGCCCATCAGGCAGATGTTTTCGCCGCGCAGGAGATTGGCGGTGAAGCCGTCGATGACTTTGTGATCGCCGTAGATTTTGGTGATGTGCTTGAACTCGAGGACGTGCTTGCCGCTGGGGCGGAGCTGGTCGAAGCGGATGTAGGGGCGGGCGATGTTGGAGCGGGCGAGGTCGTTGGTTTGCAGGCGCTCGACCTCTTTGCGGCGGCTGGTGACCTGGGAGGAGCGGGTTCCGGCGGAGAAGCGGGCGATGAAGTCGTTGAGCTGGGCGATCTTCTTTTCGCGCTGGGCGTTTTGCGCTTCGAGGGTGGAGCGAATCTGCGTTTTGGCCATCACCATCTCGTCGTAGCCGCCGGTGTAGGTGATGATGGTTTCGTAGTCGATGTCGGCGGTGTGGGTGGTGACGCTGTTGAGGAAGTGGCGGTCGTGGGAGATGGCGATGAGGGTGCCGTCGTAGTTCTTGAGGAAGTCCTGGAGCCAGTGGATGGATTCGAGATCGAGGTAGTTGGTAGGCTCGTCGAGGAGCAGGGCCTGGGGCTTGCCGAAGAGGGCCTGGGCGAGGAGGACGCGAACCTTTTGGCCACCCTGAAGTTCGCCCATGAGGCGCTGGTGGAGGGGCTCGGCGAATGTCGAGGCCGTCGAGGAGGACGGCGGCGTCGGACTCGGCGGTGTAGCCGTCCTCGTCGCCGATGACGCCTTCAAGCTCGCCGAGGCGCATACCGTCGGCGTCGGAGATTTCCGCTTGCGCGTAAATCCGGTCGCGCTCTTCGAGGGCGGCCCAGAGCGGCTTGTTGCCCATGATGACGGTGTCGATGACGCGATAGGCGTCGAAGGCGAACTGGTCCTGGCGGAGAACGCCGAGCTTGCGCGGACGGACGACCGTGCCCTTCTGGGCGTCGAGCTCGCCGGTGAGGATGTGCATGAAGGTAGTTTTGCCGGAGCCGTTGGGTCCGGTGAGGCCGTAGCGGCGGCCGGGGATAAAGGCGACGCTGACGTCTTCGAAGAGCACCTTCGAGCCGTAGCGCATGGTCACATTGCTGACACTGATCATTCTTATTGAGTTCCTAATGGGGGCGCGGCAGGGTTCGGCCACGCGGGCCGGATGACGCTGGGATTTTGAGTCTGCTCTTCTAGTTTCTCACAAACCGCGATTTCATCCCGGACTCACACATGCTTTGAACGGCGAATGGCCAATCAATCCGATTCAGCGGGATTTCTTTGCCAAAAGGGGAGCCTTGGATCGGGTTCGTATGTTAAGTTTGCAATGGGGATTCACACATTTCTTAACGTAGAGAATCAAGCTGACAGCAGGCTGTCCGAAGCCGGTTTCAGGAGCGGAGAGGCCTTCTGGCAGAGCGGCAGAGTTCGATGCGAGCTATTCGCCTGGGGGATTTAAGTGCAATTGCATCGTCATGCCAGGGGCATGAGACATATTGATTTGACGAATATTCAACTCGCTTCCAGCGAAACCGCGCGCCGCATCAATCGGGACATTGTCCTTGGGCTGATCCGGGCCAGTGAGCCGATCTCCCGCGCCGAACTGTCGCGCCAGTCAAAGCTCCAAAGAAGCACCATCTCTCAGATTGTGGAACAGCTCATCCAGGAGAAGTGGATATGCGAGGGCGGAATCGCCGAGCGTCCCCGCGGACGCCGGCCAACGCTACTGGAGCTGAATAACGATCTGGTTGCTCTTGCAGCTGATATTCACCCCCAACTGGCGACGATCGCGGTGGTGGACCTGAAAGGCCGTTTGCTGTCGCGCTCTCAGCTTCCGCTTACCTCCGATCCAGCCACCTCCACAC
>CAWFZU010000080.1:0-9979 GCA_963820195.1 uncultured Acidobacteriaceae bacterium | reverse complement strand
GGGATTATCTCCTCACGAAGGGCCTGATTCGAAAGACGAAGGGAACAGCGAATCGACATTGTTGGATTGCGCGGTCTATTACGGCAAGCTCAAGTTCACGCAGATGCTAATCGGCCGAGGAATCGATGTCAACGCAAGAACAATTGGCGGCACCACGCCTTTGCACCGTGCGGCAGAATTGGGCTTCGTCGAAATCGCAGAAGCCCTCATCTCAGGAGGAGCCGATGTCGCAGCTAGAGAAGGAACCGCCTTTCCCCGATTCGCTACCATAGAACCATGCCGCAATTTCCTCCAGGCCAGACGCTGCTGATCGACGCCGACGATACGCTGTGGGAGAACAACGTCTATTTCGAGCGCGCCATCGCCGCGTTTATCAGCTACCTGAACCACCACGAGTACTCGCCTGTTGAGGTGCGCCGGGCACTGAATGAGGTCGAGCGCGAGATCATCCTGACCCACGGCTATGGCCTGCCAAGCTTTACCCATTCGCTGCTGCTGTGCTTTGAACGGCTCAGCCCCGCGGCGTTCAGTGACGAATCACGCCGGCAGGTTGAGAGCTTCGCCCGCGCGATTGCTGAGCAGGAGATCGAGTTGCTCCCCGGCGTGGCCGAGACCCTCGCCGAACTGGCAACGCGCCACCGGCTCATTCTCATGACCAAGGGCAACCATGCGGAACAGGCCGACAAGCTGACTCGCTCCGGCCTTGCCAGTTACTTTTCGGCGGTTGAGATCGTCGCCGAAAAAGACCCCACCACTTATCGCGAAGTGATTCAGCGGCATGGGTCAGCGCCTGATGCGCCTTGCACCCGGAGTTACTGGATGATCGGCAACAGCCCCAGAAGCGACATCAATCCGGCCCTCGCCGCCGGCCTCAATGCCGTCTTTCTCTTTCACAAAGACACATGGGTGCTGGAGCACGCCACGCTCGATGATGCGCCGGAGGGACAATTTTTGATTGAATTGGATGCTTTTGCGAAGCTCTGTTCTATATTTTGATTTCGTTGAGATATATGACTGCGACCGCCGGAGAATTTAGAGGGCCACCTGCTTCACATCCACAAGCACCTGCTCCGGCGTCCACTCGTTGCCGGGATAGAAGCGCGCCACCTTGCCGTCCGGGCCGATCAGCGTGGTCGAGAGTGTGTGGGTAATCGTCGAATCCGCATTGCTGGTCATTCCCAGGTCAAAGAAACTAGCCATCTCGGCAAGCACAGATTTCTCCGGCACGGCAAACTCCCAGTGCGCAAAGACGCTCTTCGTGTCGCTGCCGATGTAAGTCACTCCATAGGCGCGGAGCCGCTCCGGCGTGTCGTGCTCCGGGTCAAAGCTGATGCAGATCAAATGCGTTTTCGCAAAGAGCGCGGGGTTGGCGGCTAACTGCTTTTCCAGCGCCGCGAAGTTGCGCGTTATTCGCGGGCAGAAATCGGGCGACGGGCAGCGCGTGTAGATAAAGGTGACCAGCAGCGCCTTGCCTTTGAATTGGCCGAGATGAATCGGCCGCCCATCCTGGTTGCGCAACTTGAAATCGGGCACTGCATCGCCCGGCGCGGGCACATGGTAAGAAACGCCGGGCTTGTAATCGGGCTTGGCCTGCGCCACCACGACAATGTGGTCCAACAGCATCTCCCCGTCGGGATGCTCGTAGACCAACACGTCAGCGGTAATCACGTCGCCCGGATGAAGCTCACTGAGGATGCTCGCATCCTTGAGCTTGTAGGGCATGGTCATGGCGTCCATGAAGCCGGGAATCGCCTCATGGTCCAGCGTAACCTCGCCCCGGGCGGCATCGGTGGAGACCACCTTTCCGCGCAGATGGTAAACCTTGAGATCAAATTCCGCGATCGGGTGGTCCTGGCTGGAGCCTGGCTGCACGGGCGGTTTCTGGCCGGAGTGGCAGCCGGCCAGCACGATGAGAACAAGCAAGGGGGAAGCAAGTAATCGACGCATCATAGGGTCAGTGTACAACCACCTGCGGTGGGGCCAGTGGCCTTCGGATTACAACGTGCGTTTGAAGAGCGGCGTGGCAATCAGCAGCGTGCCAATGCCGAAAACAAAGAGGAAGAGCAGGTCGTATTGAATGGAGACGAATCCGCCGTCTTTGAGCAGGATGGATTTGAAGCCGTCCACACAATAGGTGAAGGGATCGATGACTGAGACTGCGCGCAGCCAGGGTGGGAAGGCTGCGATGGGATACATGGCGCCGGAGGGATAGAAAAGGAGCAGGTTGAGAACGCCAAACATGGCGCGCGGGGTGAGCGGATCATCGACGCGGACCATCAGCAGGAACATCATGCCGTTGAAGGCAATGGCGGTGACGATGATCATGGCGAGCAGTTCCAGGTCGGCCATGGGATGGAAGATGACGCCCAGGCCGGCTATCAGCGAGCCGATCACCGTGAGGCAGATGCCGGCGAGAACAGCCTTGATGGCCGCGGCGGCATTGATGCCGAAGACCAGCTCCAGCTTGGTAATAGGCGTGACCAGATAGCCTTCGTGGACGCCGCGGGCCTTGTCGTCGATATATAACATTCCGCCGCCGATCATGACGGAGATATACATGGCCATTGCGCAGCAGGCGGGGAGCAGGAACTTCAGGTAGTTGACGTAAGGATAAAGCTCGACGATCTCCAGAGCGATCTGATTGGCCATGCGCGGCTGGATCACTGGCGTGGTCAGCGCGGTTACCACGGACTGCATCTCGGCCTCGATGGAGCCAGAGCTGAACTGGTCGGAGTCGTCAACGACCAGGCCGATGACTGGTGCGTCCTGAGCGTAGACGCGGCGGGAGTATTGCTTGGGAATGATCACCGCGGCGTTAATCTTGCCGGTGCGCACGTCCTCGCGCGCCTGCACCTCATCGGTGTACTCAACGGTGGTGAAGGTTTTGATGTTGGCGGCGATGGAGTCGAAGGCCTCGCGCAGCCTGACGGCCTCCGGGCCGTGATCGTAATCGACGACAGCGACCTTTTCGCCGACGATCTTTCCGCCGAAGGCGTTGCCCATGATGATCAACTGCAGGATGGGCATCATCAGCGACATGATCATCAGCATGGGCGACCGGAAAAACTTGCGCATCTCGCGCTCGACAATGGCGAACATTCTGATCATGGCTGCATTCCTGGCCGGGGCGGCAGTGTAAAGACCGGCGGCTTGACCTGCTCATCGCGGAGCTGGCGGCCGGTGTAGTGGACGAATACGTCGTCGAGTGTGGTGTTTTGCACGCTGAGGGAGGTGAGAGTTTCTCCCAAAGAAGCGGCTAATTCGACCAACTGCATGGTGGTTTTGGAGCCTGAGGAAGTTAGAACGCGATAAAAGCCCTCGCTTTCGGCCTGCACGCTGGTTACGCCTTCAAGGCCTTCCAGTCGCGCCTGCCACTCGGAGGTCTCGCGGTCGAAGTGTACTTCGACGACGTTGGCGCCGGGAACGCTGTGCTTCAGCTCCAGGGGCGTGCCCAGGGCGACGAGCTTGCCGTGATCGACGATGGCGATGCGGTCACAGAGCTTGTCGGCCTCATCCATGTAATGCGTGGTGATGAGGATGGTGAGGTTGCGTTTTGCGCGCAGGTTGCTGAGCATCTCCCAGACGGCGATGCGGGAGACGGGATCGAGGCCGGTAGTGGGCTCGTCGAGAAAGAAGATGCGTGGGTTGTGGACCAGGCCACGGGCGATCTCAACGCGGCGCCTCATTCCACCGGAGAGTGTCTTGACCTGAGCGCCGCGCCACTTGGTGAGGTCCACGGCTTCGAGGACTTCGGCGATGTTTTTGATGCGCTCAGCCTTGGGGACCGTGTAGAGCTTGGCGTAGATGCTGAGATTCTCTTCGACGGTAAGGTCGGGATCGCTGGTGAGGGCCTGGGGAATGACGCCTATCATGTGGCGCACCGCATCGGCTTCCCTGGCCACATCGTGGCCGGCGACGATGGCCTTGCCCGCGGTGAGGGGGATCAGCGTAGTCATCATGCGAATAAGCGTGCTTTTTCCCGCGCCGTTGGGCCCGAGCAGACCGAAGATTTCCCCCTCGGCAACCGAGAAGCTGACGTCCTTGACGGCTTCAAAGTCTCCGTAGCGCTTGACGATATGGCTAACCTCTATGGCCGTAGGAGTCATTTTTTCACCAGCTTGCTCTTGGGAATATAGACCTCGGCGATCATGCCGGGAACGTAGCGTTCGCCGGGATTGTCGATGAGCAGCTTGATCTGAACTGTTTTGATGTCGCGCTTGCGGTCGCCCACATCGCGCTGAGTGGCAAAATCGGCCTCGGCGGCTTTATTGATGACTGCGCCCTGAAGCGTTGCGCCCGAAGGCATGACGACACGCAGCGAATCGCCGAGCTGGACGGCATCGGCCTGGGTCTCGGGCAACGGGGCATAGACCCAGGTTTGGCTCAGGTCCATGATGGTGACGATGGCCGCGCCAGCGGCGACTACTTCGCCCTGCCGGGCGGCGCGTACGTTGACCCGGCCGCTGACCGGGGCAAAGACCTGCGCGTAACCCAGCTCGACTTTGGCTTGCTCGGCAAGGGCGCGGGCGTTTTCGACCTGATTGCGGGTTTCGTCCACGGTGCGGGCCGCGACATTGGTGAGCAGCTCATGAGCGCGGGCCTGGCGCAGCGAAGCTTCGGCGGCGGCTTCGTTATCTCGCGCTGCATCGACAGCGGCTTTGGATGCCTGCAGGCTTGTGGCCGCATCGTCCTTGGCCTGCTCGCTCATAATTCCCTGCTCCGCCAGCGCCACGGTGCGGCTGGTGTCGGCCAACTGATGGTCGTAGTTGGCCTTCGCCTGGGCAAGCGTCGCCTTGGCGGCGCTGAGCTGCGCCTCGGCGTTGACGGTGGCGCTGCCAGTCTCGCCGCGGGTCTGGCGCTCGGTCTCGACCGTCTCGCCCAGTTTCCAGTTCTGGCCGGCCGCGGTGGCCTCGGCGGCCTTGCGCGCCGCTTGCAGGTCCTCGCTCTCGATGATGGCGATCAGCTGGCCGGCCTTCACCTGCTGGCCTTCGTCAACGGTCAGCGTCTGTATGCGCCCGGGGATCTTGCTGCTCACCACCACTTCGTTGGCGTCCACCGTGCCGATCAGTTGCAGATCGGGGGTGGGGCGCACCGTGACGAAGTACCAGATCAGCGACCCCACGGTCAGCAAGCCCAGAATCAGAAAAACTCGATTGCGTGCGTTCACTTGTACCTCACTTCTTCAAGGACGGTTTAGGACAGTTTCTATTGCAGGCCGGATGAGTTTGTTGCCGATCGCGCTTATCGCAGGCATGGGCATTGCAGCCAGTACGCGGGCGGCGACGCGGGTGCCGTGTTCGCGGTCGAGGAAGATGGTCTGTCCCAGGTACTCGACGGCAGTTTTACGGCGCAGTTCCAGTTCGCGTGGCTCCAGCGGGTCTGTGCCCATGGCCAGCTTGATGAGCGGCGCAGAGAGATAGTAGAGGAGATTTGCGCCCAGCGCGGCGTAGCGCATTTGGGCGGGATCGACGCGGACCAACTCTCCAGAGCTGATTCCGTCTTCGAGCAGGCGATCGACCATGAGCCACAAGGGGCGAAAGAATTTCTCGGCCATCGTAGCAATGCGATTTTCCTCGCCGCGGTGCAGGCGAACCATCTCCTGCTGAATCATGCTGCTCAAGGCGGGGTGGGAATGGGCACGGTCGAAGTTTGCCAGCACAATCTGCACGAAACGCTCTCCGGCCGAGGCCTTTGTCTCCAGCACGGTGACGCTTTCAGCCCGCACCTGGTCGATCACCTGCTCCAGCGCGGCGGCGTAGAGGTCTTCCTTGCCTTTGAAGTAGTAGTAAAGAAGAGCCTTGTTGACGCCGGCCTCCTCGGCAATCTGCTCAGTGCGCGCGCCGGCCAAGCCGTTTTCGCTGAATTCGCGAATGGCGGCGTCGAGGATGCGGGCGCGCGTCTGGTCGGCGCGTTCGGTCTGGGAACGGGTTGGGGCTGTTGTGGTCATACTTAACTAACTGGTTAGTAAGTTAGCACATCCACAGTGGAAATGCATCCCCATCCCGGCATTTTGTTTGAAATTTCATTCGCGGTGCGATGTTCTGTCAGCAACGGGATGCCGCGACAGAAGTTGTAAACTGGGTTGTATGCTGGATGAATTGCAGTTTCGCCACGTTGCCGAAGCAGCTCTCAACTCGCTGATGCAGCACTTGATTATGCGCGAGGAAGAGGCGGAGTCCGGTTTTGAGGTCGATGAACAGAACGGCGTCTTGAACGTGGCCTTTGAGGAGCCGGCGGGTAAGTTCGTGATTACGCCCAACGCGCCGGTTCGCCAGATCTGGATTTCGGCGCTGTCAACCAGCTTCAAGCTCGACTGGGACGAGGCAAATTCAGCGTTCATCCTGCCACGGACTGGGGAGCACCTGATGGCGCTTGTCGACCGGCTGATCGGGGAACATCTGGAAGGCTAAATTCCGAGGATCATCTTCATGTCTTCCCATCCCTCCGCGAAAAACGCGGAGGGGGTGGGGCATGGAAGATTTTGGCTCCCGCCAATCTTGTTCGTGGATTACTGCTTGACGAACTCAAAGGTGCAAGGGCGGCCTACGATGCCGAGGCCTTCGTCGCGGGTGCCAGAGCCCGACGCCTCTTTGAATTGGGCCTTGATATTGTAGCTGTATTCCTCGCCCCCATGCGCAAGAATTCCGCGGGCATATTTCCTGGAGGTGACAATGCCAGAGGCAGAAAGCTTCGCTGAGCCGTTGTCCGCGATGGGACCTGTGATCAGCAGATAGCCGGGTTGATCCGCTGTGCCATGCTCCGCGCGGAAGCTGCCGGCAGTGACCACGCCGGGAAACTTCCAGGTGTAGCCTTCGGTGTTGCCTTTTGCGGGACAGGTTAGAGTTGTAAGCCAATTACCGTCGAATTTCTCCCCTGCAAAGGAAGCTGCCGGCAAGAAAACCAAGGCGCTAACCACCAGAATCCGAACCACTTTCCGCATAACTTTCCTCCGTCGGCCATCGTAGCACAGCTGTTGCGCAACGGTCCACAGCCGCAGATATCTGCGGGACGGGGGTTCGTGGCATCCCACCCTAGCCGCAAAAACAAGAACGCGGCGAGGGTGGGGTACACAACTGTAATGGTGCTACTGCAACGAATAGATGGTTTTGAGTTCCTTCTGCACCAGGTTCTTGGGCAACGGCGCATAGGAGAGGCCGGCCGCTTCGCTCTCGCCGGAGGTGACGATCCAATTCAGCAAGTCCTTGATCACCTTGCCCTTGGCTGGGTCGGCGGACTTGAGCGGCACCAGCAGCCAGGTGAAGCTGGAGATGGGATAGGCATCCTTGCCGGGCGCATTCGTGATGGAGATGCGGTAGTCGTTGGGAAACTGCTTGATGCCGGCGGCCGCCGCGGTCACGCCTTCGATCGTAGCCGTGATATAGATACCGGCCGCATTCTTGACCGCCCCGTAGCTGATTTTGTTCTGTAGCGCATAGATCAGTTCAATGTAGCCAATCGAACCGTTCAGTTGGCGTACATAGCCGGCCACGCCCTCATTGCCTTTGCCGGCCACGCCTGTCGGCCAGGCGATGGATGTACCCTTGCCGGGGCCTGCGGCCCACTCCGGGCTGACCTTGCTCAGATAATCGGTAAAGATGTAGGTGGTTCCGCTGCCGTCGGCGCGGTGCACGACGATGATCTTCAGGTTGGGCAGATTCACGCCCGGATTGTCCTTGGCGATGCGCGGGTCGCTCCAATTGGTGATCTTACCCAGGAAGATGTCAGCCAGCACATCGCCGCTGAAGCGCAGGCTCGTGATTCCGGGAACATTGAAGGCCGGCACATCGGCGCCCATCACGGTGGGAAGGTGAATCAACTTGGTCTTGGACGGAGCCAATTGCTCATCGGTGGCAGGACCATCGGTGGCGCCAAAGTCCACTAAGCCGCCTACCATCTGGCGGATGCCGCCGCCGGAGCCGATCGATTGATAGTTGATCTCGACGCCGGGATGCGCCGCGCTGTACTCGCTGAACCACTTGGAGTAAATGGGATAGGGGAAGGTCGCGCCCGCCCCGGTCAACTTCTGCGCCTGAGACGAGCTCAAGGCCACAATCAACAATCCAACAACAATTAATGTTTTCTTCACGGATCTCTCCCTTGCAGAATTTCTTCCGTATTCAATTGTCTGCGGCCAATGTTACGGGCGTTTGAATTTGCGCAAGATTCTGGTTTTCTTTCAACAAGCTTCATCCCAATTCCCTGCTACTCCGGTATGCACTCATCCCAAGCCTATGCGCCGCGCCACGCCGCGCTGAGTGTGCTGCTCGGTCAGGCCAATCAAGAACTGGCGCGCCCAGATTGATGATGTGGGTCACCGTCCACCGGCTCAGGGGATCCTGACCCAGCTCTCGGTCCTACCCAGCAGGGAGATTCCGATATAGCCGCGCAGATGGAGACTGTCTTTGCCGACAGCCCAGATCTTGCCCTTGTATTCCTTGCCATTCTCCGGGTCTACAACAGTTCCCTCCACCCAATCGTCACCGTCCGGATGGAAGTTGCGCATGAAAACCATGCCCAGAATCAGCTGGTTCTTATATTCGCCGGAGCACTTGTCACATACATCGCGCGGCGTACGTCCGGGGCGCACCTGCGTGACCCGGCCAAAGAGCTTGCCATTCTCCAGGTAGATCTCCGCCTGGCCTCCGGGCCCGTCGCTGTTGATGATCTGCCAGTGGCCAATGGCGTTCTGCAACTTCGGCGAGAGTTGCTGCGCGCTTGCTTCGGCTGCCGGAATCAGCGCCAGCAAAACCAGAACTATTGCGCAGAAGCGATAGTGTCGAGTGGTTTTCAAGATGACCTCCCCTTTGGATGGATTATAGGGTGCAGGCACCGGATAGGATGCGGGCGATAGAGTGCTTGGTCTTAAGGTCGCACTTTAAAGATATGCGCGTATATCTCACGGCATATTGGACTTCAGCTTAATCAATTCCCCATCAACGACGAACTCTCCGTGTCCGCAATGATGAATGGTCTTCGGCTTCTTCTGTGCTGGATCGTACCAGGCCTTGAGAACCTCCAGTACGAAGAGGTTGAACTTGTTCACGAGATGAGTATCGACCACCCGGCATTCGAGATTGGCGAAGCACTGGGCCACCAGCGGCGGCGCGACGCACTCGGCCGGCGCCGGCGTCAGACCGAATCGCTTGAATTTGTCCACATCCCGGCCCGAGCAGTTGCCGACCGCCACGACTTTGAGCGCGAGTTCGAGAGCCGGCAGGGCGATCACGCATTCTTTCGTCACCCGCAGCGCGGCAAAGCTGTAATTGGCGTTGCTAACGACACAGGCAATCAGCGGCGGCTCGAACTCGACCATCGTCTGCCAGGACATGGTCATCACATTGGCGCGGCCCTTGTGGGATGTGGTCAGCAGCACCACCGGCCCCGGCTCGAGCAACTGATAGACCTTCGCGAGTGGCAGGTTCTTCATCGCGGCAATGTCTCCCATCGGCCCGACTTGGCGGAGTTAAAGATGGCTTCAATCACTGCCATATTCCGGATCGAATCTTCCAGGGGAACAGGCACCGGCGCGCCGTCAAAGACAGCTTTGGCAAAAGCGTCCCCTTGCAGCGTGTACTGATCGCAGGCGGGAAAGCTCTCGGTCGCAATGCCTGCGCCGCGCAGATCGCCGCTGAAGTCGATGAACAAGCGGGCCGGCCGGTCAGGAAGCGCGTTGATGGGAATCTCCAGCGTGATGCATCCGCGCGTGCCAAGGATCTGAATCTGCTGATGGGGAATCATTTGTGTACTGCACGTGAAGACCGCCTGGCCGCCGGGAAAGTCGAGCAGCGCCGAGGCGAGCCGGTCGATGCCCAATTGCGGGTCGCAGTCGATGAGTCCTACCACGCGGCGAGGCTCCTGGCGGAAGGAGTAGCGCGCCGTGTGAATGAGATAGCAGCCGATGTCCATCAGGCCGCCGCCGCCCCATTCCACCTTGCTGCGAACATTGGCGGGATCGTTTTGCCTTTGCAGCCACTGGTTC
>CAWFZU010000079.1:0-15527 GCA_963820195.1 uncultured Acidobacteriaceae bacterium | reverse complement strand
AACATTCTCGGCGGCGTCGAGGGCATCCACTTCTGCCACTTCGAGGATTGCGACGTTGTGCGCCACGTGCTGGTTCAGCGCATCGTGAGAGCCTACGAGTCGTACAAATCGCAGCAGCAGGAACTGCCGCTGGCGCTGGGCGAAGCCATCGAAGTTGGAGCCTTGCCCCGCGAAAGCCGGACAGAGCCGCAGCCCTTGCATCCGGCAAAGCCACAGTGATGCGGCAGGTGGCCCGCTCATCAGCCCCGAAGAATCATCCTGAACCCTGAAAGCTGTGCCCCGTTCATCGCAGTTTTATCGCGATGAGCGGGCGGGTTGCGGCGGGTGGCGTACCCTGATTATTGCAATCCTATCCTTTCCACAATCCGTGAGGCCCATTTACGCATCGAAGGGTAAAGGAGTCCAATGGTCAGAACCGAATTGCTTCGTTATGACGGCGCCCTGAAACGCGATCCCGCCGTCGATTCTTGGTTACGACAGCATCAGGGCGAGCTTGGAGACCTTGCACGCCAGTGGTTCCAGGTCATGCGAGAGTGTGGGGACGAAGTCCGCGAACTCCTTCATGACGGCTGTCCGGTTGCGTGCCTGGGAGATTTCCCCTTCGCCTATGTCAATGCCTTCACGGCGCATGTAAATGTCGGCTTCTATCAAGGTTCGGCGCTGCCCGACCCGGCTGGTCTGCTACAGGGCGACGGCAAGTTCATGCGCCATGTCAAGCTCAAGCCAGGAATCTACACGAACACCGGTGCGTTAACCCGGCTCATCGAAGCGGCATATTCAGATATCAAGTCGCGCGTCGAAAACGGATAGCTCACTGATGCTAAACGGCGCTGCTTTGGAGGTGGTTGGGTGACGGATGGCGTAGATCTCCATGAGCAATAAATGACGGGTGCCCCAGGTCCCGCTTCTGGGACCGGGGATTCCAAGAACCCCATGCGAGCGAATAGCGAGCCGCTGGCCGCACCGCCAGTCCCTTGCAGATGATTTCCCCTCCCGCGTGCACAATAGAAGCAATCGCAAATGCGAGGCCGATATGACCACCATCCAATCTCCAACGCGCGCAGTCCTAATGCCTCAGTCCCTGGTCCCTTTTTCCTGCCCATTTTCGCCGTTTCTTCCCCTAAAATCCGGCATACCCCCACCCCCCCTCCCTGTGGAAAACCTTTTTTGGGCCCTTTCCTCGCCTGTAACTCCCACTGAATCAATAGGATGTAATTTTTACCAAGTAACGAAATAGGGCAAATATATACTTGACGAATCAGAGACAAGAGTCCATGATGGGGGTGCGGCATGATCTCTATTCGTGAGATTGCGGGATGTTTACATTCCGCCCATGATCCCGCGCGGAGGTTTTTCTTGATCTTCAAATTCTTCTGCGACGAGAGCCACGATTCCCCTCAAGGCGTGCGCCTCACTGGCGCTCCTCCTTTGGAACCAAAAAGCTACATAGTGGGAGGATTTTTTGGCGGTCAGCAGGCATGGGAAATAGTTGAGAAGCGTTGGAAAAGGAAGAACGATTTAGAAGGAGTTCCGCGGTATCACGCGTCACACCTAAATGCCGGTACATGAGAATACGATGGCTGGAGCAAGCCTCGTAGAGTAGCTTACAGCAAGGAAATGCTGAAGATATTGAAGACACAGCACAAGAAGCTACACGGAATAAGCTGCGGTATCTTCGTCGATTCGTATAGGCAGATCATTAGCCCTGAAGGCCAAATCAAAATGGGGCATCCATACCTCGTGTGCTTCAAAACTGCGATCGCTGTCGTTGCGCAGCAAATGGACGAGGCAGGCTACCGGCCAGAGGATAGGTTTGCAGTTATAGTTGATCGCGGGGATTTCGAACTAGACGCCGTGCGGGTGTTCTATGCAATGAAGGATAACCCCAAATTCAAGTATGGGCATAGGCTGGAAACCTGCACTCCTGGTGGCGCTGAGGACTTTATCGGGCTGCAACCCGCAGACTTTGTAGCTTACGAAACGTTCAGGCTGATGCACGAAAGGAGAAAGGGTAATACTGAGATGCGCCGGGCACTCGCTACAATGCTCGGCTCAACGGGATTTCTTTGTTACCAATTTGGGGAGAAAACACTCAACGGGATCAAAGATGACGTTCAAAACCTGCCATCGGACGCAGACGGTTTCGTCATCTTGCCACCCGATATGATGGGGAGAGCATGGTGAATAAACAACAAAAAGAGTTTGATGCGGCGATGGACGCGATATTGAGGGCCGATCCCGCAAAGGTGAAAGCAGAAATTGATGCGGAGATACGAGCGAGCGTGGAAGAGCGCAAAGCCAAAGGCGAGCGGAAACGCGGACCGAAGCCTAAGTCATCCGAACACGCTTCGTAAGTCGTCCACTTCGTTCCACTCAGAGAGCCTCTTATGCAGGGAATAGAATCGTGCTTCGCTGCCTTTCTTCCACGCTGCCAGCAATACGCCGCAAGCTCCATGACGGCCGGCAACAATGCGGAGCCGCGCCGCGTCCTCCGCCGTAGGCTTTGGGGCGCTGCCACCCTTGACCTGAATCAGGATGATATGCAAGGCATCCCCGCGCTTCGTCCCGGCGATTGGTTCACTATGATCTTTGCGAATCGCTACCATGTCAACTACGCCGCGCGATTCGCGACCATCCGGGCCGTTAAAAGTCAAAAGATGCCAATGCGGCCAAGGTTTGTCGGCGATGGCACGGCGGATTGCAACCTGGGTCATGGTCACAGCCCATTTGCCAGTGTGAGCGGCAAGCGTGGAAGCGGATTCTTTCTTAGCAGTCATTGTCGTGCGCGCCTTCCGCGCTTCTTTCGGCTTGGGTTAGTTAATCGTTTGTCCCACCTTGCCGGTTGCCTCTGCATAGGTAAGGCGCTTGCCAGCGACTTGCGAGAGGACGGCAGAGAAACGGTCAGCATCGGTGCGGGGATGCTTTGGGGTTGCGCGATTGTTATAGCGGAATACCTGCTCATCGAGATAGCGGAACAGATGGAAAGGCTCAACACTCACATAGGTTCCATTCAAACCCCGCTTCAAGAGGCTCCAGAAATTCTCCATGCCGTTAGTGTGTACCCGGCCATTCACGTACCTCACAGCGTGGTCAACGATCTGATGGAGATATTCGTCATTCAGTCCTTTGTATCCGCCCATCTCATCAGTGAAGAGAGCCGATCCAGCTTCGACGTGTTTCCGAACGATGGGCTGCAAAGTGTGCTTTTGCCGGTCTGCGATTACCTGAATATGAACGCGACCGCCGCGCTCCAAAATGCCCATGACGATAGTCTTGTCTTGGACGTTCCGGCCTCCGCCAGAGATGCGGCGCTCATGCACATCTTTGTGCATATTGCGGGCTTTGCCGCCGATGAAAGTTTCATCCGCTTCAACTTCGCCGCCATTGCCGCCCATCTTCATCAGGGAGCCGCTTTGCATGGCCTTGCGGATGCGATGAAGCATGAACCACGCGGTTTTCTGAGTGACGCCAAGGGACCGGGCAATTTCGCAGGAACTAACGCCATTCTTGGCAGTGGCGATAATCCACGCTGCCGGAAGCCACTTCTCAAGGCCCAACGGAGAGTCCTCAAAGATGGTCCCTACCTTGGCGGAGAACTGCCGCTTGGCATGGGCGCTCTTGCACTGCCATTTGCGCTGAGTGGCGAGCCAGGTAACGTCTGTCCGCCCACAAGTGGGGCAAATCACGCCTTTGGGCCAGCGATGGGCGACCATATAGGCCACGCAGTTGTCGGGATCGGCGAAGTAAATGATGGCGTCTCGGAGTGTTTTTGGGGCTTCCATACTTCAAATCATAGGCCATCTGACTTGATTTGTCAAGTATATATTTGCCCGAAATAGTAAACAGAAAGGGCGAATTTCGCCCCTTTTTGAGGCCATTTTGGGGGTAAATACCGCTTTTTAGAGCCGAAAGTGTAAGGTTTTTCGCAGCTCCTGGGGGAAACCGCAATCCTCGGCTTGTCCCACTTACTTCCGAGTAAAAGCCGCCTGTCCATTCACCACCGACCCAACCAGCTTTCCCGCTTCGTCGAGTGCCACAAAATTAGCCGCTTCTCCAATGCCGAGCGAACCAGCCTGATCGCCCAGTCCGGTCATCGCAGCCGGGTTGACGGTCAGCAGCCGCAGAGCCTGCTCCAGCGGCGCGCCGGTGAACTCCATAAAATTAGCCAGCGCGTCGGTCCAGCGTCAACACGCTGCCGGCCAGAACGCCGTTGGCCGTAGCTCGGCCGTTGGCCACCTGCACGGCAAAGCCTCCCAGCCGATACTCGCCGTCGGGCATTCCCGTGGCGCTCATCGCGTCGGTCACCAGAATCGCCCGCTCCGGTCCTCTTGGCCCGCCACCACAGCTTCACCATCTCCGGAGCAACGTGAATGCCGTCGCAGATCAACTCGGCAAAGAGCGCGTCGTCGGTCAGAACGTCCCCAGAATTCCCGGCTCGCGATGGTCGAGCGGACGCATGGCGTTGAAGGTATGCGTTGCGCTGACGGCTCCGGCGGCGATGGCGGCGCGTGTCTCGGCGGCGGTGGCATTCGAGTGGCCCAGCGAAACGCGTAACCCCGCGCGCCGTAGCGTGCGCGGTCAGCTCGACTGCGCCGGGCAGCTCTGGCGCCAGCGTCATCAGCCGGATGCGGCCCTCGGCAGCCTCAAACAAACGGTCAAAGGTGGCGATGTCGGGCGCCAGCAGGTCTTCCGCCGGCTGCGCGCCACGCTTGGTGTGCGAAAGAAACGGGCCTTCCAGATGAATGCCGATGGACCGCGCCTGGCCCGCAACCGCCGGCCGCGCCACGTAGTTTTGCCAGCCCGGAGAGCGAGCGCAACGTCGCATCCAGCGGCGCGGTGACCGTAGTGGCCAGAAAGCTGCCCGTGCCGTGCGCGGCGAGAAAGCTGCCCATGGCGTCGAGCGCCGCGGGAGTAGCCTCCATCACGTCGTGGCCCTTGGCCCCGTGAATATGCACGTCGAAGAAGGCGGGCGCGAGCGTTGCGCCGGGAAAATCGAGAACACGGGCCTCAGCGGGTAATTCGACCGCCGCGCGCGAGGAGATGGACGCGATCCGGCTGTCTTCAATCACCACCACTGGCCAGTCGAGCAGCCTGATCCCATCCCAAAGCCGCTCTGCTGTCAGCACGGTTCGCATACTGGAGATTATTACAGGCTCTCCGGGAGAACGGGGGCCGGTCCAGGGTCTGCGGACTCCCACCCTAGCCGCAACAATAAAAAAACGCGGCGAGGGTGGGGCACCCGTCGATAAGGCGCTCCCAGCGATCTGATTAGTGGATCAGCGTCATGATATCCGGCGCAAGCAGTCCGCGCTGCACTTGCGTCGCATAGTAGGTTGCCTGCGCGGCCGCCAGCTCCGCGCGGCAGGCCGTCAACTGCGCCGAGAGGAAACTGAACTCCGACTCCAGATGCAGTCGCAGTTCCTCGATGGAATTCTCCAGCCGGTCGTTGGCTTCGATCTGCTCTGCCTGATTCGCCTGCAGGGATTTCAGGTTAGGCAGGATGGATTCGGTCAGAACCTGGGAAAGTGAAACAAGAGGATCATTCATGAAGAAATATTATGGTTAAATTAAAAAAAATGCATGATTACGGCTGCCCAACCGTTGGTAATCTGCGGTGGTGACGCATATCACCCATTAGAATGTTCCCATGACCAAACGCATCGGCATCCATCTCGGCACAACAGGCGGGGCATCAAACGCCGTCGAGCGGGCGCGGGAGATTGGCGCCAACACCTTTCAGATTTTCTCGTCGAGTCCGCGCATGTGGCGCGCGCCCAAGGTGGACCCCAAACAGGCCGCGCGCATGAAGGAGCTGCGCGCCGCACTCGATGTCGGCCCGCTGGTCATCCACACCAGCTACCTGGTCAACGTGTGCAGCCAGTCGGACGAGGTGCGCGAGAAGAGCATCGCGGCCTTTCGCGGCGAGATCGAGCGGGCGCTGGCGCTGGGCGCCGAGTACCTGGTGCTGCATCCCGGCTCGTGGAAGGGGCTGACGCGCGACGAGGGCCTCAAGCTGGCCGCCGACTCGATCACGCGAGCCATTGACGGCCTGCCGTGGCAGGGAACTCCGTTCCACATCCTCATCGAAAACACCGCCGGGGCGGAGTTCTCGCTGGGCGGCAGCTTTGAGCAGGTGGCCGAGCTGGTCGAGCGGCTCAAGCCGACCGCGCCGGTCGGCGTCTGCCTGGACACCTGCCACACCCACGTCGCCGGCTACGACCTGGTCACCGCCGAGGGCTACGAGGAGACCATGAAGCAGGCCGCCGCGACGGTCAGCTTCGACGCCGTGCGCGTCTGGCACATGAACGACGCCAAGGCCGCGCGCGGCTCCAAGCTCGACCGCCATGAGCACATCGGCAAGGGCACCATGGGCCTGGAGCCCTTCCGCCGCCTGCTCAACGACACGCGCTTCGCCCACGCCGCCTTCATCGCCGAAACCCCGGTGGATGAGCCCGGCGACGAGGAGCGCAATGTGAAGGTGCTGTTGAGCCTGGTGGAGTGATCAATAGTTGCGTTTCTTACCGGCGGGTTTGCCGGCAGGATGCTTGCCGCCGGGTTTGAGTCTATGGCTGGGTTTGGCGGAGCTTCCGGGCTTCGGCTTGGAGCGCGAGCCGGAGGCGGGCTTGCCGGGGCTGAAGCTGGACTTGGGTTTCCAGCCGGGGCCGGCTTTAGCGAAGGTGCCAGGCTTGCTGCTGGTGCGCGCGCCGCCGGCGCGGGGTTTGCCGCTGCTGGTTGTGTAAGGTCGCGTGCCTTCGGGGCGGGTGTAGCCGGAGCGGCCGGGACGGTCACTTGCCGGACGGTCCGGGCGAGGACGGGGTGCGCTAGGTCTTGACGAGCTGGAACGATCCGGCGCAGCTGATCTATCGAAGCTGGGTCTGGGCTTGTCGGAGTATGGCCGGGGCGCGCTGGGCAGACCGGCGGCGGATGGTCTTGAACCGGGACGGCTGTAACCGGCGCGCGGCGCGCTCGACCGGGATGGGCTGGGGCGGTTCGTGCTTGGACGTTCTTGACCCGTGATCTCCTCGATGTGAAGGTTGGGTGGCCGGACTGGGCCGAGGTCCTCGTCAAAAACTCGTGCTTCGCGCGTGGGTGGTTCGCGGCGAGGTGGGGCTTGGCGCTTATAGTCTGGCCTTGCCAGTCGTTCCGGGCGGGCAGGGCGATCTGCTCTGTAGGGGCGTTCTGGCTTCTTCCACGCGGGTTTGGGGGTGAAGGGACGGCTTGGAGCGGGCCGGGCTTCTCCTGTTGAACCTTCGGCAAAGCGCGCGGGCGGACGAGCGGGGCGGTCGTCCTTCTTCCACGCTGGTCGTGCGGCGGAGCGGGCGGCTGGGCGCGAATCCGGATGGTCAAAGCTGCGTCCGGCGGGGCGGTTGAAGCCAAAACTGGCTGGAGTACCCGTGCTTGCGCGGCCGGGACGCTCTTCTTCCGCGCGAGAGAAGCTGCGTACAGGATTGGGAGCTGAGGTGCGGCCTGCGGCGGGGCGGAAGCCCTCCGCGCTGGGGCGGGCGGGGCGGAAGAATTTGTTGGCTGCACCGCTGGCAAAGGAGTCCGCCGCGCGTGTTGGTCGGTCAGCGCCGAATTTTTTCGGACGAAAGCCGCTTGGACGGGCTGCGATGGCGGGCGGCGGAGCCAGCGGTGTGGCTATGCGCGGCCGGCTGCTGGGCTTGGGGAGGACGGTCGGCAGCAGGCCGGCGTCGAGCAGGTTGCGGCGGCGGAGTTCCTTGGATTTGGGGGTGCGCAGCTTGCCTTCGGCGGCCTTGCGCAGAGCGGCCAGCTTCCTCCGGCTGCAACTCGCGCAGGTTGCCCGGCTCCTGATCGAGAACCAGAGGGCCGTAGCCGATGCGGCGGATTTTTTCGACGAAATGGCCGATCTCCTCGAACATCTTGCGCAGTTCGCGGTTGCGGCCCTCGATGAGAACGACTTCGTACCAGGGATTGTCGCCCTGGCGAACCTGGCGGATGCGGGCTGGGGAGGTGCGGACCTGGCGGCGAGCCGGGCTTGCCACGCTCGATGGCGACGCCGCCGCGGAGAATGTCAGCTCGGCTTCGGTGGGCTGGCCGGCGACTTTGACGAGGTAAGTTTTTTCCACGCCGGAAGAGGCCTTGGTGAGGCGGTTGGCCAGCTCGCCGTCGTTGGTGACGACGAGCAGGCCCTCGCTCAGGTAGTCGAGGCGGCCGACGGGGTAGAGGCGCTCCTTCATCTTGTCGAAGAACTGCATCACCGTGGGGCGGCCCTCGGGGTCTTTGACGGTGGTGACGAAGCCGCGAGGCTTGTTGAGGACGAAGTAGCGGATGGCGCTCGGGGCCCTGGAGCAGCTTGCCGTCCACGCGGATGTGGTCGCGGGCGGCGTCGGCCTTGGTGCCCAGCACGGTGACGACCTTGCCGTTGACCTGCACGCGGCCCTGCTCGATCATCTCCTCGGCGCGGCGGCGGCTGGCGACACCGGCGGCGGCGAGAATCTTCTGCAGGCGCTCCAGCTTGGCGGGGGGACGCGGCTGGGGAATGAACACTGCATCGCCTTCGGAGTCTTCTTCGGCTTCGGGCTCAGGGCCGTCTTCAGCTTCCGTTTCGGTCTCGGCTTCATCTTCGGCCTGCGCTACCGCCTCTTCGGCTACGAGCTCTTCTTCCGCAGCGGCTTCTACTTTCGCTGCAAAAACAGCTTCGGCGGCGGCTTCAGCTTCGGTTTCGGTTGCTGCTTCCGGCGCGGCTTCTAACCTTGGGTTCAGTGGCTTCGGTTGCGGATCGCTTCGGGCTTACTCTTTTTGGGACTCGCCATGGGGGAACGTCTCGGTTTCTGCCTGCTCTGTAGGGGGAGGCGCAGCAGGAGCGGCCTCTGCGGGGGTGGTGGGTTAGTTGCTGGCCGCCGTCTCGGCGGTCGTCAGTGGGCGCTTTCAGTGGACCCCAGTTCAGCGTTCCTGGCCTTCGTCGCAGTCTTCCAGCTCCTCGCTGGCGGATTCGTCGAATTCGGGGCCGAAGGCAGGGTTAAATCTCTGCCCGGAGTCTTCCCCGGCCACCGGCTCCGGCTCTTCGAGTTCGATCGCGGCCAGCTTTTCAAACTCCTCCATCGAGGGCAGCTCGGAGACGTCCTTGAGGCCGAAGCGGAGCAGGAACTCGCGCGTGGTTTTGTAAAGGATGGGCCGGCCGATGACCGGCTTGCGCCCGGCGGTGGTGATCAGCTTGCGGGACAGCAGCGAGCCGAAGACGGCGGAGGTATCCACGCCGCGAATCTCGTTGACCTCAGGGGCGGTGACGGGCTGCTTGTAGGCGATGACGGCCAGGGTTTCCAGAGCCGGCAACGAGAGCTTGAGCGGCTGCTTGAGGCTTTTGACGAAGTGGCGGACGGCGTCGTGGCACTCGGGCTTGGTGGCCATGCGGAAGCCGCCGGCAATCTCGCGAATCTCGACGCCGCGGCCGTCGGAGGCATAGGAGGCGATCAGTTCGTCGAGCAACGGGCGCAGGATCTCGCGGACCTCGCGGTCGCGCAGGCGGGCGATGCGCCTCAGTTCCAACTCGGCTTCGGCGGTCAACTCGGCTTCTGTGGCGGATTCGGCTTCCGGGGTGGTCGCGCCTTCCGGCAAGGCCTTTGCACCTGCGGGCGCGTCGAGGAGGCTCTCTGGGGGCGTTTCATGGCTCGCTTCCGCGTCTGCCGGAGAGCTGGGCGCAGTCTCCGGGTTCAGTACAGTTTCAGTGGGAGTCCCGGCAGAATCGATCTCCAGATCAAGGTCATCGGAAAGGGCTGAATCCAGTTCCGGATGGAGCTTTGCCGGCGCATCCAGGAGGGCGAACTCCTCGCCCAGGTAGGGTTGTAGCTCGGCCAGACGGGCAGACTCGGCTTCCTGCTGCGCCTTCCATTCGAGGGCGTCGGCGGCAAAGAGGGCGGCGAGCTGGGCCAGTGTGACCGGCTCTTCCGCGGCGTAGATGACAGCTTCCAGCTTGGCTTGCAGGCTCATTCTGTAATAGGTACCTTCAATATCGTACCGGAAGTGGAAGAAATCTGCGCGCGGATTGAGCAATATCATCTGCACATAGCCGCAAAAAAGCGTCCGGCAACTCCTAACGCCCTGAATGACCATGGGTACGCCGCTTTATCTGACGTTCTGTTGAAGTGATTGAACGGGTTTCAACTCCTACTGAGGTGGTCCTGGTTGTCCACGGAGGATGACGACGTGCCGACTCAGGCCCCGTTGAGCAGGGATACAGCATGAGCGAGTTGGCGGGGTAGGTTAGCGGGTGTTCGGCTCGGTGGCGTTGTCCGTCTCGCCGGCGACGGTGATGCGCAGGGAGCGGAGAAAGCTGAGATCGTTCTGGGTAAAGGGCGGCTCGGCGCCGTTCTCGCCTGCTCCTGCTTCGGCCTCCCGTGCCTCTCGCGCCGCGACATCGTTGAGGCCAATGGTGGCCTCCAGCATCAGCAACACGTCGAAGCCGTGCTGGCGGATATCCTGGACTACGCCGGCGATCTGCTCGCTCTCGATGACCGACTCGTGGATGGCCTCGCTCAACTGCTGAATGAGTTCGCGCAGACGGGTTGTCATGGGCACCTCCAGGGCGGCGGCCGGTGCATGCTCACAAGCGCCGGGCAGCGCAGGATTCCTCTACATTACTTCCGTTGCAGTTCGCTGGCAAGTGCGAATCAGCGAAAATCTGCCGAAATAGCGGCGCCGCAACCGTCGCTGCTACCATCATATCGAAGATGAGACCAGAGAACATAGGGCGAGCGCTGGGCATCGGGCTACGGGTTGCCGGGCGGATCGCCGGCCAGCGCATGGTCGGCGGCGCGCAGAGTGCTCCGGCACACTCCGCCACCACCGCGCATGCTGTTGCCGCCGGAGTGCGCGGACGGGTAGAAGGTCAGGCAGCCGGGCGGGCTACAGCGGGCCTCGCGCGCGGCGTGGGCGGATTCCTGCGCCCCTTCCGCAGAGTCGGCGGCATCCTGTGGCTGGAGGTAACGGGCGCCTTCTTCCTGCTGCCTGTGGTGGTTTTTGCTCCGAAGCTGTGGAATACAAGGGCGAGTTGGGCTCACGGCCCCGATCACCGGACGTTTCTGCTCACCGCTGGGGTGATGGCTGTCTTCCTCTACCTGGGCCTAAGTTCCTTCTGGCGAGCACGGAAGCGGTGACCAGAGAAGCAACTGGCCGCCCATCTGTGAATGGTGCGCGCCCGGTTTGGCAGGATTTGAAGCGGAAGAGCGCGGAGGTGCTGGCCTAAAACCATCTCCTGCGCCGCCTGATCACCCAAAACACTACGACCGTGAGTACCACTCCGATCAGCAGCCAGGTAAGGTCTTCGCTCGTGACACTGCTATTCAAAGAACTGAAACCATGCCAGCGCATCAGCGCCAGCGCATTGCACAATCGAATCTCCATCTCTTCCTCCGCGGGCTGGCCTCAAAGCTTACCCACTGCATAGGTAAGAGTCCGGCGTTGCCTCGCGGGTTGCCTGCGATCTGATCCTACGCCGGAATGCGGGGTTTGACCCCGCCGCGCTGACTCCCTATCGTGAAGAGAGTACAGCACGGCGCCCGAAAGGATTCTCCATGACCCTCCCAGCTTCGCCCATTGCCGCCACGCCGAAGAAGACCGCCCTCAACGCCACCCACCGCGCGCTGAAGGCCAAGATGGTGGATTTTGGCGGCTGGGATATGCCGGTCGAGTACCCGGCACTGGCGGCGGCCTGATTGCCGAGCACCTGGCCGTGCGCACCGGCGTGGGCCTCTTCGACGTGAGCCACATGGGCGAGATTCGGTTTCGCGGTCCCGGCGCGCTGGCCGCCATCCAGCACATCACGATGAACGACGCCAGCGCGCCTCAAAGATGGCCAGGCCCACTACTCCGCGCTGCTCACTCCGGAAGGCACGTTTGTGGACGACATTCTGGTCCACCGGCTCAACCAGGACGATTATCTGCTGGTGGTCAACGCAGGCACCAAGGACAAAGACTACGCCTGGATTCGTCGGCAGGTGGGCGAGCGGCCGCTGGTACAAATCAGCGACGACTCCGACAGCTACTCGCAACTGGCCGTGCAGGGGCCGCGGGCGCTGGAAACCCTGCAAAAGCTGACCAAAGTCGATCTGGCGGCGATCAGGAACTATTGGTTTACCTTCGGCGAGGTGTGCGGCGTTCCCAATGTGCTGATTGCGCGCACCGGCTACTCCGGCGAGGACGGCTTCGAGTTTTACCTGCCCTCGGATGGGCCGACGACGGAAAAGGTGTGGAACGCGCTGCTGGACGCGGGCGCGGAGTTCGGCATTCGTCCCTGCGGCCTGGGCGCGCGCAATACGCTGCGGCTGGAGGCGGGAATGCCGCTCTACGGCCACGAAATCTCCGACACCATCAATCCGTTTGAGTCCGGTCACGAACACTGGCTCAAGCTGGACAAGGGCGATTTCATTGGCCGTGAGGCATTGTTGACCGTCCAAGCCTCCGGCGGAGCCAAGCGCAAGCTCATTGGTCTGGAAATGGTGGAGCGCGGCATCGCCCGCGACGGCTACCCGGTGCTGGACCTCGCAGGCCATGAGATCGGCGTCGTCACTTCAGGCTCGCCCGCGCCCTTTCTCAAGACCAACATCGCCTTTGCGCTCGTGCCCGCATCCGTAGCCGCCAGCGGCGAAGACGTGATGGTCCAGGTCCGCGCCAATCAGGTGCGGGCGAAACAGGTTCCGACGCCGTTCTACAAGCGGGCGAAAAAGTAGTTTGGAGTTGCCAAAGCCTCAGCTTTTCCCGATCGATAATTGCAGTACTTGCAGGCTCTCAGGAAACGCGAAAATGCGGGCTGTTCTGTCCATAATGGCGTCCTTTTTGACCAAAAAGCAGACAAAAAACGCGGTTTACAGTTACTGATTCGTCAACAGGCCGAAAATGCATGACGTTGAAACCATTTAGGTTACGAGCGATGCGCGGGTCAGAAAGACGTTTTCCACAGGGGGAGGGGGTGGGGGTGTCCCGGATTATGGGGGAAGAAACGGCGAAAATGGGCAGGAAAAAGGACCAGAGAATGAGGGACCAGGGACTAAGGGACCAGGGACTAAGGTTGGATGTACTGCAGATTGGATGATGGTCATCTGGGCCTCGCATTTGCGACTGCTTCTATTGTGCGCCGCGCGCGGTAATTTTCTGCAAGCACCTGCGGTGCGGCCAGCCGGCGCTTGCGCGCCATCAGGTTCGTGGTATCCCAGCCACCTGCGGTGGGGCAGCCGCTCGCTGTTCGCTCGCATGGGGTTCGTGGTCTCCCACCCTTTCCGCAGAGAACGCGAAAAGGATGGGGCACAGTATTTCATAGTAAGTTAGGGAGTAAAGACCCTGCCGGTTGAGGTTCCTGGCTTCCCAGGTCTCAAATACGAGATCTCCACCCCACGTACGAAGACCTGTCCCTTCACCCCAGCGAACAAAGATCGCTCACTGGGGACCCCAAATTCGTGGGGACCCCGGACCTGGGCAACCCAGATTTATGGCTGTTCAGACTTGGGCCTCCGGCGAATTGATTTATGCACTGGGAATGGTGAAATCCACAGTTTGTTTCTCTTTTTGCACTTGCTTCCACAGATGAATCCGTTCTAAGGTCTATCCAACTGGTGACCCAGTAGGGACCTGGAAACGCAGTTCCCGCCAAAGAGACGATGCGGAATTGAATTGAATACGGCGGTACGCGGCTGGAAACGGCTGCTGAAGGCCGAATTGAAATTGAGAACGCATCCAGAGTTTGGCAGGAATGTGCAAGACCTGGCAGGACACGAAGATTCATCCGCGGCCTAGGACCGAGGATGCAAAGTTCGAGACCAGCCGGGGAGTCATCATCGACCCAGCCGTGGAAGCAGGATTCGGGGACGCTCGAAGACGTGGAAGCGGTACAACCGGAGGATGCCGGATTCGGGGAGACCCGAAGAGGCGTCGGAACGGCGGGACTGGAGGAGTGAGGAACCGGGGAAACCTGGGGACTTGCTACACGGGACCGCTGAAGGATGAGAGATTCGAGGAGACTCGAAGAGCCATTGCCGGCGCGGTTGGAAGGCGAGGAGACGGGGAGACCCGGAGCCTCAACGGAAGGCCGAAAGGTTGATGCTGGTTCAGGAAGCTGCGGGTTCGCCGTGATTGAGAGGCCGGGGACGAAAGTCTCCGGCCTCTTCGTTTTTGGCGATACGGCCTGGTTGTGGGGTGATCGTGCTCAGGAGGCTTTCGGTTTGAGGTTCATGGTTTCCCAGATCTCAAAATCCGGACCTCGGGCACCCGTTCTCTTGTGGTTGGTCAGAGCTGGCCACCTGCCAGCAACGACCTGAGCGCCTCGTCCGCCCGGCCTTGCCAACCACTGCCAGTGGCGCGCAACCCCTCCGCCACATCCGGCGAGAGTCGAATTGAGATTGGAACTTTCTTGGGAGCCTTCTGCGGTCCGCGCTTGCGAAGTTTGAGCAAGACGGTTTGTTCCGATGCGGGCAGCGCGGAGAAAGGCTTGAAGCGGGCAACGTCCTCGGATGTAATCTCCCGGACCTCGCCGTCCTCGTCAATCAATGGTTTGCGGTTTGCCATAGAGCTTTGCCTCCCTCTTGTTGGTCTTGCGGAAACTGATCACGCGGATTCCGTCTGCGCGCGGAATGTAACAGAGCAGGTGCAATCGCCTGTCCAGATAGCCAACCGCAACGCGTCTCTTCTCGCCGTGCCGGGAATAGTCCGCGATCAATGCGGTCTCAAAATCAAAATCCGCCGCCCGCTCGAAGGAGAGTCCGCGTTCACGGATATTACGCTCATTCTTGGCGGGATCGTAGGTGATTCCCATAGGCTTATTGTATATACTATATGAGGAGAGTCAAGCATAATCTCAGGTCCGAAAATCCCCACCTGGGGTACTCGGCCCATTGCTATGCGCGGAGCTTTTGTATACTCTGAAGGCCGTGAAAGTAAATATACCAGGGGGCTTCAAATGTACGCAGTTATAAGAAATGCGCTGCTTGTTTTGGAGATCTTTGTTTGCATCCATGTGGCCAAGAGCCAAGTAATGCCAGTGCAGCAATCAACTTCGCAACTGCCTGCATATCAAATTTCTCCCTACGATCCGGGCGACGAGAACCGAGTGGCGCCAGTGCCACAATCAACCTTACAGCCGTGGGCAAAGGAGAACACTACCTTCGGTCTGGGCGATGTCCGCCTGGGAATGTCGCTTGTCGAGTTTAAGACGAAGCATCCCGCTCCCAAGCGTTCGGACCGTGGGGCAACATTCTATCTTGTGAATGGTAAGGAGGTGCAGTCGTTAGGGCTTGGACAGGCGTATTGCTCCATAATGCAGGAAGGCCCGGAGAAACACCTGGCAGCTGGGGTGACAGCTTGCCATTACGGAGCGTTTTTTCTTGGTGTTCCACTTGAAGCAAAACCGCTGTTCGTGGACGGAAAACTGGCGCTGATTAGAATATTACTACCGTCTAAAATGCCTCCCGCTGGACCTGCCTTCCGACGAAATTATCCGTTGTTTTTGCCGGAGTTGGTGGACGAGATTATTTTTATTGTCAACTTACTTCGTTCAGTTCTATGCCCTTGTTCTTTGGTTC
>CAWFZU010000078.1:0-12723 GCA_963820195.1 uncultured Acidobacteriaceae bacterium | reverse complement strand
GTTTATGTCTGGTGCTTTTGGTTCAGTTGCGTATTGCTAGTATTGCTCGACTGCTTGCACTGGCGCAGCATCAGGTTGTTCGTGAAACCAGAGCTGCCGAGTTGCCGACAGGAACAGCCAGCATTACTGCGGAGGATGCGGAAAATGCAAGCCGCATCTCGGCAGGCTCGCTCACGGCCTCACGTCTCTTTGAGCACGCGGGAGCAGGAGGAGGATTTACCCAACTGATTACCGACTTTGGAAGAACCAGTAACCTTGTGGCATCCTCAAAGCTCCAGGAAAAGGCACAGAATGCGAACTGCTCTTGCATCCACTGAAGACATAGTTCTTGCCGCCGACCAGGCGTTCTTCAATGCTCTTCAGGCCCAGGCGCTGCTTAAGGTCGCGGAACAAAACGTCAGCACTCGGCAGACCACGGAAACGCAGATCAGCGAGTTGACAAAGAACAAGCTCAAATCGACTCTCGACTTGAGCTTCGCCGATGTCAACTTATCGCAAGCCAAACTGTTATTGCTCGATGCTCAAAACAACGTTGACTCGACGATGGCGGCATTGGATGCGGTCTTGGGACTTGATCGGCAGGTAACGTATGACTTGGTCGAAGACGATGCGACCTTGCAAGCGCCTCCTGCAGATGCGGATCAACTCCTGCAACTCGCATTCAAGCAACGGCCGGACCTGCAGGCTTTGACCTATAGCCAGCAGGCGGCCGTCAAGTTCAGCCATGCGCAGCGCGATCAGATGCTGCCGACCATCAGCGCCGCGGGGACCGTAGGAAGCGTCCCCATCCGTCCCGCAGCATACTACCTTACGAATTGGTGGGGCGGCATCGGCGTGAACATGAATATTCCGATCTTCAATGGCTTCCTCTACTCGGCCCAGGCAAAGGAAGCGTCTATCCGCGCCCAGGCCGCCTCGGAACAGAGCCGCGATTTGCGTGACAGGATTGTCCGGGATGTTCGCACCGCATGGCTTGCGGCAAATACTGCGTATCAGCGTGTCGCCGTGACAGACGAGCTGCTGAGAGAAGCAAACCTGCGCTCTTCACTGGCGCAAACACGCTACCAACTGGGACTCAGCTCGATCGTGGAGCTGAGCCAGGCGCAGTTTCAGCAGACCGATGCCGCAATTGGCAACACCGATGCACAGTACCAATACCGGCTTGCCCTCGCCACGCTCAACTACGAGACAGGAGCAAATCCATGATTGAGAACTTCAAGCTGAAAGTCTTTCGCGTGGTTGCGGACAATCTGAATTATCGCAGGGCCGCAGACGAGCTTCATATTACCCAGCCTGCGGTTACGGCGCAGATCAGGTCACTGGAAGAGAGCCTTGGAATCGCGCTCTTCGACCGCGTTGGCCGTGAAACCAGTCTCACCCTTGCTGGGGCAACGCTCTTACAATATGTACGGCAGATCGAGGCAGTTACCAACGATGCAATTGCCGCGCTTGCGCCGTTTGGAGGACTCGAGGGCGTCGAGCTGAGTATTGGAGCCTCACACACCATCGCCGTCTATCTTCTGCCGACTCTGCTGCCTCATCTTTTGCGGGAATGGCCCAAGCTTAGAATCCACGTTACGAGTGGGAGTACAAATGATGTCTTGCAGGCTCTGACTCTGCATCAAATCGGAATCGCATTGATTGAGGCGCCCGCCCATCGTCCTGATCTGAAGCTCGAAGCATTCGGTGAAGATGAGCTGACGCTCATAGTGAAGCCCGATCATCGCTGGGCGAAGAAGCCATTCATACGCGCTGTCGAACTGGTTCAAGAGCCGATTCTACTGCGAGAGGTTGGATCAGGAATGCGTCATTTTGTTGAAGAATATCTTGAACAGAATGGCATTCTGCGGCAGCAACTTCAAACATTTCTCGACATGAACTCGACGGAAGGCATTATCTCCGCAGTGGAGGCCGGCCTCGGCGTTGGTTTTGTCCCTAGCCTGGCGCTTGAAAAAGCATTGCGGCTAGGGACAGTCAAGGCGATTCAACTCGACAACGGTCCGATCCGGCGCGAACTGAGCATTGTATTGCTCAATGGTCCAGACCCCAAAGGACCCATCGGGACATTGCTGGAGCTTGTACGCGAGCACGGCGCGAGCAGGCGACACCTCCAACCTACGGCTCATGTTCATGAAGACTTGGACAATGTGTCCAGGATGCGCGATGCGAGGTTCAGCTTTTCCGCAGGGAGATAGCCAGGATGCCTGTGATAGGTGACAAGTCGGCTTTGTACCTTAAGTCGGTTGTATTCGCGACCGATTTCTCTCTATGTTCCCAGAACGCCGGACTCTACGCAGCGCGGATGGCCGCCTATTTCTCAGCGAGGTTTTTTGTTGCTCATGCCTTCACGCTTTCACAAGCTGCCATGGAGGTTGAGACCGGCGACCGGAAAGTGAGCCAGCAGAGAGTCGATTTGATGCGTCTCCTATCGCAGGAGGCACTTCGCCTTGGAATGGAATCGGTGGAAACCATTCCCACTCTTTTGGAAGGGAATCCGAAAGACGCTATTTCGCAACTTGCTGATAGAAATGCGCCTTCCATGATCGTCCTGGGGACACATGGGGGAGGCAGGCTGGAACGTGGAATTATTGGTTCTGTGGCGGAGAAGATACTGCGATCTAGCAGTTGGCCTGCGCTCACCGTTGGCCCACAGGTCAAACCCGTTTCTTCAGAGACTCTCCCACTCAAGAGAGTTCTCTTTGCCACCGACTTTACGCCAGCCGCGGCCAGCGCAGCAACTTATACCGTGCTCATGGCAGAAGCTTTTGGAGCCAGGATTGATGTGCTCAATGTGATCCACGATAACGTTATCGGGCATCCAGAGCTTTTGTCCGATCTTCGGAATCGCTTCTATGGCATTATTGATGGCCTTTTGCCACAGCAGGCACTGGAATTCTGCGATCCAATAACCTTTGTGGCAATGGGCAACGCATTTGATCGAATTATTGAACACATCAGAGAACAATCGATTGACCTATTGGTGCTCGGCATACGAAAGACCTCACATCTCGACATGGAGATGAGAACTTCTGGAGCCTTCCGGATTATAGTGGGTGCGGAATGCCCGGTCCTGACGATAAGAAAGTAAGAAACTGACCGCTTTGCTGGTGATGTGGATGGCACAAAGGAAAAAACAATCGAGCCACGAGTATAATCACAGCCCGACAACACTGCTTGTGGCGGCGTTTGGCGGCGCTTGCGCAATCCTTACTGTAGAAAGCACAATCAACGACGGAATGGATATGTGGGAACATCAGATGAACAAACTTCCAGCCTGGCAGGTTCATATGGGATCAGCATGCATGGGATTGATAACATTCTTTGTGTTCTTGTTCATTCTGGAATTCCTTGAAACAAGGTCCAGGATAACCGCATGGCGATCAAGCGCGCCGTGGTTGCCTCTCGCCGGATTCACGGCGTTGGCAACATTCGTTCATATTCCGTTCTACATCTTGCTCCTCGCAGGTGTTAGCTATGCAGTGTGGGCCTACCGCCGAACGTCCAGTGTGCGCCACGCACCAGGCGCCCGCAAAGGGAAAGAGATTGCATGATAGTCCTTAGGCAACAGACTCCGCGACTTTTCGGCGAAACACATTGTTGCCTCTTGCCCAGCACCAACGGCGTGGCAGACGCGGAACTTCCAAAGATGCCTAATGGTTATAAGACATCACATAATGTTATTTTCGCACCACGAAAGATAATTTGGCTTCTAGTAAACATAATTTGGCTCCAAGCTTCACAACGGCATAACTTATTCCGGATTTCCGGTTCTATACGGACAGAGGTAAACGGCGATGACAACCACGGTGAAGCTGATCGCGCTACTCGGCATAGGAGTTCTATGCGTGCCAGCATTTGCCGCCAACCCTGCCCGGCCAGGCACGGTGAACTATATTGAGGGCGGGGTCTTTCTCGATGGAAAGCAAGTAAACAAAAAGGATGTTGGAAACGTCGAAGTCAATGTTGGCGAGGTGCTTTTAACAACATCGGGAAAGGCGGAGATTCTGCTGACGCCGGGGGTTTTCTTTCGGCTCGACAATAACAGCGCGGTGAAGATGATTTCACCTTCAATTACTCCGACCCAGGTGGAGCTGGAGAGTGGCCGGGCAGCAGTCGAAGTGGATGAACTTTACCCGCAGAACAATCTTGAGATTTTGGACGGAGGCGTAACCACGCAACTTGTGAAGACCGGCTACTACGAGTTCGACGCCAGTAATCCAACTGTAGAGGTGTTCACAGGCAAGGCTGCGATCCGGGTGGGCGACGGAAAATACAAGTTGGTGAAAAGCCATCGCGAAATTGTGCTTGCCAAAGCTGCGAAGGGAAAGCCCGCTAGTTTTAATGTTCGCGACGCCACGGACGATTTCTGTAACTGGAACGATCTGCGCTCGCAATACCTGGCCGAAGCCAACAACGAGATTGCCGGCGAGTATGCTGGCGTCTCCGGCTTTAATTCCGGCTGGTATTGGGACCCCTATATGTGGGATTACACATTTATCGGCATGGACCCATACTGGAGCCCGTTCGGCTTTGGTTTCTATCCCCCCTGGGGTTGGTGGGGCGGATATTGGGGCGGCGGGTACTACGGCGGCCGATACTATGGGCACGGATTCCGGGGCGGCTATGGCCATGGAAATGGCGGCGGCTTCCGAGGCGGTGGCGCTGGCTTTCACGGAGAAGGAGGTGGTTTCCGTGGCGGTGGAGGCGGAGGAGGCTTTCACGGGGGCGGCGGAGGTGGAGGGCATCGCTAACTTGTCTCTCCAGCCGCAGGTTCGCTGTCTGGATGTGTGTGAGCAGAGCATTGAGTGGCCGCACGAAAGATTTGTTCCGCGACCACATTAACAGAGGGAGTGCATATTGTGGAAGCGCATTTCCTCGGGCAAGGGAGTCCTGGAGTACGTGAATGATGAGGTACAAGATGGTCCAAAGGGTTTCAGGCGAGCCAGAGTTCCGTTGACATGAGACGGACAGTGACCATTTCGTGAGTTCACTTTTCCTGTGGCGCCAACGGGCGATATTCAGAGGCACGCAAGAAAATGTGACTAGACCAAACCGTTTGCACAATTCGAAATCAGGAGGTTTTCAATGACTATGCAGCAATTTGCCTATCCACGCATGGTGCATGTCGCATTGCTGGCATGCGCCGGGCTTCTGGTTGCGCCATCCGCTCCAGGCAACGCACAATCTCAGAAGGAGTACAGTTCCTCCCGAGACAGTGTTATGTATTCGAATGGAGACGCTGATGGCTTCTCTCTGGTATCCGAAAGCAAAGATCAAAGCAAGGGGAATGGGGGTGGATATGAGTCGCATGACAGGTGGGGCATCGACCATCTTACCTTCGAGGGTGGGGGCGGATTCACCATTCCAACAGAGAACGGCAAGAAGTTCATGAATACGGGATGGAATATCAAAGCTGGTGGCGGCTACAAGTTCAATGAACGCTTCAGCGCCTTGCTGGACTACGATTACGTTTCGATGGGCGTACCCACGGCGATACTGAACCAAGTCAACCCACAAGGGGGCGGAGCTACGCACCTCTGGTCGCTAACAATCAACCCGATGTACAACTACAAATCCATTGGCCGCTGGGGCGGCTACATTGTCGGCGGCGGCGGCTTCTACCGAAAACTCGTCAATTTCACGCAGCCATTCGATGATCAGTGTGCCTACTATGACCCCTTTTACGGCTGCATTCCAGGAGTGGTAAACCAGACCGTTGCTCATTTCTCAAACAATGCGGGGGGAGCGGACTTCGGAACCGGATTCACTTACAAGTTTTCTGATTCGGGCCGCGCGATGTTGTTTATCGAGGGCCGGTATGTGTGGGTGGACAACCAGCCGAGCGCCAACAGCACATCGAGCACAGGCTATGCGCCCACAAACTACCGTACCGAATACGTTCCCATCACGGTCGGGTTTCGGTTCTAAACGATTCGACATGTACGATGGTATCGCACGAATGTTACACATTATGAGTAACAAGGTAAGGGCAATCGTGTCAGTGGCTTGTATCTTCCATTTGCATCGCTCTGTAATGCGGAAACTGTGCTGCTCTATAGCCGGGGCAACAAGCCGCTGGCACGAAGTTTTTCAGGATTCTCTTCGCCAAAGTCGCAATTTCGATGTGGACTGTGATCCTATCTCAATGAGCAGCCGATCAAAATGACGCAATTGTCATTTCGCGATGAAGAAGACTGTCGAAGAGCAGGTGCTGTTGACTATGTTCCGCAAGGCTCTATGACGATTCGTTCATTTAACTGATCAAAATCTATCTATCATTGATCAGTGAGCATCTATTGAACAGTAAAGACTCAAGATGCATGGAGGACTGTTCAGTCATGCCCAAAAGGTTTTTGCTTTGCTTCGCTGCCCTTTTCTCATTTTGCGGTCTGAACGGCTTTGCCCAACAGCAGCAGGTGGCTCAATACTCGCTGCCAGATTCGCCCAACGCGGCTTCCCCGCTCGGTATCGCCACGCAGACAGACACCGCCAGGGATTCCTCTTCGTCGAACCAGCAGTCAGATGCACAGAGCAAAACATTTCCCTCTCAAAACGATGAGCAGGCCCGCCAGACCAAGCGGATTCTTGGGATCATCCCAAACTTTCGTGCGGTCAGTACAAATCAGGTGCTCCCTCCACAATCACCGAAGGAGAAGTTCATCACTGCAACGGAAGATTCGTTCGACTACTCTGCGTTTGTCATCCCCGCTGCATTGGCAGGCTACTCGATGGCAATCAAAGATACGCCAGAGTTCCACCAGGGGGCGGCCGGCTATGGCCGCTATCTCTGGCATAGCATTGCCGACCAGTCGATAGAAAACTACACAGTTGAATTCGTTGTACCCTCGCTGACGCGTGAAGACATTCGCTACTACACTCTGGGCAAAGGCGGGTTCTTCAAGCGTACAGGATATGCACTTAGCCGCACCGTCATCACACGATCAGATGCTGGAAACTCAACCTTCAACTATGGCGAAGTAGTCGGAGCCGGTGCGGCTGCCGGCATCTCCAATTTGTACTATCCATCTCCAGAACGTACCTTTGGAAACACTGCGCAGAAATGGGGCATCAATGTTGGCATCGATGCTGCCACGTTTGTGTTCAAAGAGTTCTGGCCGGACATCAACCGTGCGGTTTTTCATACCAAGGACTAGAACCACACTTTGCGCGGAATGTATGGTTAGGAGCCTCTCGTCTCCGCAGGATCCGGAACGTGCATAACCTCCGCGTTACTCCTCACCGATACCAGAGAATCTCGGCTGATTCGAGTGGAACGAACGCCTCGGGGTTGACGGGGATGACTCTGACTGCATATCAGGCTCCATTCTTCAAAGAGAGGCGCACTAATTGTATCTTCGCACTCTAATGATGAATTCATGAAAAATAAGTCGTATCTCTGATAACAAAAAATGATTAAAAACTGGAAGCGTTTTGAACGGAATTGCGTCTAAACTTGATGTCGGGTTCCATGAAGGCAGAAGGAGTCTGTTCGGCAAAATGTCAGTCCGAAGCCCAATTGCGGTCATCGCCAATGCCGCGCAGCGGCGCATCCTCCGTATCGGAACGCAGGTGCGGTGCGTTTATCCCTCATGGAGGCAGATATTTAGACCCTGCGCTCTGGGAATCATCGGACTAGCTATTGCCGTCGCACTGTGGGGGGCTGGTTACAAGACATCCCTCTATCATCGCCATGCGACCCCGCCGCCAGTTCCGGTTACAAGATTGTGGATCGAGTCGCGTCACGCTTCCTTGACGGTGGTTTCAAGATTCAAAGCTGCGCCGCATCTCGTTCCCGATCCACAGGCGCTGTCCATTCTCATTCAGAGGCTTCCCCGACTGAGCAGCGCTGTCGCATCCATTCTCCCTGTGTGTGTGCGCGGCACTGCCTACTTCGATTTCCAGATCCCATCCCGCTCTCCCCCTCCACATCGCTTCTGCCTGGCATAGTTGGCACAGCGGTTCGGTGTCTGAGTTGGCGCCGTTGCCGCGTGCCGGAACAAACTGCGTCACGAAGCGATTAAGTGGAGGAACACACTATGAATTACCTTTGGTTCCTGCCTGCAGTTCTGCTGGCAATTCCGCTGTTTGTCGTATGGCGGATCAGGCGATCTCAAGGGCGCGTACTCTTGAACCGAATACAATCTGTCATTCAACCGTCTGTCACTGATGAGGTCGTACCCGAGTCTGCCAGTGAGTTAGCCCGAGAGATGAGATGGATCTCAGTCAACGAGTTCATGACGATTCTCTCTGAGCGCAGCGATCTCATCGTGGTCGATCTAAGAGCCGACGCTCACTCAGTCCCATTTTCAATCCCTACTGCGTCCGTGCTCCCCGTCTCACCAAACGAACTGGATACGCTCCTGGAGATGCTTCCCGCCGATCAAAGTGTCGTTTTTTACGGCGCTTCCAACCTCAACATCTTCATGATCATAACAAGTCCCTGCATGAAAGGTTTAGCGCCACTTTATGTTTTGGAAGACGAATTTCGCCTTGCGGAGGTAGCATGAACAGGCTCATTGATGTCACGACTTTTGCCAATGAACATGCCATCAGAACTCTGGGCCGGGAAGATACTCGGGTGGCAAAGACGATCCATGTGCTCTCCGTAGGTTCTGTGGATCGCGGCAGCGTGGTCCACGATACGCTGCTTGATGGAGCAAGCTTCCATCTCATCATTGCAACAGATTATCGGGAGTTGTGGGGAATGCCGGCGCAGGAATCTATTCACGTAGCAATCCTCCACAACACGCTTTCCTCGTTCGAACTTGAGGCTGCCGGCAGGTTGATTCGCCGGCGGTGGCCTCATGCCAGAATCCTTGTGGTCTCAAGTGGAGAAAGCTTACTTGAGGATGCTCTGTACGACGATCGCGTAGCGCCCACCGCGGCCCCGGAGGTTATGCTGACAATCATTGATAGGCTTACAGGAGGGTGGCATGAGTGGAGGCCTGGAGATGTTGTGATGTAGCGTGAGAACTCCTGAGGTAAACGATACGGCTGCTCTCACACTCCGTCGCCCGCTGCAGCTGGGATAGTCGACGAACTTGAGAAGCAAGGCTGAAGTGTTCTGGCGGTAGCTGCGGGGCCCGCGGCTTCCGTTCCGCATATAGGCCTGATCGCACTCAGCAATCCGCCGCGGCCGGATTCGAGTTCTCTCATCTCGGAGTTGTATACCCTCGGTGTCGCCACCGTCATGGTAACGGGAGACGCTCCGGCCATTGCGGCAATCGTCGCTCGCGACGTTGGATTGAACGGCGCTGTTAGCCCGCCCGGAAAGCTACGTATCTTTGGCGTGTTCGATCTTTCTGCTTTAGAAATTTCGATTCCTCAATCTCCCTGGATTTACACCCTTGCTGCCGGTGAGTCGGCATCTGCTCCTGCCGCGAGGTGATCCGGCAAGTCAAGACGAGCTACGCCAATACGGCAGTCGGCCATCCCGTAGTAGACGTCGAAGCGATCCGGAGTTCCAAGATCGTCGCGCCGGTCGATGCCGGTGGGAAACACAACATTGGCGACGATTCCGTCGCGCTCTTGCGGGAGCAGCGGCGTCAACACCGGTTCAACCGAGCGGTAACGCACCACGCGCGGATGTTGCTTGGAGAGCACCATCACTCCGGCCGAGTAGCACAGGTGATGCCCGTCGTTGCCAGTATCTGCCGCTTCGCTGACACCGTGATAAACAATCAGCCAGCCGTGTTTGGTTAAGATAGGCGGGGTTCCAGCGCCGATCTTGAGACGTTCCCAGGGCGAGACTGGAGTCGCCAGTCTGTGATGAGAGGTGAAACGGCCCAGGCGATCCGGTTTACGGCTCTGCAAGGCCGGCGGACAATAGGAGATCCAGATGCTCTCCCGGTCAAGGTCAACTTCACGAGAGGTTGGATGGCAAGCAGTCTCCTCTGGACGAGTGCCCGGAAAAAGCGGACGGTGGAGCATACCCAGTTCCAGTTTCCCGGCGGAGTTAGGGATTGCGACAGGGAACAGGCTCGCATCTTTGTCATCCACGTTGCCCAATTCAATGCCGTGCCAATGAGCGTAGGTTGCCGAGTCCGAGACGCTTCCAGTGGAAGAGGTCCTCCGATAGCGGCCATGGCGATCCTTGGACCTTGGGGAGAAAATGCCGTGTAGGACATGATGTAGCGTTGGAGCGGTTCCACGTACGTAACGCGGGGATCCTCACAGCCGCCGCTGCCATCGGGCCGATGCTCATATTCGGCCTCCGGCTCCAGCGCGATGCCGAGCCTCTCGACACCAGCCGGATCGCCGGCTTCATTGAATCGCACTCGCGCAATCCCGATGCGTGAGTAGTTTCCTTTCGCGACCAGCCGCGGAAAAAGATAGAGTTCGCCATCAGGGCCGCGAACGGCTGCTGGATTCAGGACGCCTTCAACCTCCATGGGATTGCCGGGCTCCGGCTCCATCAACATCCCCAGGCGGCGCAGCTTGAATTCGCTCATCTCAACTCCTCAAAGAGTCGCATTTGGCACCTCGAAGATCCGCGCCTGTTGACCGTCGTCCAAACAAGCGATGATCGCTTCGATCACCCGCTTGGTCTCATTGGGACCTCGAACTGGAATGGAGATGACACCTGCCTGTTCGGCCGGGTAGTCGTTCCCTCCCACAAACAAGGCATCTCCCACGTAAATCATTTCTTTCACGGAAATGCCAAGTGTTTCTTGCAGCTTTTTGATCCCGTAGGCTTTGTCAATACCCGGCTTGGTGACATCAATAGATGTCGCGCCACCGAGCCGCACCGAGAACTCGGGAATCAGAGTGTCGAGAATTGTCTTGATCTTCTTCCGCTTGGCGAAATCCGCATCCCATTTCTCTTTCTCTTCCAACGGCGCTTGCTGGCCCAGTGCGGAATACGTGACCTGGCTTCCACGATCTTCAATGGTCTCTCCCCACGTCTTTTCGACAGAGAAGCCCGCGTCTTCAGTGGCTTTCTTCAGGGAACTGACGATCTTCTGCTTTTCTGCCGCGGTAAGATCTTCTGAATAGAGCTTCTTCCACTCCCCGGTGTATTGAAAAAATTCTGTTCCACAGGTGGGAAGGATCGATAGCTTTGAGAGGCTGTCATCCTGGGGAAGATGGGAGAGCACCTGCTTTTCAAACTGTAGCCATGCGCCTCCGGAGATGATCGCAACCTTGACGACACCGAGCAGGTCATGGAGGAGCGACGACATTTCTGCATCGAGAGACGACTTGCTTGCGGCGAGCGTTCCGTCGAGATCAAAGACAATCAGTTTTTTCACCATTCATTCACCTCAGTATCCATGGATTCTCAATTGGAGTCTTCTGCCACGCTGACTCTTTATTATTGACTGGTTTAAGACGATTCGGGCAGCGCGATCTCCAACAAGGTCACTGCGTTGTTGGGGTGAAATTCACATGCGCCGACCACCGCGGGCAAGAGCCATACTTCGCCTTTATCGACACCGTACGCGGAGCCGTCGCCTTCGAACCACCCCGAGCCCTCAATGCAAACGAGCACACGCGGCATCTCCGCGGCGCCGACGCTAAACGGCGATTCTCCGCGCAAACGCCACAGCAGAAAATGTTCACAATCAAAGAGTCTCTCGCGCTCCACGGGCGTGGTGGTGACAACAAGGGGAGTCACGAGGCCATCCTTGCAGTTTGCAAAATCAATACTGGCAAGCGCCTGATCGACCTGGAGTGGCCGTGGCTTCCCCGTCTTCGCGTCGACATGGCCCCAGTCATAAAGGCGGAATGTCACATCGCTGTTCTGCTGAACTTCAAAGACAACGACACTGCCTCCCAGGGTATGAACCGTTCCGGCAGGAATGAAGACGGCGTCGCCTGGCTTCGGTACGATGCCCACGAGGTGGTCCGCGATGGTCCCGTCGGCAAGAGAATGTCGCAGATCGCCGGCAGTCGTACCCGGTTTCAGGCCCGCATAAATGCGGCTTCTATTATTTGCCTCAATCACGACCCACGCTTCAGTCTTCCCGGATTCCCCCGCTGGAATCAAGTCTGGGTGCGCATCGCCGGGATGCACCTGCACTGAAAGCATCTCGCGCGCGTCAAGAAACTTGAGGAGCAGCGGAAAGCGACTGAAGCGCGGAGCCAGCTTACCCATCAGTTGGTCACGGAATTCTTCCATCAATTTGCCGATGGATTGCCCCTTGAGCGGCCCGTTGGCAACCAGGCTTTGATGATCGTCGCGGTCGCTGAGCAGCCACGCTTCACCGATGGGCCCATCCCCCGGAAGCGGCGCGGAGAGCAAATTGGACAACCGCCTGCCTCCCCACAGCCGATACTGATAGATCGGCTCGAAGCGCAAGGGATACAACGGCATTTGATTCATGCTTTATCTTCCAACTCTCTGTCGCAGGCCGGTGTTCGGATGCCTCCGGTCAACTCTGTTCCATCGCCTGGGAGTATTCGCCGCGGCGCGCAGCCTGGTTGCAGCGTGCGCGGTGAAGCAAAGCCTGCTGCGCCGCCAATACATTGGCCTCCTGGCCCTTCCAAAGCTCCAAAGCCGGCTGCTGGATGGCGCGGGCAAAAGAAAATGCCAACGCCCAGGGTAACCGCGACTTGAATCTGACATTCATCGCATTCAAACGGGCTGAGGCCAGTTCCGCGGATTGGCCGCCTGACAAGAACGCAATCGCCGGAACGGCAGCGGGGACGGCTCGGAAGAGACAATTCATTGTTGCGTCGGCTACCTCCTCAATAGATAGCAATACGTAACCTGTTGCTTCGTTC
>CAWFZU010000077.1:0-7673 GCA_963820195.1 uncultured Acidobacteriaceae bacterium | reverse complement strand
TCTGGTCGCTGGTCGTCTATTGCCCGCTAGCACACATGATCTGGGGGGTCGGTGGAATTCTGAACTTCTCCAACGCAGCGGCTCACTGGCCGGTCTTTGACTTTGCCGGCGGCACGGTCGTGCATATCAGCAGCGGCGTCTCCGCGCTGGTCTGCGCCCTGTATCTGGGCAAACGCGTGGGCTATCCGCAAGAGGATATGCCACCCCACTCGATGGTGCTCAGCTTCATCGGCGCCGGGATGCTGTGGGTGGGCTGGTTTGGCTTCAACGCCGGCAGTGCGCTGAACGCCGGGCCGCTGGCCACCAGCGCCTTCGTCAATACGCAGTTCGCCGCCGCCGCCGCCGCCATCACCTGGGTCATCACGGAGTGGATCCAGAATCGCAAGCCCACCGCCCTGGGAGCAATCTCCGGCGCGGTTGCCGGACTGGCGACCATCACCCAGGCCTCCGGCTTCGTTCAGCCCATGAGCGCGCTGGCCATCGGCGGCATCGCCGGCGTGGTCTGCTGCTTCATGGTCTTCCGCGTCAAGAAGTTCTTCGGCTACGACGATTCTCTGGACGCTTTCGGCGTTCATGGCGTGGGTGGAACCATGGGAGCGTTGCTCACCGGCCTCTTTGCCGCCGGCTCCATCAACGCGGTCTTCGGCAAGAACGCCGCCGGCAACCCCAACCCCGCCGGCGCCATCGACGGCAACTGGCATCAGGTTTATAACCAGGCCGTTGGCGCAGGCATTGGGTGGGCGCTGGCCATCGTGGGCACTCTCGTGTTACTGTTCTTAGTCGATAAGACGATGGGGCTGCGCGTCTCCGCTACCGATGAAGCCGCGGGCCTTGATCTCAGCCAGCACGGTGAGGAAGGCTACGACCTCAACGCGTAATACGACAAATCCGGGTGCCCCAGGTCTCGATTCTGAGACCTGGGAAGCGACGAACCCCAAACCGCTGTCTCCCAGTACTAACCGAGGAATCCGCACATGCTCAAGATCGAAGCCATCATCCAGCCTGCCAAGCTGGACATCGTCAAAGAAGCCCTGATTGAAGCGGGCATCGAGGGAATCACCATCCTGGAAGCCCGCGGCCATGGCCGCCAGAAGGGCCACACCGAGTTCTATCGCGGCCGCGAATACACGGTTGACCTTCTTCCCAAGGTCAAGCTCGAAATTGTCGTTCATCGACGCCCTGAAGGAAAAGGTCGTCCAGGCCATTCTTGGCGCCGCCCGCACCGGCCACATCGGCGACGGAAAAATCTTCATCAGCCGTATCGACGAAGCCATCCGCATCCGCAACGACGAACGCGGCGAGTCCGCCATTTAATCCCGCCAGCAACCTGGGTGCCCAGGTCCGTGGGGTGGAGATCTCGCTTCAGAGACCTGGGACGCCTACTCCTTATTCCTTATTCTCTCGTCCCTCGTGTATACCCCGAACGCCATAATCTTTCCATAGAAAAAACTCTACGTTCCGTCTTTTCAACAGGTATTCAGGCAATTCTTCATACGTTCCTTATACACAAAACAATAAAATTTTTTGAAGAGAATCATACGAGTGTTGCGCTGATCCTAACCTGAACAGGCTGGCCCAACTGCGTCTGACTCTCTACCGGACGGCGGCCGGCCTCCCGCCTCATCGCATGGCCTCGGCCCTCTGCATCTTCCAGGGAGTGAAAACTTATGTATCGTCGCACCCTTCAACTGCTGCTTCTCTTAGCCCTGCTTGCGCTTCCGTCCATGGCCCTGGCCGTGGCCCCGGACATCTCACCAGCCCCCTCGGCCCCGGCAACCCAGGCCCAGATCGCCGCCCTCCAGCAGGCCTTGGATGCCAACAAAGCTGCCACCGCCACCGCCCAGTCGGCCGGCGATAACGCCTGGATGCTGACCTCCGCCGCACTGGTCCTGCTGATGACCGGCCCCGGCCTGGCGCTCTTCTACGGCGGCCTGGTGCGCAAGAAGAACATCCTCGGCACCATGATGCAGAGCTTCGCCATGATGGGCCTGGTCACCATTCTCTGGGCCATCGTCGGCTACTCGCTGGCCTTCGGCCACGGCAACGCCTTCATCGGCGGCTTCGAGCACCTCTTCCTGCGCGGCGTTCGCTCACGCCCCAACCGCCGACTACGCCGCCACCATTCCCGAGCAGACCTACATGATCTACCAGCTCATGTTCGCCATCATCACCCCGGCGCTGATCACCGGCGCCTTTGCCGAGCGCATGAAGTTCAGCGCCATGGCGGTCTTCCTTTCCCTCTGGTCGCTGCTCGTCTACTGCCCCATGGCCCACATGGTCTGGGGCGTGGGCGGCTTGCTCAACTGCCAACCGCCGGCCGCATTCCCCAGCTTCGATTTCGCCGGCGGCACCGTGGTCCACATCACCAGCGGCGTCTCGGCGCTGGTCAGCTGCCTCTACCTGGGCAAGCGCATCGGCTACCCGCAGACCAACATGCCGCCCCACTCCATGGTGCTCAGCTTCATCGGCGCCTGCCTGCTGTGGGTGGGCTGGTTCGGCTTCAACGCCGGCAGCGCCCTGGGCGCCAGCCCGCTGGCCACCAGCGCCTTCGTCAATACCCACTTCGCCGCCGCCGCCGCCGCCCTCGGCTGGACCATCGCCGAGTGGATTCACAACGGCAAGCCCACCGCCCTGGGCGCCATCTCCGGCGCGGTCGCCGGACTGGTCGCCATCACCCCCGCCTCCGGCTTCGTGCAGCCCATTCGCGCGCTGCTCATCGGCCTGCTCGCCGGCTTCTTCTGCTCCTTCATGGTCTTCAAGGTCAAGAGCCTCTTCGGCTACGACGACTCGCTCGACGCCTTTGGCGTGCACGGAGCCGGCGGAACCCTCGGCGCGCTGCTCACCGGCCTCTTCGCCACCAGCGTCATCAACCCGGCTTTACGGACACAGCCGGCAGCCTGCCCACCGGCGCCATCGACGGCCACTGGGGCCAGATGCTCAACCAGCTCGCCGGCGTCGGCCATTGCCTGGGGCATCTCCATCGTGGGCACGCTGGTGCTGCTCTTCGTCGTGGACAAGGTCATCGGCCTGCGCGTCTCGCCGGAAGCAGGAAGCCGCCGGCCTCGACCTCTCGCAGCACGGCGAAGAAGGCTACGACTTCGACATCCTGAACCGGTGAGCGTTGCGGGTCAAATGTTCATTCATAGATCCAGGGCGGACTGGCGCAACCAGCCCCCCGGCCTGTTACGCTGTCAAACGAGGCATTTTGCACATGCTCAAGATTGAAGCCGTTCTCCAGCCCTCCAAGCTGGATGCCGTCAAGGATGCCCTGCTCGAAGCAGGCATCGAAGGCATGACCATTCTCGAAGCCCGCGGCCACGGCCGCCAGAAGGGCCACACCGAGTTCTACCGCGGCCGCGAATACACCGTCGATCTTCTGCCCAAGGTCAAGATCGAGCTGGTGGTCAACGACGATCTGAAGGAAAAGGCCATTCAGGCCATCATCGGCGCCGCCCGCACCGGCCGCATCGGCGACGGCAAGATCTTCATCAGCCGCGATCGACGACGCCATCCGCATCCGCAACGACGAGCGCGGCGAAACCGCACTATAACTCCAGCCCGCCAACCTGGGTGCCCCACCTTAGGCGCGTCTTAGCTCTTGCGCTTAAGGTGGGATATCCAAACCTACAGTTTTTATTGCCGTTATCTTTTCATCTCAATAATTGACCGGCAAAGAATGCTGTGACATGATGGTTTGCATGAATGGCTATGAGACACCGCATTCCGCTGAGGATTTCAAATACAAGAACTTTATCCTGTCGGTTGCTGGAGTTGTACTACTATCGGCCATTGGTTTTGGGCTAATCTTTCTTCTCGTTGCCTGGCTGATGATCCCTCGTCACATGATGTGGTCAGTCAAACATCCCCTTAGCGCGGACATCGCGGCGTTCTTGACGTATGTTCTTTCGTTATTTGCGATAATTCTGGGGACACGCAAGCGGCGCTTTGATCGAAAAAAACCTCTCGATTCCAAACAATCAATTCTGCCACTCTAAGAATGCATCCGGAATCGCTTTAATGATCGTGCCGGGCGCCCCCATTCTCGTTTTTATCAATAGCTCGGCTTTGGCCGGTAGGGTCAGGCAAGGAATCTCTAACCAGCCTCTTTGCTGTATTCAATCCGCCAAGCCATACCGCTTTTTCATTACTTCCTGCGTGTAGGTCCTGCTGCGGCCAGCCTTTAGCGCGCGCGTCCGTTCTTCGGCCAGGTACAAATCCTCCAGGCCTTAACAATACAACTATCTGGGAATACGAGTTCGCAACCTGCGCTGATCAAGCCGCGCTCCGATGCACCCGCAGATTATTCAGCGCATAATCGATGAAGCGCGGCTCGAAGTGCGGCGTCTGCCCCATGAAGCGGCACGTAGCCACCACCTGATCGACGATGAACCGCGGCTGAAATGCCGCCAGATTCCTCCCCTTTTCCGTCTTGAGCTTGGAAACAACGTAATCGAAGACCTCTCCCGTCAGGGGCAAATTCTGCCGCGTGCACTCCCCATCGAAGATGCGGCGATAAATCTCCAGGCTGGGCGCTGCGACTTCTATCTTGTAAGGAAGACGGCGCAGGAAGGCTGGATCCATCAGGTCTTCCGGCTCCAGGTTGGTAGAAAAAATGACCAGCTCCTCGAAGGGGATGCTGAAGCTCTTTCCGGTATGCAGTTTCATATAATCGACGCGCCCCTCCAGCGGAACGATCCAGCGGTTGAGCAGGCTGGTTGGGCTCGCCATCTGGCGGCCAAAGTCGTCGATGACGAAGCAGCCGCCCAGCGCCTTCAGGTGCAGTGGCGCCTCGTAGTAGTGGCCCGTCGTGTCATAGCGCAGATCGAGCATTTCCAGCGTCAGCTCTCCGCCGGTGGAGACGAACGGCCGGCGGCATGGAACCCAGCGTGCGTCATAAGCCTCGGCCCGGACAAACGAGAGGTCTTCGTCGTTCAACTCTGTGGCATTCAACTCGATATGAATCCTGGGATCGTGGAAGCGGATGATCTGACCCTCGACGGTGATCGCGTACGGCACGTAGATCACATCGCTGAAGACGCCGCCAAGCGCATGAGCGAACGAGGTTTTGCCGTTGCCCGGAGGACCATAAAGAAGCATCGCCCGCCCCGAGTTTAACGCCGGCCCGCTTTGCTCGATGATGCCGTCCTCGAAGCTCAGCAATCCCATAGCCTTGTGGATGCGCTCGAAGGTCACCTGCTCGTTGGTCAGCTTCTGCACATTCACCTGATAGGTAAAAGCCTCCAGGGTGACGGGCGCGGGCCCGGCATAGCGCACCTGCTCCAGGGAATCGATCGTCCAGCGCTTGCCCTCTTCCGTGAACGCATAGCCCATATCCACCGGGCTTTGGCTGGCACGCATCCCCAGCGCGCGCAGCAATTGCCGGTCAACGGCCATCCGCACTAGCTCGGCCACTATGTGATATGGCAGCTTGAGGGCTTCAACATACTGACGGCTGGTTTCCAGGTGACCCGTATAGATCAGCTTCATCAGCAGGCTCAGAAGATCGAGCGCATCGATACCGGTAGCCGTAATATCGGCAGGCTCGACGGGAATGCGCCTGAGGAAAGCGTTCAGCGTATGCTTGTCTATGGCTCCTAGGGCCACAAGATTATCGCCCAGCCGAGCGCCATTCTCCGCCTGCCGCGCCAGCGCCGCGGCCACATCCTCGACCGTGACCAGATGTGCGCTGACCAGCAGATCGCCCATTCGCATTCGCGTGCCTCCAATCGAGTACCCAATCCCAATATACTAGCGAAGCACACGGGGAATCACCGCGAATCCGCCGCGCACCCGTCCTCCAGCCGCAGATTTGAACAGGCAGCCAACTCCGGTCAGATTGGGAAGCAACCCTGCCGGCTCTCGTTTCATTCAGATCGACTGGACCGGCACGAGCGTCAGATCGTCCACCAAGCCCACTTCCTTCTGCACAAACGGCTCGCCGTAGCGCACACCGGCAAGCTGCCCGTAGTGGCGAGCCTCGGCGAAGGTGCGCTCGCGAATCTCCTCCTCGGGGACAAAGAGCCCGCCGCCGGCGGGCTGATTGGCGTACTGCGAGCGGTAGGCCATTAGCGCGGCGTGGCGCTGTTCGATAAAGGGGGTAATGTCCACGATGAAGCTGGGGCGCACGTCGGCATAGAGGCTGGCGTAAACGATTTTGAAGGGGCGATGGGGCACCTGCGGTGCGGCCAATGGCGCCTGCGGCGCGTTCAATGGATGCGAAAGAGAAGGTGCTTTGGCCAGGCCGGAGAGGAAGCAGGAGTCGTAGCCAAGCTGGGCGACAGCGGCGTGGTCAGGGTGGCGCGCCTGCCAATAGGGAAGAATGACCACGCGGGGGCGGACGAGGCGCAGGATGCGGACAATTTTGAGCCGGTTTTGCAGTGTGTTTTCGACCGCGCCGTCGGGCAGGTCGAGGGCCTGCCGCCAGCCGACGCCCAGCAGCAGCGCGGCTTCGGCGGCCTCGCGGGCGCGATCTTCCGCGCTGCCGCGGGTACCTGCCTCACCTTGGGTCAGGTCGAGAATCGCGGTGCGCAGGCCGCGCGAGGCCATGCGCAGCAGCGTTCCTCCGCAGGTCTGCTCCACGTCATCCCTGTGGGCGGCGATGGCCAGCACGTCGGCCACGAATGGCTCTGGAAGAGAAGCGGCGTTCATGGGCGATGACTCCAGATGAACGGGGGCGTTTGGTGGTCTCCCAGCTTTCAGAATCGAGAACAAGTGACTTCCGCTCTCTGCCCGCTGATCGCTGTTCACTGAAACTCAGTAGACGGTATTATTGGCGTCGGTGAGCCCGTCCATGTAGGCCACATCATAGGCCGTTCCCGTTACGGTGACGTATTGGTTGTCCTTCGCCGAGCCGTCCACGGTCGAGTAGATGTACACCTGACCGCCCTCCGCCGTGTAGACCTTGTGCAGGCTGGTCACTCCGGCAATTCCGGTGGCGTCACCTATATACGGCAGCAGGGTTACGGTGGGAGTGCTGGGAGTGGAGATGTTGACCATGGTGAGGCAGCCGTATGGGAGGCCCGTGGCGGCGCGCACACCGTTGGTGCACTTGGTCATGCCAATCCACAGTGTGTTGTCGTCGGCCTCTATCATGCGGCTCACCGCGCCGGGTGCTCCGTCGCTGATGGAGATCGGAACCGAAGCTGTCATGGCCGTCGCCGAGCCCGTCGGTAGAGTAACTACCGTCAGGTTTCCTGCAAACAGGGTCTGGCCCTGCACCTGCTGAGGCTGTTGGCCTACGACATACATGGTGGAACTATCAACCAGTGCATTGCTGGCGCCGCCGCGGATGGCGATGGTGTTGCCGTTGAGCGCGCTCTGAGTGGGCAGCGTGCCCGCCTGCTGGCCGACCAGGAAGATCATTGGAGCAACCGGCATCGACGTCACGGAAGCCGTAGTTCCGCCGCACTCCGGGCCGCAGTTGAGGATATATGCGGTTCCGCCATCTGCGGAAAAGACGGCCTTGACTGGGCGGTCGAAGGTCAGCGGCGCGCCGTAGTAGTTGCCGGTTGCATCTATGTGATCGGGACTCTGCGCCTGGAAGAGGCACCATCCTGGCTCGTTGTACGGCTCACAGTCCACCGCGGCCGTGGGCCAGGAACTGGGCCCTCCGGAGAAGGCGATAGTCTGCGCGGAGGTCAGCAATTGGTGGTACTGTGCATCTTACTGGTTCA
>CAWFZU010000076.1:0-3006 GCA_963820195.1 uncultured Acidobacteriaceae bacterium | reverse complement strand
CGCGGCGTGGTCTTCCGCTGCGTCACCGGGCCGGCTCTGGTGGAGTGTGTGCGCGCGGTGGCCGGCGGCTACACATGGCTGCCTCCGCAACAGATGGTGCCCGACTCGCCCGAGGAAGACATGGTGGGCACGAGGGTCCGCGACCGCCTTACCCCCAAGGAGATGCGCATTGTCGCGCTGATCGTGCAGGGCTGCAAGAATCGCGAGATCGCGCTGCGCCTCAAGACAACCGAGCAGGTCATCAAGAACTACCTGCGCTCGGTTTACGACAAGACCGGCGTCAGCGACCGCCTGGAGCTGGCCCTCTTCACCATTCACCACCGCGTGCTGGCGCAAGCCGCTGCCGATGTGGGAAGCAAGCTGGAAGCCGAGGAAGCCACCGCGCAGCAAGCGATAGCGTAGCCTACGCGCATCTGAATCTACCCCTAAAGCAATACAACTCCGTGCCCCATCCTAGCGACTTTTTTTCTATCGCAAGGATGGGATACCCGGCGGTTGAGCAACTACTTTTTTGCGGCCGCGGCCTTCCTCTTGTGCGTCAGATTCCTTTGGTCAAGAAGAATCAGGGCATCGCTGGCGTTGAACGGATACGAGCGCGCCGATTGTTGGCCCGTCGTGCTCAGGGTAACGTCGACACGGCGGTTTTTTGCCAGAACAATGACGGGCAGCTCGTTGAGAAGTTTCTCCCGTTCTGCGGCGCTTAACTCAGAATTCTGCTTGATCGCCTCTTCCACCTGGGCGGCGGTGAGGTCATCCCCCTTGCCAAGGCCGAGCGTTTTAATGTTGGCTTCGGGAACACCCTGTTCAACCAGCAAGAGTTTTGTGCGCGTGACACGGCGTTCGGAAAGCGCCTGGTTGTACTCGACTGATCCGCGCATATCCGCATGTCCGGTCAGGGTAAGGTAGGCATCCGGTTTTAATTCCAGATACCTCTTGAAGTCCGTCGCCAGGGTAGCCAGAGTTCCCTCCTGGCTGGCCAACAGGCCGCCATTGGGATTTTGGATCGTGGGCTCATCGGTCTGGAAAAAGATGCTGTGCAGCGCCAGGCGAGTCTCGAGTTGGGCTATCTCCGGGGAGGGAGCCGCGGCTTCCACCACAGGAATTGGGGCCGTAATGATGACGCTGGTGTTGGCGGTGGCCGTCTGGTTCTTGTCATCCGACACATTGCAGGTGATCGCTACTGCGCCGGCCGGCGCACCTGCAGAGGAGAAGGCCGCAGTCGGACCATTGCCGCTGATGGAGCCGGCCGCTGCCGTGTAGCTGTAGGTCAATGGACGATTCTGTGGGCTCATGCCGCTGGCGGTCACAGTACTTTCCTCGCCCAACTTGATGGCGCTGGGGTTGGCCGAGCAACTGATCGTCGGCGGCTCAAAGGCCTTCACGGTGAAGCTGGCCGTTGCGGCGGCAGATTCCCACGGCTGGAGGCCTTCCTTGCCGGGCTTGCCTTCCTTCACTCCACAATTCACCGTATAGGTGCCGGCCGCCAGCAGACCAGTGGCTGCCGAGTCCAAAGAAGCCGTCGCTCCGTTGCCCTTCAAGCCCGGCACTCCCGCCCAGGTATAAACCGCATTCAGCTTGGGATTAAGGTTACTGGCCATCGCCGTTACCGTAACCGGGTCGCCGGGGAAGATCAGAGCTGGACTGGCCGAGCACGTCAGCGCCAACTGCGGAGGCGCGGGATTTCCACCAAAGCGGAAGACAAGTCCGGCAGAAAGACGCATGTCATTCTGCGACGCTGTCGTTCCGGTGGAGTAATCCTGGAACCTGGTCATCAGGTACTCGGCTTGAATGATGCGAATGGCAAAATGGCGGTGGACCCTGACATCTAGTCCGCCGCCGCCGGTCCAGGCAAACGTATCCTCGGAGGGGAGGAGCGTGCAACTGAAGGTGCAATGGGAGAGCGTCACTTCATTGGCGTGCATTTCGCCAAACAGAGCCTGGACAAAGGGAGTGACTCTGCCGTGGTTGCGGAAGGAAATGCGCGGGCCGAAGAGATAGCTGAAGGCACCCACGTTTGGATTGTCCACGTCGACCGTACCCGCATATCCGCCCTGGAATCGCATCTCCGAGTTCGTGTACGCGCCAACGTCGCCTACAATCCCCAGATAGCGGTTCAGGTTGTACGCGATGGACGCGCTGCCGCCATTCATCCACATCAGCCGGTTTCCGGCGGCCGGCGCTGGAAGGGCGCGCAGATAGGAGTAGCCCACAAACAATTCCGCCTTGGGTACGTCCGTGTTCACGCCGCCCGAATTCTGCGTGGCCGCAGGCGCGACTTGCGCGCGGAGGTTGAAGGCAGGCATTAGAAAAACAGCAAATGCCGCTGTGGCAATCATCCTTGCACTCGATCTCATTGTTGCCTCCTGAACTGCGCATCGCATCATCAACAATCCCAGTGCCGGATTAACCCGGCGCGAATAGAATATGCAAAAGACCGCATCCGCCTGAAGTCGTGCTGAGACCGCCCCGGAGCGGTCTCAGCATGGCATTACGGCAGGTTGATGACGGTGTTCACCAGTGTGGTCGACGCATTCAAAGCAATCACTCTGCCGTTGATTGTTGTTACCGCGGCAACTCCAGGACTTGAAACCGTGATTCCCGGTTGGGAGATGATGGTTCCGACCATCGTCCCGCCACCTCCGTAGTTGATGACCGCGCCGGGGAGTCCACCGACTGCCCAGAAGACGTTGGCGGCATTGGCGCCGCTGATCAGGATCACACTTTCAGAGGATGTCGGCGTGCCTACGGTGAGAGAGGATCCGATCTGGAAGACCCAGTACGCATTGGGATCGCCCTGGGCATCAAGAGTCAGAGGTCCCAGTGTTATGCCAACCGAGCTTGCGTTTGTGTAGACGCCGGGGTAAATGGTTGTATTGCCTATCTCCGCTGCCAGAACGCCATTCGAAGGAAGGCCTTGAAGCGTGGTGTAAGCAGTTTGAGCCTCCAACGCAGCTTCGGTCGCGATGCTCATTGTAGCCGCGGTTCCTTCGTTGGGGCAATTCACGG
>CAWFZU010000075.1:0-9897 GCA_963820195.1 uncultured Acidobacteriaceae bacterium | reverse complement strand
GTTTCCGGCCGCAGCCAGACCGCCTCCGCAGCCGGATGGCCCAAAATGACAGTTCCCGCAGGCAGCTCAATCGCAACGGTTTGGTCGTAGTTCTGACGGAGGACGCGCAGGCTCTGGCCGGGTCCGATTCCATTGTGATGTAAGAACAGCAGCAGCTTGTGGTCGCGCTCGTGCAGACTGACGACGACGTATCGCCGCCCCTCGACGGCCTCCGAGAGCGGCGTCTCGCCGCGCTTCTTGCGTTGCGCCGGAGTCTCCGGCAACACCTGGTTGCCGTGCGGACAGGCGCCGCCCTCGCCCAGTTTTTCCTTGAGTTTGGCTTCAAAGGCCGGCGAGACGGCGTGCTCCAGCTTCTCGGCCTCCTCGTGAATTTCGTGCCACTCCATGCCGAAGATCTCGCTCAGCATGCGCTCAATCAGGTGGTGGCGCAGAGCGGTGCGATAGGCGGTCTCGCGGCCGGCAGCGGTCAGACGCACGATGCCCCCCCCAACTTCCACAAAGCCGCCGCGCTTGAGCCGTTTCAGCGCCATGGTCACCGCCGGCGGCGAAACCTCCAGCCAATGCGCCAGTAGGGCAGGGATCACCTCGCGCCCCTCAGCTTCAGCTTCGAGGATGGCCTTCAGGTAGTTCTCTTTGGAGACGTAGAGAGCGTCTTTCATCGCTGGACTCCCTTCAAACTATACGCTGGAAGAGGGCACGTCCGCCGAAGCCAGGCGCGCCCAGCCATTGGTAACGGCAAGCCGCGCCTTCAAGCCGATGCTTCCCGCCGTGCTCGGATAGAATGGGTTACGTGAAGATTACAGAGGCATTTCGCAGTGACTGGATCGGGCGGGTCATTGACGGGAAATATACCCTCCTGCAATGGCTAGGCGGCTCTGATCTGAGTGCCGTCTTCCTCACGGAACTACCGGGTGATGGATCGCGGAAGGCCGCAATCAAGCTCATTCCCGCCGATACATCGGACGCGGAAGCCCGCCTGGCGGGCTGGGCGGCGGCATCTAACCTCTCGCATCCGCACCTGATGCGTATCTATCACTGCGGCCGCTGTCAGATCGGTGCGCTCCCGCTGCTCTATGCGGTGACGGAATATGCCGATGAAATCCTCTCGCAGATTCTTCTGGAGCGGCCACTCACGCCCGCCGAAGCCGGAGAGATGCTCGACCCGCTCCTCGACGCGCTTGCCTATCTTCATGGAAAAGGCTTCGTGCATGGCCGCCTCCAGCCATCGGAGATCATGGCCGTCGACGATCACTTGAAAATATCTTCTGACAACATACTTCGCGTGGGCGAGCCGAGCAAACTCCTTCTGGCGTCGGGAGTCCATCTCGCGCCGGAAGCCGCCTCGGGGAAGATCTCACCAGCCGCCGACCTCTGGTCGCTGGGCGTCACACTGGTCGAAGTCCTGACCCAGCATCCGCCGGTTTGGGAGAGATCGGCCCATGGGGAGCCGACGCTGCCGTGGTCCATTCCACAGCCCTGCGCCGGTATTGCGCGGGAGTGTCTGCGCTTGAGCCCTGAGCAGCGATGCACCCTCGGCGATGTGAAGGCTCGTCTCGAAGCCGCCCGGGCCGGCAAGACCAGCAGTACGGCTCTTGCCAAACTCCGCTGGCCGGTAATCGTAGCCGTGGCGCTCCTCCTGCTTGTGGCTGTCGCAGTACTGTTGCTACGCTCTCGCCCGGCTGAACCGTCGCAGCCAGCCGCGGAAGAGCAACCCGCGCCATCGACGACCACGCTCCCGCCTACATCTCCAGCTCCGGAAACTTCAAGCTCCTCAACTGCGACGACCGCGCTCCCGCCTTCATCTCCAGCTCCGGAAACTCAAAGCTCCTCAACTGCGACGACCGCGCTCCCGCCTCCATCTCCAGCTCCGGAAACTCAAAGCTCCTCAACTGCGATGACCGCGCTCCCGCCTTCATCTCCTGCTCAGGAAACTCAAAGCTCCAAAGCTGCGATGGTGAAGGGTGATGTTGCTGAGCGAGTTCAGCCCGACGTACCTGAAAAAGTGCGTGCGACCATTCACGGCAAAATCCAGGTGAGCATACGGGTCACGGTCGATCCGGGCGGCAATGTTTCGCAGGCGGAGGTGGCCTCGCCGGGACCGAGCAAGTACTTCGCCAAATTGGCCCTGCAAGCAGCGCAGCAGTGGAGATTCAATCCTCCGCAAGTGAATGGCCAGGCCGTCTCCAGCGAGTGGGTTCTGCGCTTTCAGTTTGGACAGAACGGAACCGAGGTCACGCCCGTCAGAACATCTCCCTAGGCGCAGGGAGAGGATATCGTTGAGCGCACAGTCTCCGATGACAAAATCCCTCGCCGCCCGATGTACTACCATGGTTTCCATGCACGTTCTTTCCGCAGCCGAGATGCAGACCTGCGACCGCCTGACGAAGGAGCGGTTCGGTGTGCCGTCGATTGACCTGATGCGGGCGGCTTCGGCGACGGTAGCTGCCTTTGCGCGCCGGCAATTTCCAATGGCTCGGCGGATGACGGTCGTCTGCGGGCGCGGCAACAACGGCGGAGACGGCATGATGGCCGCGCGGCTGCTGGCCTCGGCCGGCCTGGAGGTGACTACGCTGCTGTTGGGCGCGTGCGACAACCTCGCCGGCGACGCGGCTGTTGCTTGGCGCGAACTCACCAGTCCGCCGCACGGCCTCATCCACATTATCAAGACGCCGGAAGACCTTGCACTGCAAAACTCCACGCTCGAAGCCGATCTGATTCTGGATGCCGTAGTGGGCACTGGCTTCAAGCCGCCGCTGAAAGGACTCGCCGCCGTCGCGCTCAAGTGGATCGAGGGTTGCAAGGCGCCAATTCTCGCCGTTGATCTTCCTTCCGGCTGGCCGGCCGACGCGACCACAGCGGCCGTTGCCGGTCCCGTCTGGCCCGCCGATGCCGTGATCACCTTTACCGCGCCCAAGCCGGCGCACCTCTTCGGCCAGTTGACGCGGCGCTGGTCACAACCCATAGTGGTTGCGCCGATCGGCTCGCCTGAGGAGGCGATGGTCTCAGCGCTGGGGCTGCACTGGGCCGGCTCGGCGCTGGCGCTTACGCAGGTGCGGCGTCCGGCAGCGGCCAATAAGGGCAACTTCGGCCACGTACTGGTGGTTGGGGGCTCGGTCGGCAAGTCCGGCGCGCCGGCGATGGCGGCTCTGGCAGCGCTGCGGGCCGGAGCCGGCCTGGTGACGGCGGCCGTTCCCGTCCCGGTGCTGCCGCTGGTGGCGGCTATCGCGCCAGAGTTGATGACCTTCCCGCTCGCTGCAACTCTCGCAGGCTGCATCTCGGCGGAAAACCTTGCCCCGGAGGTGCTGGCGGCGCTCACCGTGGGAAAGACCGTGCTGGCGATTGGCCCCGGTCTGGGCCAGGATCCTAAGACCGTCAAATTCACCACAGGCCTGCTCTCGACTACCAAAATTCCGGCCGTGATCGACGCCGACGCGCTCAACATTCTGGCGGCGGAGCCGGCGCTGCTGGCCAAACTCGCCAAGGGGGAGCGCACTCTGGTGCTTACGCCGCATCCGGGCGAGATGGCGCGGCTGGCGGGCATCTCTACTGCCGAGGTGCAGGCCAACCGGCTGGAGGTGGCGCGCAACTTCGCCCAGCGCACCCGGGTCACGCTGGTGCTCAAGGGCGCGCGCACGATCGTCGCCCACCCCTATGGCAGCGTGGCCGTCAACACCACCGGCAATCCGGGCATGGCCAAGGGCGGCAGCGGCGATCTGCTCACCGGGCTGATCGCCGGCTTGTTGGCGCAGTATCCCACGGAGGCGGCGCGGGCGGTCGAGGCGGCGGTGTATCTTCACGGGCTGGCCGCCGACCTGGCGGTGCGCGCGGCGGACGAGCACACCTTGCTGGCCACGGACAGCCTGGCGCAGCTTGCGCGGGCCTTTCGCTTTTGCGCGAACGGTCCCAACGGTTATCTTTGGTTGCAGGGGTTGCCGGCGGAGGTCTTGTAGACGGCAGCCCTTTTTGAGGCCAAAGGATGACTACAGTGAACCCAGCCGCCCCCATTACTCACGAGTTCACCACGCGGAGCGGAGCGGAGACCATCGAGGCTGGCCGCAAGCTGGCCCAACTGCTCACGCCGCCGCAGTTGCTGATTCTGCGCGGCGATCTGGGCACCGGCAAGACGACGCTGGTGAAAGGGCTTGCCGAGGCTCTGGACGCCGCCGAAGCAGACGAGGTGACCAGCCCGACCTTTACCTTGATTCATGAGTACGACGGCGCGCGCGACGGCCAGCCGGTGAAGTTATACCACCTTGATGTCTATAGGCTCGAAGGCGAGCGGCAGTTAGAAACTCTGGGACTGGACGAGTTACTGACTCCCGACGCTCTGGTGCTGGTGGAATGGGGCGAGAAGTTCAAGAGCATCCGCAAGAAAGCTACTGGCGAAATCGTCATTGCATCAACAGGCGGCGATGCGCGCAGGATCACCGTGACACTGAAGGAATAGGCCTCCGCCGCCATATCTTCAAATGCAGTACGCGCTTGATCAGGTTCCACTCAGTCTTTAACATACCCGCTGTCCCATTCGCCGCGCTCGCGCAGCGCGGCGATCTCCTGGCGAGCCATCTCCTGGGCGCGCACGTAGTCCGGCTTGACCACGCGGTTCAGCGGCATCTGGCCGGCTTCGAGAATAATCCAATGGCGCGGCCGCATATAAGAGGGCAGGGAACGCGCGTGCCGGTCCAGCTCCTGCCGGCTCACTTCAACTTCCGGCCTCTTTTCCACCACGGCGACCACCGCTTCGGAGACCACCTCATGCGGCACGCCGACGACGACACAGTTGGCCACCTTCTCAGCCAGCGCGCAGATATGCTGTTCCACATCGCCGGGGAAGATCTGGTAGCCCATCGACTTGATCACCCACTTCTCACGCCCGGTCAGATGCACACCCGCGGCGTCTTTGTAGCCAAGGTCGCCGGTGTATAAATAACCGTCGCGCGAGATCGCTTTGGCGGTAGCTTCCGGATCGTTGACATAGCCCAGAAAAGTCTGCGGTCCGCGAAAGCAGAGGTGGCCTATTTCGCCCGGCGCCAGCTCATCGCCGGCGTGGCCATCGGCGCGCATAGGTTGGCGGATGGTGCACGGATAGATGGGCATGGCTTCGCCAAGTCCGGCGAGAATCTTTTCGTGATCGTCCGCGCTCGCCTGCACATAAGTACAGAATCCGGCGGCTTCGGTCAGTCCCAGCCCGCTGCCGATCACCGGCGCCATGGCGGCAAGCCGCTCCACGAAAGGCCGCGAGACAGCGTTCCCCCCGTATGCGGCAAATTTAAGGCTGGAGAGATCGTGGCGATCATAGTCTTTCTGCATCCACTCCAGGTTGAACATCGCCGGAATCTGTCCCAGAATCTCCACGCGATGCTGGGCAATGGCCCGCAGCGAACGGCCGGCGTCGAAGAGTTCCAGCAGAACCGCCGTGCCTCCGCCGAAGAGGGTGCTCATCAATAACTCCGTCTGGCAGCCGACATGAGACGGAGGCAGATTGACCAATGAGCGAGCGCCGCTGTCTCCGCCAAAAAATGCGCCGCTGATGCACATATTCTGCACGGTAATGTTGCGATGCGAAAGCAGGGCCGGCTTGGGCGAGCCGGTCGAGCCGGTAGTGAAGATGACCAGCGCGCCATCGTCCTCGGAGATCCAGCCAGGGCGGCTGTGTCTGCCTCTGTTGCGGCACGCAGCGCAGGATCGGCAATCGACGCAAAGGAGCGCGTGCCGGCAATCGCTTCTTCCGAGTCCATCACGATGCAATGCTGAATCCATGCGCACTGCGCCTGCACGGCGCGCCACAGCGGGCGAAGATCGAAGGGCGCTTTCACGCCGAGCGATACAAATCCGCGCGGCCGCAGAATCTCCAGCGCGCGCATCATCTCGGCGGAGGACAAGCGCATATCCAGCGGAGCGGCAATCACGCCGATCTTGAAACAACTGTATTCCAGCAAAACGTGATCCACGGTGAGCGGCAGCAGCGTGACCAGGTAATCGCCCTTCACGAAGCCCAGGCGGCGTAACTCCCGCGCCAGCGCCGTGGTCGTGAGGTCGAAATCGCGCCAGGTGACGGCGCGGCCGCCCTCCGCGCTCAGGAGGGCAAGAGTCTCCGGTTTGGCCTTTGCCCACTTCGCGACTACTTCGTGCAGTAGATGGCGATCGGCAAAAACTCTTTCATAATCGTCGAGAGTGAACTGAGGCACACGCATCGGTTCACTCGATCTTAACGTATAATCTCGAATCTTTCCCACGCGCAATTGCAGACCGGGCAGCGCTCGTGCTCCTCTTCGGTCTCCGAGGTGTAGCCGCAAACCGGGCAAACGTAGAACTCGCGCGCCTCGCCGATCCAGGAATCCTTCTTTCCCGCCTGGAGCAGCGCAATCGCCTCGCTGTAAAGCCGCGCGTGAGTCTTCTCCGCCTCCAGCGCCCCGGTGAAGGTGCGGATGGCGGCGGTGTTCTTGCGCTCCGTGGCCTCGGCCAGGAATCCGGGGTACATGGTGTCGATCTCGTACTTCTCGCCGTTCAGCGCGGCCTTCAGGTTTTCCAGGGTGCTCTTCACCTCGACGGGGTGAATCTCGCACTCGGCGCGTGCGCCCAACTGCCCGATGACGCGGGCGTGATTGGCGGCGTGAATCTGCTCGGCGCGGGCCGCGGCGCGAAAGAGGCTGGCCGCGCCGTGCAATCCCTCCTCGTCGGCCTTGGCCGCAAAGGCGGTGTACTTGGCGTGCGCATTCGACTCGCCCTCAAAGGCGGCCAACAGATTCTGAACGGTGATGGCGTTTTCCGCGGCAATTCCTGACATGAAAAATCCTCTCCAACTCCGTTCAAGAGCCTACGAGCGGCGCAAGAGGGCGCGCTGTGACGCAGGTTACAGACGGTGGCCAGGCAGTGCGAAGTAGTCTTCGAGGCTACAGGTGCGTGGGCAAGTATTATGCGTCTTCATGATGACACCGCCGAGAATTGAACTCGCCAACCTGGGCATGTGGGATTCACTGGTCCTGATGGGGATGGCGCGGGCGGCGCTGGCTTCGACGGTGGGCTCCCAGGTCTAAGAATCGAGACCTGGGTTCCCGTCACTGATTCTCAATCTGGAATCAATGAAGTGTCTGCATTTGGAGCCCCTACCGCTGGGCAATCACCGTTGGTTCCGGCGAACCCTTTGGAGCAGACAGATACCCTGTCACCGTGTTCTTGGCGGTCACGTCGTTGACAACGATTTCAAACAACATGGGTTCCTTGCCGCTGTAGAACTGGAGTGGCTCGTTCAGGCTCTTGTCTTTCTTCTGGTACTGCTTGTCGTCGGAAAAAACGGTGAGGGTGTACTTGCACCTCTTCGAGTCCGCTCTGTTCAGCACCAGGCTCACTGTCCCCACCTGCTGCTTCACCCCTCTCACCAGCGTGAACTGGTAATAGTTCCGGTCGCCCTTGTGCTTGAGAATCTCCAGTTCGGCGCCATTACGCGCAATCAGGGTGCTGTGGCCGTTCATATCCCCCTTCATCGACGTCAACTGGTTGTTGGTTTCGGCCAAGTCATTCTTCGTCTTGGCCACATCGGTCTTGACGCCGCCGACATCCGTCTTCACGTCGGTCACGGCGCTGGAAACCGCCGCCACCTGTCCCTCCGTCTGCTGTTGCTCGGTTGCCAGCAGTGCTGTCGTTTTCTCCCCGCGGACCTCGCGGTTTTGCAGCGCCGCCGACCGTGTATCCAGTTGCTTCTGCGTCAGGCCAAGCGAAGTCTTCAACGTGTCCGTGGCCGCATTCAGCCGCGCATCGGTATCCTGCTGCGCTGCAACCAGTTTGGTATTCTGCGCCGCGGCATCCGCCTGAGCCCGCTGCTGAGCAGCCACTTGACCGCTCAGTGTGTAGCACCAGATAACCCCGCCCAGTCCCAAAAGCATCGCCACTGCGATTGCCGCCAGCAGTGCGCCGGAATACGTTCTGGGAGTTTTTTGATCCATTTCTTCTGTTTCTCGATCCATTTCCTCTGTCATTTGATTCCTTTCATCACTCTGGCTCACCGTATACCTTCCATTCCCCCAGGTCTGCCTGATAACGCTCACTACGGACATCCGCCGCCGGGTGCCCCACTCTTGGTAAACCCAGACGATTGGTGCCCATCCTTTCGCAGCTTTATCGCGAAAGGGTGAGAAACTGCATGCTTGGACGCTCCTCCGCAACTCCGCCGTTTGTTCGTGCCATGCGCGGGCAGGTATCATGAATCTTCATGATAACGCCGCCGACAATTGAAGTCGCCAACCTGGGATTCGAGAACTCGCTGATCCTGATGGTGCTGGCGCTGGTGGTCTTCGGCCCCCGCCGGCTGCCGGAGATCGGCCGCCAGATCGGCAAGCTGATGTACGAGGTCCGCAAGGCCTCCAACGACTTCAAGTTCCAGATGGAAGAGGAGTTGCGCAAGGCCGAGGATGCCGACCGGCGGAAGAAGGAAGAAGAGCGGGTGGCGGCGCTGGCGCTGGCGGCTCCGGCAGTTGTGGATTCCCAGATCCCAAATTCGGGACATGGGGCACCCACCTCTAACGCAAACGGCATCGAATCTCCTTATCCGGGGGAGGCAGTGTATCCCGCGGTTTCCCCTGGAGAGTTCCAGCGCGAAGAACCTTATCCGCGCATTCAGCCGCCTTCGACCGGCGAGCCGGTGGAGGCCGAGCGGCCGGGCCGCATGGCAGCGCCGCTTGATCTTCCCGCGACAGAGGCGGCGGGCGAGACCACCCCGGTTACGAACCCGGTAACGGAGCAGGCCAACCATGGTTGATCCCGCGGAGGCAATCGGCAAGGCGCGCGAGGCCGTGACCCAGCGCGCGGAGCTGCCCGGCATGAGCCTGATGGAGCACCTGGACGAGCTGCGCAAGCGCATCGTCCGCTCGGCCATCTTCCTGGCGCTGGGCTTCGTCGCCGCCTGGGCCTTCCACGACCGCTTCGTCGGCTTCATCCAGGCGCCGCTCAACCACATCGGCAAGATCGCTGGTCTTCACCCACCCCATGGACCCGTTGAACCTGGACTTGCAGGTTTCGCTGGTCGGCGGAGCGATTCTGGCCTCGCCCTTCATCCTCTACCAGGTGTGGCTGTTCATTGCGCCGGGGCTCTACCAGAAAGAGCGGCGCTTTGTGGTTCCCTTCATGGCGGCCACGGTGGGGCTGTTTCTCACCGGCGCGGCCTTCGGCTACTTCTATGTGCTGCCCGGCGCGCTCAAAATCCTGATCGTGGACTTCGGCCACAACTTCACCTCCATGGTCACCATCGAGGAGTACACCGGCTTCTTTCTCTCCATCATCCTCGGCCTGGGCATCAGCTTTGAGATGCCGATCCTGATCTTCTTCCTGGCGCTCTTCGGCATCGTCAGCCCGCGCTTTCTGTGGAAGAACATCCGCTACGCGATTCTGGCGGTCTTTCTGGTGGCGGCCATCATCTGCCCCAGCCCCGACCCATGGACGATGTGCATCTACGCCGTCCCCATGCTGGGGCTCTATCTGATCGGCATCGGCGTGGCCTGGTGGGTGCATCCCGCGCGGCGCAAAGCCAAGGAAGCCAAGGAGGCGGTAAAGTGAGTTTTTTTTCGGTATTGAAGAGAGTTGCATCGAAGAAGTTCCGTGCCCCATCCATTCGCGCATTTTGCGAATGGGCAGGAAACCACGAACCTCAACGGGAATTATTCATTGGGAGTATAAAGTTACGGGTGCCCCGGGTCCCTCGCATTTGGGGACGTAGGAATCAACAACTCTGGACAGGATTTGTCCTCGCCATTTTTCTTCTTACTCCTTTCGCCGCCCCCGCCCAGCCCCATTTCAACGGCGCTAAAGCATTGGAGTACGCCCGCCAATTCGTCGCCATCGGCCCACGCTGGCCCACCAGCCCCGGCCACGCCCAGGCCGAGGTCTTTCTGCGCAACCACTTTC
>CAWFZU010000074.1:0-6951 GCA_963820195.1 uncultured Acidobacteriaceae bacterium | reverse complement strand
ATGCAGTGGCATAAACCGGCTCATCCTGCTCCTCGGCGACGGCATCGGCGCTGAGGCTGAGCAGAGACGCAACCACATCGGCGGCGCTATAGGATGTGCGGCCGGGCGCGAGGAACTGCGCGACGGTATTCAGATCGTCGCCCACGGTGACCAGTGGCGGCTCGACAGAACCATCCTTGCGCACCTGCGCGTGGCCGATATTGGCCAGCAATGCGTTGCACAGGCACTTGCGTCCCACCGTATCCTCGACCTTGCCGCCCTTGGCCACGAAATTGGCCACCGGCTCGGCGGAGCAGCGATAGCCGATCTTGCCGTCCGGCAAGGCGTAGGACTCGCGCAGCAAGCCTATGTCGCAGACCCTGGTCCGCGCCTCGGCGACCTCGGGATCGGAGTACGAACCTTGCAACAGCGCCACCTTGAAGGGGAATCCGGTGGGCGAGGCCAGCGGATCGGTGAAGACCTCACCGGAGCCGGTGACCGCCTGGGCAATCAGTTCATTCTTCAGATCGGGTCTCATGCCGGACTCTTCACTGAAGGCAAATGCCGTGCCCACCTGCACACCCGCGGCACCCTGATCGAGCGCAAAACGCAGGCTCTTCGCGTTGCCATAGCCCCCGGCCAGCCAGAAAGGAACGCCCAGCGCGCGCAATCCTGCTAAATCGACCTGGTCGCGCTCGCCATAGATCGGTTCGCCGTTCGCGTTCAGCATCAGTTTGCCGCGCGGAGGCGCATTGTGCCCGCCCGCGATGGGGCTTTCGATGACCAGGCCATCCACGCGCCCGGTGGCGCGGCGCAGCATGGTCGTGGCCAGCGTGTTCGAAGAGACAATGGCCAGAAACTTGGGACGGTCGAGCTGCGGAAGAGGTCCTTCCACATAATCGGCGGGATCGAAGTTCATCGCCGTGTCCTGATCCTGAGAGGCTCCGGTGACTGCCAGGTTGTAATGAGCGGGACGGAGGCCGGCAAGCGCGTCCAGCACGCCGGGAATGTGCAGCGGAATGCCCGCGCCCATCAATACATAGCCCACGCCGGCCAGCATGGCGCCGAAGATCGACGCCAGGTGCGGCATCTGCACCTTCTCAAGAAAATTGATGCCCACGGGATTCTTGTGCCCATCGCGCGCCAGATAAACCTCGACGAAGTTGCTCACAATGCATAGCTCGACGACCTTGCGCACGTCGCGGCGCTGATGCATCGGCGGCAGCGCGTAAGGCACGGTCGCGGCCTTTCCGCCGGGAATGTAGTACTCGTCCCAGATGCGCTGGGCCATCTCGGGAAAGGGGAAGGCATCGAGGCCGCGGCGCATGTGGCCGCCGGGATCGCCATCAGCAAGGCGGCGGACAAAGAGCGAATCGAGCGCTGTGCCGGAGACAACGCCGAGCTGACCGAGTTTGGAGACCACATTGGCCAGGCGCCAGTTCGAGACGCCCACGCCCATGCCGCCCTGAATGATTTTGGGAAACTGCATCATCTCTGGATTCTTTCACAGATTTGGATTTTTGCCGATCTTTTCTTCGAGACTAAGGCCACAAAAGGAACCATATGTGAGCAATTCAGCACAGAATAAACGATTTATTGCCAGAAATATAGTTTCGCTCGGGCGGCTGGGCTGATGGGAAGGCGGATCTCTGTACTCTCCTGGTCACCTGTTTGAGCCGAAATTGCCTAGAGCTTGTCTCTCAGGAAGCTGATCACGTGATCGGCCTGAACCACGCCGACCATGCGGTTCTGCGCGTCGACCACGGCAAGCGCGTGCAGGTTGTACTTGTCGAAGTATTCGGCCAACTCGTTCTGGTGCATGCCGATGGGGCAGGAGAGGACGCGCGCTTCGGCCAGCAGGGCAAGGTGCGTTTCGGGCTGGGCCATCACCAACCGGGCCAGCGGAACGGCTCCGCGCAGCACGCCCTTCTCGTCAAGCAGATAGACTTCGGTGACGCTCTCCGGGTCGCCGTCAAAGCCGCGCAGCGCCTCGACTGCCTGGGCTACGGTTGCATCCTTGGCGACGGAGACAAAATCGGTGGTCATACAGCCGGCGGCCGAGTCCTCGTCGAATTCGAGAAGATCCGAGACCTCCTGCCGCTCCTCCGGCTCCATCTCTTCGAGGATGGCGTCCGACTGCTCCTCGGGCAATTCGGCCAGCAGGTCGGCGGCTGCGCCGGGGTCCATCTCCTCGACAATGTCGGCGATTCTTTCTTCGCCTAGCTTTTCCAACAGCGCCTTTTGCAGCTTGGGCTCAACCTCTTCCAGCGTCTCGGCGGCCACCTCTTCGTCAAGCGAGGTGAAGATGACCTCGCGTTCGGCGGGGGCCAGGTCTTCCAGAATGTCGGCCAGGTCGGAGGGATGCATCTCGCCCAGGCGCTCGTACTCGATGCGCAGCTTGACGCGGCGCGCCGGATCGACCTCGATGACGTCGACAAACTCCCAGGGAATGCAGCGGGCGGTGAACTTGCGCGAGAGCTTCTCCAGAGTGGCGCGCGGCAGCATTCCCTTGAAGACGCGGCGAAAAGCGCCCCTCAGCCCCACTTCGACCTCGCAGACGCGCAGCAGGTGAGCCGCGCCCTGGCCCATCCACTCCAGATCCACGTCGTTCACGCGCACCACCTTGCGGCCGTGAATGTCGATGATCTGGCGGTCGATCAGGTCCTGTTGCAGGTAGAGATAGTTGCCCTGATCTTCGAGCGGAACCATCGCGCCTGCCGAGCGCAGTTCGAGCGTACCGGCGGGCGTCTCCATCACCTGGTGCGAAGGCACGATGCACAGCCCGGCGCGGGTCTTCAGAACCAGGCCGGCCACCTTGCCCGCATCCTCGCCGGTGGCCACGGCGATGTCCTTGAGCCGCCCGCGCAGATGGCCCTGCGCATCGGTGACCGGCATGCCGAGCAGCGCCGTCAGGCTGATGCGGGTTGTGGTGCGGGGGCTCATGAGGTGAGTGTATCGCTTTGGGGGCGGGCTGCGCCTCACCTCTGCATCCAAAAGTAAGTATCCTCTGACAGAGCAGGAAGCTTATGGTTGGTGGCCCCTCAAAGGGGCCTGTGCCAGAGTGTTCCATGTCGACAGCAGCCAGTCGTTCCACGCGATAGGAGCCATGTAGGTTAACCCTATGCTTCAACGTGGGGTGGGCGCTTGACAGAGTTCCTAGTCAGCGGTGAAACTGCCTTTTAGGCTGCTGTGCGCGGCGGACGAAATGCTTCCGGGTGAGTTCCGGAGAAGACGGAGACCAGGCCGGTGAGCGAAGCGAAGGCAGGGCGGCTGAGTCTGACGCTGAAATCGACGATGGATAGTGTCGACGAGATTGAAGCAGCGGCGGAAAAACTGGCGGCCGAGTCCGGCCTTGACGAGGATGAACGCTTCCACGTAGCCATGGCGGCGCGCGAGGCTGCCGTGAACGCTGTTCTGCACGGCAATGAATACGACCCCGGTAAGCTGGTCTTCGCCAGCTTTGAAAACACCGGCGCGGCGCTGGTGATGACCATCGCCGATCAGGGCAAGGGGCTTAACCCGGATTCCATTCCCGACCCGCTGGCTCCCGAAAACCTGCTGCGCGGCTCGGGGCGCGGCATCTTCCTCATCCGATCCTTCATGGATGAGCTACACATTCGTCAACTGCATCCCGGAACCGAGTTGACGCTGGTCAAACATCTGGCGCCGGCTGGCAAAAAATCATGAAGCGCCGCGGACAGGGCGCTTTGACAACCGAAGAATGTTATTCTGATTGCATTACAAGGAGGAGTTTCCATGGCACTGACAATTGCTTCCCGTGAAGTGGACGGCGTAACTGTTCTGGACCTTAGCGGACGAATCACCTTGGGCGAGGGCAGTGTGCAGTTGCGCGATGCCATTCGCGGACTGATCAGCAAGGGACAAAAGAACATCCTGCTGAATATGGGAGATGTGAACTACATCGATAGCTCGGGGCTGGGCGAGCTGGTGAGCGCCTTTACCACAGCCAAGAATCAACAGGCCGAGGTCAAGCTGCTCAATCTGACCAAGAAGGTTCACGATCTGCTGCAGTTGACCAAGCTCTACACCGTCTTCGACATCAAGGACGACGAGGCCAGCGCCATCGCTTCCTTCAAGTAAACCTGGCGGAGCAGCGCTCCGTCTCAACCGATCAAAAAAGGCCATCCCGCGCGGGATGGCCTTTTTGCGCAGTGCGTAGTAACGCAGCCGTTTCAGGCCAGCGCGGAAACCGCTTCCGGAATGTGGATCCACCGGCAGCGGCCAGCCAGCAGTGCCGCCGGAACGGCGCCGCGCCGCTGGCTGCGCGATGGGATGCAGCGCCGCGGGTGAGCCGGTGGACAAAGTGGTAGGGCGGCCAGGGACCGGAGAGCTGCATCTGGTACTCCCGCATCGCGGCGCAGGTGGTGGAGAACTTGTTCAGGTAGCGCTCCACGCACTTGCGGTCGATCAGGTGCGCGATGTCCAGCATCATCTTGCCGCTCTCGGTCAACCGGCAGCTGACCTCTTCGTCCAGAGGCATGAAGAGCCGGTGCATCTGGAAGCTGACGGCGCGGGCGCGGGTCTGGCGCTCCCGCTGGCGGCCGGCGTTCTCGCGCAGGCTGGTGAAATACTCCCGGCTCAGTCCCTCCGACGGCTGGTGCTGGTCGAGCATGTGGCTGCCGCAGTCTCCACCAGAATTTTCAGGTGCATCTCGGTCTTGCCGCGCAGCTTGTCGATGTGGTCGAGGAACTGGCGGTGATTCGAGCGGATCGACCGGCGCAGGCTCTCGTCGTCGTTGAAGACGGTGCCGAAGCGGAAGGGTAGCACCGTGGAGTGCTGAAAGCAGTCGGCAATCACGCGTGCGTGGTCCACGCCGCATTTCTGGTCGAGGGCTTCCTGGGGGTTGTGCTCGCTGACAATGACAACAAGGTCGTTGGCTGGATAGACAAAAACCTGGTTGCCGCTGACTCCGAGAACTGATTCCAACGGGGTGGGCTTGCGATGACGGGCCGATTCAGGAAATGCTTGTTTTTCAGCGATGCAGTAGGCATACCATGCCATGACGAGACTCTCCGTCCGCGCGCGCCGCAAAGCGCCGCTTGTTGGTGAAGCTCTGTGAACGTAGGAATAAATGCATAGCAAGAAACACTCCGAGCGTTAAGAGCCGACCCGGGTGGACTAGGAAAAATGGTAGTCCTCCACAAATACGGCTGGCAACATTTCAGGATGCGAGATGGAGAAAGAAAGCAGGACTCGTCAAATCCTGCTTCATATAAGTTAAAAACATATTGATAGCACAAACACCTGTTCGTATTGGTGCAGACAGACCCTTATGGACCACAAATACCTGAAAAAGCTGCGTACTTTGCCTCAGCCGATCCGATCGTGAAAACAGATCTAGAAGCTATCTGAAAAACCGGTTTTGAAAGGGCACGGCTTCAGCCGTGCCGCAAAAATGCCCAATAAAACTGCTGGCTTTCGCCCCAGAGAGACGCTTTATACAGACTGAATAGCATTGATCAAATGGCCTCTACGGCAGAAAGTGGCGGAAGTGCAACACCAGGAGGATGTTAAGGGCAACAGAGAGAGCCAGCAACACCAGGGCAGCCAGCGCGAAGAGGTTAGCCCTCTGGCCCACGGCCCGCAGCGTTTCCACCCGTTGACCCAGGGCCTTCAGCGCTTCCATCTGTTCCTGAAGAGCAAGCGCGTTGCTCGCCGCGGCTTCGCCGGCCAGCTCCAGCCGGTCTTCGATCCGCTTGATCGAGGTGCCCTGCTCCAGCATTTGGCCGCGCAAATCATTCTGCTCCGCAAGCACTTTGGCCAGGCCATCCTCAAGAGGCTGAAGGTTGACCGGCGGCGCGGGTGGGTGCGCCGGCGGACGCGGACTGATGAGATTGGAGACGGCCGAGCCGACATTGCCGTCCAACAGGGGCAGAAGCCGCTGCACCAGCGGAAGGGCCAGGCGCACAGCGCTCGCGGCCCGTTCGAATCCCGAGACCCGCGTTGCGGGAGTAGCTGGACCCGATGAACCGGTCGGCGTGCGCACCGGCAGAGGCGTGCCCTCCGGACGCGTAGATGTTTCGTTCATAGCCTTCCCTCTTCCTTACCAACAATAACAACGGCACTTTCCCAGCCGCCTTGAATCGATCCCGCATCTACCAGTCCGTCAGCGTTCCGTCCAGCTTGCGGTTGACCGGCAGATAGGCTCTCTGGTACGGGTACCTGGCCGCCAGCGCCTCGTCCAGCTCCACGCCCAGTCCCGGCGCTTCTCCCGGCGTCATCAGCCCATCCTTGAAGCTGTACTGATGCGGAAAGACCTGATCGGTCTCCTCGGTATGCGGCATCAGCTCCTGAATCCCGAAGTTATGGATCGCCGTGTCGAAGTGCAGCGCCGCGGCCATGGTCACCGGCGACAGATCCGTCGCTCCGTGGAAGCCGGTGCGCACATGATAGAGCGCGGCAAAGTCGGCCACCTTCTTCAGGTGCGTAAACCCTCCTCCATGCACCAGCGTCATGCGCAGATAGTCGATCCACTGGTTGCGGATCAGGTCATGCGCATCCCAGATTGAATTGAAGACCTCGCCCACCGCAATCGGCGTGGTGGTGTGTTCGCGGATGATCTTGAAGCCCTCCTGCAACTCGGCCGGCGTGGGGTCTTCCATCCAGAAGAGGTGAAAGGGCTCCAACTCCTTGCCCAGCCGCCCCGCCTCGATGGGCGTCAGCCGGTGGTGGCAGTCGTGCAGCAGATGCAGTTCGTCGCCAAAGACTTCGCGCACCCGCGCAAAGAGCTCGGGGCACATGGCGCAGGTAAAGTTCGCTGGACCACTCGGCCTCCGAGGGCAGCCCGCGCTCCGCCGGCTCGTAGCGGCCCGGCCCCTTGGAGATGCCATAAGTAGTCGAGAGCCCAGGGATTCCGCTCTGCACGCGCACCGCCTTGAAGCCCAACTCCTGCTGGCGCGCCACGTCTTCCAGCGCGTGATCCGTGTCCTTGCCGTTGGCATGCGCATAGAC
>CAWFZU010000073.1:0-4837 GCA_963820195.1 uncultured Acidobacteriaceae bacterium | reverse complement strand
ACCGTCAAGTTCAAGGAAGCGGTTTTTGTCCTGCACTGCTTTCAGAAAAAGAGCAAGAGCGGAATCTCCACTCCGCAAAAAGAGATGGAGATCATTCATGCACGGCTCAAGGTTGCCGAGGCAATGGCAAAGGAGATCAGAGATGGCAAAGCGCATTCTTGACGGTATCGAAGTCGAAGTCAGTTCAGGCAATATCTTTGCGGACCTTGGGTTGCCGGATGCCGAGCAACTCAAAATCAAGTCCGGGCTGGTGATTGAAATCACGCGTGCTGTGCGACGTCTACACTTGACTCAAGAAGAGGCCGGTCGCCGCATGGGAATTTCGCAAGCCAAGGTATCCGGCCTGTTGCGCGGGGATTTTTCCAATCTCTCCGAGCACAAGTTGATGGAGTGCCTGAATCGCCTCGGCTACGACATTGAAATCAAGTTGACTCCAGCCGCCGATTCCGTTGGCCGCCGGAGTTTGGCTGTAGCATAAGTGGTTGTGACTATAGGGTCTGTTCAATTCTTTACTGATTCATGGATGAGCTTGCGCATCCTTTCCTTGGGCAGCAATTCGCAGGGATCGCCGCGGTAACTCAAGCGGCGCGAGCCATAGTAACTTCTCAACCAGAAGCAGAAACCCATCAAGTCGGCACGGGGTAGAGCCAGGCCTTGCGCAGGGCGGAGCGGTCGCTGACCACGCTACCGCGGCGAAGACCTGCTTGGCTGGACACCAGGTTCTTCATCCGATAGAGTGAACCAGAGCGTGTTTCAAAGCGGCAAAGGAGCCGTCGTCGTGGCATATTTCTTGTTGTTCCTCAGTACAGCCGGGATCCTTACCTCGACGATTTTTACCATGATGGCCTTTGTCGCGACCTGGAAATATCTCCTTGCCAGACGCCGGAGAAGCCGGCAGGCGCTCGACTTCACCCCTCCGGTCAGCATTCTGAAGCCGCTGCACGGCTCGCCGGCCCATCTGGAAGAGTGCCTGGAAGGTTATTTCCAGCTCGACTATCCGGAGTACGAGCTGATCTTTTGCGCGCGCCGGTCCGAGGACGCGGGCCTGGCGATTGCGCGCAAGCTGACCGCGCGCTACAAGCAGATTCCGGTGAGGATTCTTACCTCCGGCGAGCCGCCCTGGATGAACGCCCGCTGCTACTCAATGCACCTGATGGCGGAGGCGGCGCGGCACGATCTGCTGGTGGTGGCAGACGCCGACATTCCCGTGGGGCCGGAGTATCTGCGCGAGATGGTGACGCCGTTCCGGAACTCCGGAGTGGGCGCAGCCTTCAGCCTCTATCGCGGGATTGCGATTGATGGCGGCTTTGGCGAGCGGCTGGAGGCGCTGGGAATGTCTGTCGAGATGACCTCGGGCGTGCTGGTGGCACAGATGCTGGAAGGCGTGCGCTTCACGCTGGGGCCCTCGTCGGCGGTGCGTAAGTCTACGCTCCGGCGCATGGGCGGATTCGAGCGGATAGGCGGCTACGCGGCGGACGATTATATGCTGGGCCACCTGGTGGCGGAGGCCGGCGAAACGGTGGCGATCTCCGACCTCGTCGTCGAACACCTGATTCTGCGCGCGGGCTTCTGGAAGTCGATTGAGCACCAGTTGAGCTGGATGCGCAGCACGCGTTTTTCGCGCCCCATGGGCCACCTGGGCACGGTGCTCACCTTTTCTGTGCCCTTCGGATTGCTGGGGCTGATCGCCGGAGTGCTGCTGGGCCGTCCGCTGCTGGGCCTGGCGCTGCTTGTCTTTACCCTGCTGCTCAAGACCGCGCAGTCGATGATTGTAGGCGGACTGGTGGTTCGCAGCCGGGAATCGGTGCGGCTCGCATTTCTCTACCCGCTGCGCGATCTGATCGGCTTTTTCCTGTGGGCAGCCAGCTACATGAGCAACAAACTGCACTGGCATGGCCGAGTCTTCGAGCTGGAGCCGGGCGGCACAATGCACCTGCCGGGCAAATGACGGGAAAGCGGCTTGACGGTTGCGGAAAAGAGCTGTTCCAGGCGTATCACACGAAAAGCAGACCGCAGGGGCTAAAGCCCAGCATTTGTTTTATTGCGCTTGTGGCACGACTGAAGTCGTGCCCTGACGCTTCTTGGCTCATTATCGAGTTTTTCCGCAGCCTGTGAAGTCGTGCCCTGACACTTCTTGCGACTGCGAATGAGTTTTTCCGCGAGCTGTTAAATCGTCTCAGCAGCCAACAATCTCCGCGGCGGTCTTCAGCGCTGCGGCTGCCGCCTGGTCCATGTTGTAGTAGCGATACTGCGCCAGCCGTCCCACAAAGACGACATTCGTCTCGCTCGCGGCCAGCTCCCGATAGCGCTGGTAGAGCTCCTGGTTGGCCGGACGCGGCACCGGGTAATAAGGATCGCCCTCATCGGTGGGACACTCCTTCACAATCGACGTTCCCGTGTGCCGCTGGCCGGTGATCTGTTTGAACTCGGTGATGCGCGTGTACTCGTGGTCGTTGGGGAAGTTGACGGTGGCCGCGGGCTGGAACTGCTCGACGCCGGCCAGGTGCTGGTGTTCGAAGCGGATCGAGCGGTAGGGCAGCCTGCCCAGGCGGAAGCCGAAGTACTCGTCGATGCGGCCGGTAAAAACCGTGAGCCGCGCGCCGAGGCCTTCGCGAACAGTAGCAAAATCCACGCCGGTTTCCACGCGAATGCGGGGATGCGCGAGCAAGCGCTCAAAGAGGCGCGTGTAGCCCTCGGCGGGCATCGCCTGGTGCTTGTCGGTAAAGTAGCGGTCGTCGCGGTTGGTGCGCGTGGGGATGCGCGCCAGCACGCTGGAGCTGAGATCGGCCAGCTCCAGTCCCCACTGCTTGCGGGTATAGCCGCGGAAGAACTTGTCGCAGAGATCGCGGCCCACGGCGTTCAGCACTACGTCTTCGCTGGTAAGCACGGGGCTGCGCCGCTCGCGCACGCCGGCCAGAAAGCGCTCGACCCCGGCCTCGTCGAGATTCAAGCCGTAGAGCTGATTGATGGTCTGCTGATTGATGGGCAGCGGATAGAGCCGGCCGTCGAGCGAAGCCAGCACGCGATGCTCATAAGGCCGCCACTCGGTAAAGCGCGAGAGGTACTCGAAGACCGCATCCGAGTTGGTGTGAAAGAGATGCGGGCCGTAGCGATGCACCAGCACGCCGTGGCTGTCGGGGTGGTCGTAGGCATTGCCCGCCAGGTGGTCGCGCCGGTCGATGACCAGCACCTCGCGCCCGGCGCTGGCCAGCCGTTCGGCAATGACCGCGCCGGCAAATCCGGCTCCGACGACGAGTACGTCTGTACTCATGATTGCACTCCAGCGGACTGTAGAAAGTTCTCAGTTCACAGTTCTCAGTTCTCAGTAGAAAAACTGGGATTTTCGTGAAATTTTGAAGAAAACATCCCTCAGGGGCTAAAGCCCAGGTTTGTTTTGCTCCTTTTGCGGCACGAATAAATTCGTGCCCTTTCAAAACATTGACATTGACAGAGATTCCTGAAACTTCATGCTACTCACTGAGAACTGAGAACTGTGAACTGCTTACGGCAGCGGCCGGTCGGTCCACAGTGTCTTGCCGGCGAGAGCCTGGACGAAGATCAGACGCCCGGCCAGCAGTTGCTCGGCTTTATAGCGATCGTTGTAATTGTCGCTATCGGCGAAGAGCCACTTGCGCTCGCCCGTGCCCCACATTTTGCTGAGCTGGTCTTCGGTGAGAAAGATGTCGGGCGAGTCGGGATAGCAGGAGCCCCACAGCAGCGTTGAACCCTCGCCAAATTGTCCGCAACGGTGAAGCACCATCAGGGCCGGCTTGCCGTGGAAAAACTGGTGCGTATAAAAGACGATGGAGGAGGCAAAGGTCTGGTCGCCGTAGATGATGAAGGTGTCGCTGGGCAAGCCTTTGGCTATGATGGTGTCGGCCATCTGCTTTGAGCCGAGCATGGGATCGAAGCGAACAAAGGCGATGTGAGCCGCGATGAGGAAGACGGCCGAGGTCAACGCGACACTGACGGTGGCGGCAATCTGCTTCCGTTTGAGGCGCAGCACAAGGCCCACGGCCGGGCCGATGAGCAAAGCAATCGCGGCCAGGGCGGCAGGCAGGCGCAGCGCGGCAAACGAGGCGCCGGTGAGATCGAAAAAGTGCGACATGGAAAGCTCATAATTCCCCACGCCGCGACGAGCCAGCAGGGTGCCGATATCGGCGACAAAGGGCAGATGGCGCGACTCCCACAGTCCCCAGCCCAGGACAGCGGCGGAGAGTACGCCCACCACCGTGAAGACAGCCTGAGCGCCGGTGAGCCACGCAGTCGAGAGCAGCGATTTGCTGTTCTCCGGGCTGTCGGCCATAGTCCAATCCGCGCCGCGGTTCTCTTCGATTCCCGCCACCACGCCGGCGATAAGAATGAAGAGCGGTGTCCATACCGGGAAGGTGTAGTACTCCTGATTGGTCGAGATCGAAAAGAAGAGCAGGGTCCAGGCAGTGAAGAGGCTCAGCAGCCAGATGGTGCGTGCGCGGAACTTGAGCTGGAAGAGATCGCCGGCCACGTTGGCGCGAACGGTATCTTCCAGGAAAAAGTCCACCGTCTGGCCGGAGTCGTGCCGCAGATACTGCTTCCAATGGTGGCGGGTCTTCCAGGCCACGGCGATCAAGGCAGGCAAAAAGAGGCTCCAGGGAAAGAGCCAGACCAGGTGCAGCAGCCAGTAGGCGGCAAAGGGCAGCTTGCTGTAGTCGTGCGGATAGCGCTGGCCGAAGAAGCGCAGCACATGCTCATTGATGAAGTAGAAGTAGAAGAAGCCGTGCACATTGCCGTAGGTTGGGTGGTTGCCAATGGGGTGTCCCTGGTCAGGATTTGCCAGGCCGCAAAGGATGTGCAGGTG
>CAWFZU010000072.1:0-8997 GCA_963820195.1 uncultured Acidobacteriaceae bacterium | reverse complement strand
TTTATGTCTTGCTTCGGCTCGTTACGTATTGCTGGCGGGAAGAATCGCAGGAATTGAGAAGGATCATTCTTGACTGTCAACTGACCGAAGAATTGAAATGGGGTCAGCCTTGTTACACGTTTCAGAATAAGAACATAGTTTTGATCGGTAAATTCAAAGAATATTGCTCGCTTTTATTTTTCAAGGGCGCCTTGTTGAAGGACGCTCATGGGATTTTGAAGAAGCCTGGGGAGCATACGCAGGCCGGGCGTCTGATCAAGCTGACCAGTGTTCAAGAAATCGTGAAGATGGAAGCCATCTTGAAGGCATATATCCATGAGGCTATTGAGGTGGAAAAATCCGGTTTGAAAGTGAAACTGAAAAAGCATTCGGAATACAAGTTTCCTGAAGAACTTCAAAATAAACTGGATGAAATCCCTGCCTTGAAAACTGCTTTTCAAGCATTGACGCCAGGGCGGCAAAAAGCCTACATTCTTTACTTTTCCGCGCCCAAACAATCCAAGACGCGTGTGTCAAGAATTGAAAAATGTACGCAGCAGATTACTCGAGGGAAAGGGATTGAATTAAAGCGGTTCTCCAGTAAACCTGGTATGCGTGGTTTCCCACTCTAGCCGCAAAAACAAGAACGCGGCGAGGGTGGGGCACCCGGCTGAGTAAAGCAACGAGTGGATTCCTGTCCTTGGCCGGTTCGGTTTTGGCAACGGCAAATGGTTTTGCGTCTGCCGACGATTGCCGAGCCGCTTTGATTTGTTCGCCAACCTTGCTATGCTTGCTGGCAAATGGAAATTGCGGCGATTCAAACGCATGGCCTTACCCGGCGCTTCGGCGCGCTCACAGCCGTTGAGGATGTCACACTGAGCGTGGCCCAGGGGCAGTTCTTCGGCTTTCTGGGACCGAACGGGGCGGGCAAGTCCACCACCATCAAGATGCTCACTGGCCTGCTGGAGCCGACGGCGGGAACGATTGAGATTCTGGGCCAGCCGTTTGGGGCCGGCGCGCTGGAGCTGAAGCGGCAGATCGGCGTGGTCCCGGAGGGGATGGCGCTGCTGGGCCGGCTGACCGCGCCAGAATACCTGCATTTTGTGGGCCGCATGTACGGGCTGGATCGCGAGACCACCCATCAACGAACGGAAGAGCTGCTGGAGTTCATGCAACTGGCCAATGAAAGCCGCAAGCTGGTGACCGACTTCTCGCACGGAATGCAGAGCAAGCTGGCCATGGCCGCAGCGGTGATTCATGGGCCCAAGGTGCTCTTTCTCGACGAGCCCTTCGAGGGCGTGGACGCGATTGCGGCGGGTATGCTGAAGACTATGCTTCAAGGGATGCTCAACCGCGGCGCGACGATCTTTTTGACCACGCATGTGCTGGAGATTGTGGAGCGTCTGTGCAGCCACGTAGCCATCATCAGCAAGGGCCGGCTGGTGGCCAATGGCTCGCTGGCCGAACTGCATGCTGGAGTCGTTTCCACACTGCCGGACGCCGCCAGGGAGCAGCGGCTGACTCTGGAAGAGATCTTTCTCTCGATTGTGGGAGCGGGCGGGCTGGAGCCGGCCCAGGAGCTGTCATGGCTGGCTTGAATGGGGTTGGCACCGGACCAAGCCAAGGTCAGGGAGCGCTGAGCGGCGCGGCGCGGGCGCAGTATGCGGCCATGGCCTCCCTGCGCTGGCATATGTTCGTGAACGGACTGCGCTCCAAAGGGGGCGCGTTTGAGCTGGGAGCGCGCACGGTCTCGTTTGTCCTTTATGCCTTCATGGGGCTGGGGCTAGGCACCATCATGGGCGCGGGTGCTTATGCAATGGCTTCCCATGAAAAGTGGCAGTTTTTGCCGGCCGTCTTCTGGGCGGCGTGCATCCTCTGGCAGGTGGGTCCGGTGATGATGGCCTCGTTTCAGGAACAGTTTGACCTGGGTATCTTGCTGCGCTTCCCGGTGCGCTTTGAGTCGTACTATCTGCTGTATGTGGTCTTTGGGCTGGCGGATGTTTCCACCATCATCGGCGCGCTGTGCTGCCTGGGCATCTGGGTGGGCGTCACGATGTCGCGGCCGGAGCTCTTTGCCTGGACGGCGCTGGCGCTGGCGGCTTTTGCGGCCTTCAACATCCTGATGGTGCGCGCCGTCTTTGCCTGGATCGACCGCTGGCTCTCGCAGCGCAAGACGCGGGAGATTGTGGGCGCGCTGTTCATGATCTTCCTGTTGAGCCTGCAACTGTTGAATCCGGCGCTGCGCCAGAATCGTCATCCGCAGCCGCGGACTCCCCAGGAGCAGGCCGAGAGCCTTCGCAGGATGAGGACCGAGTATGTGCCCTGGGTGAAGACCGCCTACGCCGTGCAACAGGCTCTGCCGCCGGGGCTGGCCGCCCGCGCGCTCCGGCAGGCCGGCAATCGGCAGCCTGTGGGGGCCTTGGTGTCGCTGGGCGTGCTAGGGCTGTGGGCGCTGGCCGCGGCGAGCGTGCTGGCCCGCCGTCTGAGGGCCGAGTATCGCGGCGAAAACCTGGGTTCAGCGCCTAAACGGGAAACGAGCCGGGCAAAGGCTTCCTCAGTGCGAGCCACTCTTGTCCGGCGCGAGGGCGGCTGGCGGCTGGGCGGTTCCAGCCCCATTGCCGCGCTGATGGAAAAGGAGGCGCGCAGTTTAATGCGCACATTGCCGCTGCTCTGGGCGATAGGTGCGCCCCTGTTGATGGTGCTGGTGCTGGCCAGCCTCTATCGCAGCAACGCTTCGGGGAATTCATTTTCGTACGCACTGCCTCTCTACGTGGCCTTCGCGCTGATGGGCTTCACGCAGATGTTTTCCAACAATCTGGGCGCCGAGGGAGCGGGGATTCAGTTGCTTTTTCTTTCTCCGACGCCCATCCGTACCGTCTTCCTGGCCAAAAATCTCTTTCATTTCCTGCTTTTCTGGCTGGATGCGCTGCTGGTCGGCATTCTGACCACTCTGCGCCTGGGATGGCCGAAGGGCGTGACCGTGGCGGCAACAGTGGCGTGGGTTCTATTTGCCTTGCCCTGCTGCCTGGCCGTGGGCAATATCTTTTCGCTCAGAATGCCCTTTCGCATCCATCCGGGGCGGATGACGCGGCAGCGCGGATCGCAGGCCAACGCGCTCTCCAGCATGTTGCTGCTGCTGGTGGTGATGGCCGTGGGCGCGGTGGTCTTCGCGTTGTGCTGGCTCTTTCACACTCCGTGGATGGCCGTGCCGGTCTTTCTGGCGCTGGCCGGGGCCACGGTCTTCGTCTGGCTGCGCGGGCTGGGCAACGTAGACCGGCTCGCCAACCAGCGCAGGGACTCGCTGCTGGCCACGCTGATGAAGACAGAGTGACAGAGATCAGGGGTCAGAGGTCTGTCTCGGCAAGTTGGACGCCGGAATTGGCCACCACTCTGGCCTCACTTGCCGAAGCCACAGACTGCGACTTCGATACGGTGGGTGAGGCAGAGAAACAATATGAGGCTTAGTCTGTCCTCATTGTGCAAATCCCTTTTGATCCAATTCGCTGCTACTGGGGAACTTGTATACCCCCATCATCTTGTCAAAGAGCGCGCAGGCTTCTTTCTCCGTAATGCCTCTCGCATACCGAATCGTTTTGTCCTTAGTTTGGAACTGGATTTTGCTTGTAGTGGGATCGGTGTCCGTTCGGAATGCCCAAATGTACCTCGGGAGATATGTACCTCAGGTTCACTACATCATAAGTAGCAAATCTGCGTGTGTCCCACTCGATACCGATTACTCGGCGCACAAGCTTAAGTTCGGAGGGGTCCACCACCAAGATTGTTTTGCCTGTCATGCCCCACAGGAACCAGCACACAAAAATGCAGGCCAATGCGGCCGGAGTCATGACATAAATCCAAACCAGCGGGGATAATCTGCCATCGGAAAGGGTGATTGGTAGATAAAACCAATCGATTTCGGTTATTGCGGACAGAAAAACTGCAAGGGGCGCTATCCACCAGTCCAGCCTCGCCGGAATCACCACGCTAATGCCTTCGCCGGCCGGCTCCCACGTCAATCTGCCCACCAGTTTGCCGCGCATCGTACTCTCCTCACATGGATCAATCCAAGGTCCCAATATACGGACCTCTCGACATGAACAGGACAGGCTCTGGTGCGCCCAACTGACCCCTGACCTGTGCCGTCAGAACGGTATGTCGTCGTCGGAGATTTCGGTTTGCTGGGCGTAATCGTCCGGCGCTCCGGCGGCTGCCGGGGGCCGCTGGTCGAAGCTGGCCGCCGAACTCGATGTGCTTGCCGGCCGGCTGTAGCCGCCCGCGCTCGCGCCCCCGCCCGAGCCTTCCTCGCGGCCGGAGAGCAGCACCAGCTCATTGACGAGAATCTCGGTGCGATAGCGCTTCTGCTTGGTTTCCTTGTCTTCCCAGCTGTTGGTCGTGATCTTGCCCTCGATGTACAGCTTGGAGCCCTTTTTGACGTATTCTCGAACGATCTCGGCGGTGCGGTTGAAGGCCTTGAGGTTGTGCCATTCGGTGTGCTCTTGCCAGTTTCCCTGCGCGTCCTTCTGGTTGTCGCTGGTGGCCAGGGTAAAGCTGGCGACCATTGACGCCACTCGGTGTGGCGCGAATCTCCGGGTCCTTGCCCACATTGCCGATGAGGATGACTTTGTTGATGCTTCTCGCCATGTTGTTGTACTCCATTCATCGAAAAGAATAGCAGAGGATTCAGGCATTTTCAGGTTTTCTCAAAATACTTCAGCCGCGGCGGGCGTGTGCGCGGTTGCGCAGAGCCTTGGCCAGTCCGAGCGCCGTCAGCAGGCCGCCAAAGGGAATGCACATCAGTGCGACGATCAGGGCGAACCAGCCGGCGTTGGTGTGTGCGCCGGTGGGCGAGTAGCCGCCCAGCAGGGTTTTTAACAGCACCACGGCCAACAGCCCCGCTGCCGAGCATCGACGCGCCCCATTGCAACAGTTGGCGGGTGCCGTCGTTGGTGCGGGTTCGGGTTGAGTTGTGGTCGCATTGTCGCTCCTATCCTTGCGCCAGGCGCAGCATCGCCCAGGTCACCACGCCGGTGATGGAGACGTAGAGCCAGAGCGGGAAGGTCCAGCGGGCGACCTTGCGGTGCTGGGGAATGCGCCCGGTGAGCGAGAAGAAAAAGGTGACCAGAATCAGCGGCAGCGCCACGATAGCCAGAAGAATGTGGCTGGCCAGCAGCGGCAGATAAACCGAGCGCAGAGGCGCGTGGGCCGGGTAGCGAACATCGCCGTGCAGCGCATGGTGCAGGATGTAGCTGATCAGAAAGAGCGTGGAGAAGCCGAAGGCCGTCATCATCGCCGCGCGATGGGCCGGGATGCGGCGGGCGCGGATGAAGGTGTAGCCGATCAGCAGCGCGACCGCGCTGAGGCCGTTGAGCAGCGGCATTGAGCGCGGGCAGAAATGCGAACTGCGTGCTGGCGGAATCCGCGGCGGGATGGACGTAGATCAGCCAGAAGAGAAAGGCCGTGGCCGCCGCGCTGACGGCGAGAATGGCAGCGATGGCGGAGCGGGTGTTCGACGATGGGGCTGCGGTCGTCATGGCTTCCTCAGACTTTCGCGATGGCGCAGAGCATCAGAGCGGTGAAGAGCAGTGGCAGGTAGAGGACGCTGACCTTGAGCAGATCGCGGGCCAGCCTGCGGCTTTCGTCTTCGTCCTTTACGCGCAGAATGCGAGCGAAACGGATCGTGTACGCCAGATAAAGCAGGCCCAGCGCGAGGGCCAGCGCGGCATAGGTCAGAGTGGCCATGCCCAGCAGCCAGGGCGCAAGGCTGACGGGAATCATCACTACCGCGAAGAAGAGTGCCTGGGCGACGGTGGACCAGCCGTCGGGCTGGACGACGGGCAACATGCGAATCCCGGCGCGGGCGTAGTCGTCGCGATACAACCAGGCAATCGCCATGAAGTGAGGAAACTGCCAGACGAATAGGATGGCGAAGAGCGACACGGCCGGCCACTCGATCTGCCCGCGGGCAGCGGTCCAGCCCAGCATGGGGCCCATTGCGCCGGGGAATGCGCCGATGAAGGTAGCCAGCGCGGTCACGCGCTTGAGAGGCGTGTAGATGGCTACATACGTGAAGGCCGTCAGCAGCGCCAGCGCCACGGTAAGTAGGTTGGTGGTGAGTGCCAGCCACACCGCACCGAAGGCCAGCGCGGCTAGGCCTGCCAGCACGCCCTGCGGCAGCGAGAAGCGGCCCGCGGCCATCGGACGGTCGGCGGTGCGTTTCATGCGCGCGTCGATCTTGCGCTCCAGAGCCTCGTTCAGCGCGCCGGCGCCCGCCGAGACCAGGCCGATGCCGAGCAGCGTGTCGAGCAGGCCGCGCTGCATGCTGGTGATACCCGACTGCATGGAGCCAAGATAAAAGCCGCCCCAGCCTGTGACCAGCACCAGGGCGACGACCTTGACCTTGAAGAGTTCGCGCAGGTCGTGGATGAGCGTGGCCGTTGCGCCGGGGCTGGGCACGTGCATGTGCGCCGTGCCCGAGGCCTGCCGGGCGTTGTCAGTGGCGGGCGCGGCGAGTTCTGGTTGAACCGCGGCCTGTGTGGCGGAATTCAACGGGACAAAACCTCAGCGGGAGAGCCCGGATACAATATTGCCGGGAGCCTGTGTCGATGATAGCAAGCGCGGGTGTTGCGGAGTGAAACAGCGATTGTTTCAGTCCTCGCGCAGCGCTACCATCGGTTCCACCGCCATCGCACGGCGCGCTGGCAGATAGCAGGAACCCAGCGCCGCAAGCGTCAAGGCAGCCCCCACAATCAGGTACGTCACGGGATCCCACACGCTGACCACGACGATGCTGCCCACGGCCTGTGCAGCCAGGAAAGCCACGGCCAAACCAACCCCCAGCCCGGCGGCGACAATCATTATCGACTGCCGGTAGATCATCTTGAAGACGGAGCCTCGGCTGGCTCCCAGCGCCATGCGCAATCCGATCTCATGCACGCGCCGGCTTACCGCGTACGAGACAACGCCATAAAGACCAATTATGGCCAGCGTCAGTCCCAAACCGCCCATGATCGCGGCGAGCGAGGCTGCTAGCTGAAAGAGCAGAAGGCCGTTCAGCGTATAGAGCGCCTCACGCATGGATTGAACTTGAAAGACGGGAAGCTGCGGAGCAAGTTCGTGGATCGTTTTCTCGACCGTTGGCGCAATAGCCAGGGGATTCCCATGCATTCTCGAGCTGGAATGTCATCAGGCTGTTTGCTTCAAAGTGCTGCGCGTAGGGAAGGAAAAAATAGGGCCGCGACTTGCCGCCGCCGTAGAGCTGAAATTCCGCGTCGCGAGCGATGCCGACAACTTCGAGCTTGCGAGTTTTGTCTTTTTCCATCCGGAAGATGCGGCCGATCGGATCCTGATTGGGCCAGTATTTTTTCGCCGTGCTCTCGCTGATCACAGCCACATCTCTGCCGTGCTCATCGTCCGCGGCCGTGAAGGCGCGGCCGCGCAGAATATCGATGCCCATGGTATCGAAATACTCAGGCGTGACAACATTGTATCCGGCGCCGAATGCGGAGGTATCGACTGGAGCCGATGATCCATCAAGGATTATCATATCGCCGCCGTTGCTGAAGTAACCCAGCGGAACCTCGCTGGCGTGGCTCGCGGAGTCCACCCCGGTGATTTGCTGTAGGCGGGCCAGGATGTTGTCTGCCAGGATGCGCGTCTGCGCGGCATTCATCCCGATCTCGTCCGGATCGACGGAGAGATTCAGCACTTGATCCGGTTTGAAACCCAGATCCATTGTCTGCATGGCGGAAAGACTGCGCACGAACAGACCAGTGACAACCAGCATCACCAGCGACCCGGCTATCTGCAGAACCACGAGCGTATCGCGGAACCAGTGACGGCCGCGAGAAACGCCGCGGCTGCCTTCGTGCAATACCGCATTAATGTTGCTCTTGGCATTCCGCAGGGCGGGCACGATGCCCACAACAACGCCGGCCAGCAGGGCGATGGCAAAGGAATAGAGGAAGATGCGCCAATCGAAATCGAAGGTCAAACGGAGGGGAAGATCGGCGCGTGCATTGATGTGACTGAGCGCGGTGCTGGCCCACATGCCGAGAGCTACACCCATCACTCCGCCCATCAGCGCCAGCGTGACGCTTTCAGTGATCATCTGGACGACGAGGCGGGAACGTTGACTCCAAGCGCCGTGCGAATGGCCATCTCACGCTCGCGCGTAGTGGCCCGCACCAGAACCAGATTCGCCACATTCACGCAGGCCAGCAACAGCACCATGACGGCAAGGGATAAAAAAATCCCCGAGATGACATACATCTGTTTGGGATCGCCGGTTTGGATGCGCAGACTCGGCTCCGGCAAGGCTGAAATCTCGATGTTCTTTTCGGCATCCGGGTGCTGCCGTATCAGATCCTGCGCTATCAGACTGAGTTCCGTGTCAGCCTGATGCAGGTCGTCTGCCGGGCGGAGCCGTCCGAAGAGGCTGAAACCCCGCAACTGCCAGTTCGTCCAGTAATCGGCGGGAATCCCCGCGGCCCCCATCTGCGAAATCGGCATGTAGGCCGCGATAGAGACAAAACTTCGTACCCCATGAAAGCCCTTCGGCGCCACGCCCACCACAGTGAATGGACGCCCATCTATCGTGACTGCGCGGCCCACTACGTTCGCATCGCCGTTGAATCTCAGCATCCAGTAGTCGTAGTCGAGTACAAGGATCGGGTCGCTGCCCTGCACCTCGCCTTCGCCGCGCAGAAACAGCCGCCCAGCCGCGGGTTTCAGCCCCAGCGCCGCGAAAAAGTTGCCGCTGACATACGAGGTGAGGACGCGTTGCGGTTGCTGCCCTGCCACGGCAAACCCATCCATGCCAAGACTGTTCGCAAAAATCTCGCTAAACGAGCGCTGGCTCTGCGCGCGAAGGGCGTTGAACTCCGGCCAGGAGAAAAACCCCTGCGAAGGCCCCTTGTTCTGGCTCATGGCCAGAGCCGCGATCTGCCCAGGATTTTCCACTGGAAGCGGCTTGAGCAGGATGGTGTTCAAGCAATACATTGCCTTGTTCCTGCTTCGTTC
>CAWFZU010000071.1:0-5765 GCA_963820195.1 uncultured Acidobacteriaceae bacterium | reverse complement strand
GAACGAAGGGGCTGGAAAAAGTTACGTATTGCTGTTTAGCAGGTGCCGCCTGCGGTGGGTGGACTTGCCGTCCAGGCAGTCTTCGCTTCGGGTCGCTTTCGATTTACGGGATGGGGCTGGAGGCCAAGGACGCCCTGATCTTTAGCGTTGGACAGGGCCTGCCGCGCGGTACGAACCTCAGCGGCCAGAACCTCGAGCATCTTGAGCGCCATCCGCGGGTTGGTTTGCATCAGGCTGGTAAAGTCGTCGCGCGAGACGAAGCTGAGGCGCGCGCCGTCGCGGGCTACGGCGGTGAGCGTGTAGGGTTCGCCGCTGATCAGCCCCGGCAGGCCGAGCAACGAGCCGGCACACGCCTGCATTTGCATCACCTGCTCGCCGCCGGGCGAGGTCATGGTGAGAGTGAGCTCGCCCTGGTTGAGAATGTAGAGGCCGGCAGGGATCTCTCCCTGGCGAAAGAGAACTCGATCTCCGCCGCAGGAGATGGGTTTGGAACCTTTTTCGAGCGTCAGGATTAAATCCGGATCGGCGACGAATGCAGACGGGTCAAGTTTCATGAATAGCCTCCATAGATTAAAACGGAGAATGAATGGGCAAATAATGCGTCTGATCGCCTGTGAAGCTATGGTTTCATCGTTAGGGGCTTGTATTTGGTGATGAGCGTCACATATTGATGGTTAACACTGGAACCGGAAGAGTCGACGGTGCACAGATCACCTTTCGTCAGGCCGTGGAATTCAGAAAGATGGGAGTCTGTCGGGAATCGATAAGGATGGTCGCGGTCAAGCATCCTAATCCACGCCGATTCTACGACCGGCCTGATTTACGGATTATCTTTGGCGGCCACTTATTCACCTGGATTCGATATAGTAAGGCGATGAAGTGCTGTCGTTTTTTTCTCCCATTTCTGTTTCTATTGCTCGTCATTGCTGCCTGCGCGCCATTTGTGCTCGCCCAGGCTTCCGCGACTGATCCGGGCCGCGCCAATCCGCGCAACGTGGACGCCACAAGTTTTGGCGACCTTATCCAACTCGGTCCCGATTGGCTCTTCGCTCCGGGCGACAATCCAGCCTGGGCCTCGCCCGCCTTCGACGACAGTGGCTGGAAGACTGTCTCGACGGAAAAGCCGCTGACCTACTACGGCTATCGCGATCTCCACTTTGCCTGGTACCGGATGCACATCCATCTGCGCCCGGGCACACGCAACCTGACGGTCGGGACCATAGGCATCGCCGGCAACTACGAGGTCTATGCCAACGGCGTCCGCCTCGGAGGCAGCGGCAAGATGGCGGAGCGGCTGCTCTCCGAACAGGAATCTCTGGTCTCCTATGCCGTTCCCGACAGCCTGATTGGTGAGCGAGGCGATCTTGTTCTGGCCATTCGCTGCGCAGTCAACTGGGGTTCGAGCATGGGCCGCGGCGCCAGCACGCCCCTCAGTTCCGAATCCGTCTATCTCCTCAGCCGGGAGTCGGCGCCGCTTATCACCAGCTATGTGGCAGCCCACCAGGGTGGGCCTCAGTTATTGTCCTGCATTCTGGCTCTGGTTGCCGGCCTGATTGCGCTCGCACTCTATTTTGCGCTGCGGAGCCAGCAGGAGTATCTGGCCATCGGTATCTATCTGCTGGCCGACAGTGTGATGATGGCTCTACAGCTTTGGCTCAATGTAGTCAGGTTCTCCTTTCCCGTCCACGTTCTCGATTATGTTCTCTTGAGCGTAATGACCATTGCGCTTATCGAATTTGTGCGCCTGGTGCTGCATCTGCCGCGCTCGCGCTGGCTGCTGGCGCTGGAAGTGGTTTGTTCGCTGGTTTTCCTGTTGACTCCGCTGCACACCGTGGGAATCATATCGAACACGCTCAATTCGGTGTTTTTTGTTCCTGTTCTGGTGATGAAAGTTGTTCTGCCTGTGATGCTGATCAGGGGCCGGCTAAAGGGTAACCGGGAGGCAGGACTGGTGCTGGGGGCAATTGTCATCAGCGCCCTGGCCGACTATTGGTATTTCCTCCGAAATCTGGCCTATTATGCGCATCTGAACGCGCTGCTTCCCTATCTTCCCTTTAACATTCTCCTGGGGAGCTATCGGGTAAGTTTTTACCAGGTCGGCGACTTCTTTTTCGACATTTTCATTCTGATCTTCCTGGTGCAGCGCGCTGTGCGCATCGCCCGCGAGCGCAACCGCGTGGCCGCCGAGCTGGAAGCCGCCCGCACTACGCAGCAGCTTCTGCTCGCCCGCTGCTCGAACCCCACACCCGGCTTCCACGTCGAGGCCATCTACTACCCTGCCAGCGAAGTCGGCGGCGACTTCTTCGAGGTCTCCTCAATGCCCGACGGCGGACTCATCGCGATCATCGGCGACGTCTCCGGCAAGGGACTGCTGGCTGCCATGCGCGTGGCCATGATTCTGGGCGTGCTGCGCCGCGAAGACTGCCGGAAGCCAGCCGCAGTGCTCCACAACCTCAACGAGGCCTTGCTCACTCAAGGCGAATCCGGCTTCACGACCGCCTGCTGCGTCCAGATCGAACCCAACGGCCGTTATACCGTGGCCAACGCCGGCCACATCGCCCCTTACATCGACGGCCGCGAAGTGGCAACCCCGCCGTCCCTGCCTCTTGGCCTTGCCCCGGATCAGCACTACGCATCGGTCACCGGCAGCGTCTCAGCAGATCAGAAAATTGTGCTGCTCTCGGACGGCGTGGTCGAGGCGCGCTCTTCGACCGGCGAGTTGCTGGGCTTTGAACGGCTGGCTCCGCTCACGCTTAAGTCGGCGCGCGAAATCGCTGACACCGCCAAGACCTTCGGCCAGCAAGATGACATCACCGTGCTCACCCTGGCCCGCACGGCCTGATGCCATCAAAGCACACGAAAAGCGTGTGCTGAAACTACACATCGAGCTACTCGATGGCGGTAGAGGCAACCTCATGCAGCCAGCCGGGCGCTTTGAGCAGTTCACGGGGGCGGGAGCCGTCGGCGGGGCCTACTAATCCGTCGCGCTCCATCAGGTCGATCAGATGCGCGGCGCGGCCGTAGCCGATTCGCAGGCGGCGCTGCAGCAGGGAAGTGGAAGCCTTGCCGAACTCGAAGACCAACTGCACCGCGTCGTTGAAGAGCGGATCGTTTTCGTCGGGGTCGGGGTTGGAGCCATCGACCTGGGCGCGCTCGTCCTTGGGCGATTCGAGGAAGCCTTCGACGTACTCGGCTTGCCCCTGCGCCTTCCAGAAGCCGACGACCGCGGCGGTCTCCTTTTCGGTGACGAGCGGCGCGTGGAGGCGCATCAGGCGGCTGGTTCCGGGCGGCAGGAAGAGCATATCGCCGCGGCCCAGCAGAGCTTCCGCCCCGTTGGTGTCGAGGATGGTGCGCGAATCGACCTTGGTGGCCAGGCGGAAGCTGATGCGGGAGGAGATGTTGGCTTTAATAAGGCCGGTGATCACGTCGACCGAGGGGCGCTGCGTGGCCAGGATGAGATGAATGCCGACGGCGCGGGCCATTTGCGCGAGGCGGGTGATGGACTCCTCGACATTGGCACGATCCAGCATCATCAGGTCGGCCAGCTCGTCGATGATGATGACGATGAAGGGGAGCGGTTCTTCGTCTTCCGCGTCGGAGAAGAGCGAAGGCATGACTCCCTCGAAGAGCTTGTTGTACTGGTCGATGTTGCGCACGCTGCGGGAGGCGAGCAGCTTGAGGCGGCGTTCCATCTCGCGGACGGCGTTGCGCAGCGCATTGGCGGCCAGTTTGGGCTCGGTGATGATGGGCGTGAAGAGGTGCGGCACGCCTTCGTACATGCCCAGCTCGACGCGCTTGGGATCGACGAGAATGAGGCGAACCTGCGCTGGCGTGGTGCGATAGAGCAGGCTCATGATCATGGCGTTGATGGCCACGGATTTGCCGCTGCCCGTGGAGCCGGCGATGAGCACGTGGGGCATCGCGGCCAGATCGGCGGTGCGGATGAGGCCGTTGATGTCCTTGCCCATGGCGATGGTGAGTCGCGATTTGGCCTTGTGGAACTCTTCCGACTCGATGCAGTCGCGCAGATGGATGGTCTCGCGGCGATGGTTGGGCACCTGGATGCCGACGGTGTTCTTGCCGGCCATGCGCTCGATGAGAATGCTTTCCGCGCGCATCGCGAGGCAGAGATCGTCGGCCAGGCCGGTGACGCGCGAGTACTTGACGCCGGCCTCGGGCTTGAACTCGTAGGTGGTGACCATGGGCCCGGGATTGATCTGGACGACCTGGCCGCGCACGTCGAACTCGTCGCATTTTTCCACCAGCACGCGGGCCTCTTCGCGCAGTTCGTCCTCGCGGACGGCCTGAGGCCCCTCGCCGGGGTTGAGCAGCGTGCTGGGCGGCAGCTTGAAGCCGCTGACACTTTTGGGCGCGACGGTCGATGGTGCAGATCGGCGTCGGCGCGCTCATGAATGGCGATTTCATCGGCGTGCGGTGCAGGGGCTGGCTCAAAGGTGAATCGAGGGGCGGCGGGCTCAAAGTGGGCGGGCGCGGGGCGTGCAGGGACGGGCTGAGGCGGCGCGGGGGCGAAGTGCGCCGGTTCCGCATGCGCCGTGATGGGGATGGCGGCGGGGGTCGATTCGGAGGGCGCCGGAGCAGGAGCAGCCGCGGCGCGCTCCCAGATGTTGCGCGCAGGAACGGGGTTCGGGGCTTCGTTTGCTGCCGCCTGGATGGCGCGTTGATAAGCGGGAATGTCTTGCGGGTCGATTTCGGGCGCGCGCCGGCGGTGGAAGAGACGGGCAAAGAGGCCGGGACGAACGTCGAACGACGCCTGGCCGTCCTCCGGATCCGCGTCGGGAATCTGCTGCGGGGATGGTTTTTCCAACTCGCGCTCGGCAAGGCGCTCTTCCTTGAGTTCTGCGCGCCGCTCGCGCCAGTTGCGCCAGCGGTCGTGCAGCGAGGCGAGATTGAGCCAGCGGGCCTGGAGGCTCTCGAAGATGGCCTCGAAGCTGACGGCCGAGGCAAACCACAGTCCCGCGGCGGCCAGCACGCCGGCCACCAGCCATGCGCCCTGGATGTTCAAATAGGTCACCAGCAGGCCGGCCATCAGCCTGCCCACAACGCCCTCGACCGGCAGCGCATGAAGCCACAGCCAGCGCCAGGGCAGCAGCCCGAAGACGGCGGGCAGAAAGGCGAGCGCCAGAACGGTGCCCATCCAGCGCAGCCACGCCAGCCCGCCGGGGCGCGAACGCATCCAGGTCCAGCCCAGCCCGCCCAGCCACAGGGGCAGGAAGAAGGCGGTGATGCCAACGGCTTGCAGCAGCAGGTCGCTGAGGGTTGCGCCGAAGAGGCCGATCCAATTGCGGACGGCATGGGGGCCGGTCGCGCCCGAGGCGGTATTCAGCGAAGGGTCAGAGGGATGGTACGTGGCCAGCGCAAACAGGACGAGCAGCGCGGCCAGCACCATCACCAGCCCCAGGAAGATGTTGAGGGGGCGGCTGCGCGTTGGCGCTAAAACAATGCGAATCGGTTTCATGGCGGTGGCGCTCCGTCTCGCTGGCTACTCTGGAAAGCTGCCGCGAGCGAGAGGATGGAGCGGGCGAAGACTCCCAAAGCAGTCTTCATTATCCGCGGTGTGCGTGTGGATTTTGGGCAAAATCGGGTGGGAGGAACCTTGGTGTGGACCCCCGCGCGTAGCTCAACTCCCGATAAACTTTGCCCCCCAGATCAGCAGCGCCGTGCCGAGGAGGATGCGGTAGATGGCGAACATGGTAAACCCGTGCTTGCGCACCCAGTGGAGGAACCACTCGACGACGCCCAGGGCC
>CAWFZU010000070.1:0-8126 GCA_963820195.1 uncultured Acidobacteriaceae bacterium | reverse complement strand
ACTGTTATGTAGTCTACTGGTTGGTCTCCGTCCTTGGCGATGTGGTCGCCGAGCACCTGACGCAGCGCCTCGTGCAGCAGATGCGTCGCGGAGTGATTGCGGCGGATCGAGGCGCGGCGGCCTGATCGACATCGAGCTGCAGCGCGATGCCGGGCTTCAAGGTGCCCTGCTCCACGGTGCCCAGATGCACGAAGAGATCGCCGGCCTTTTTCTGGGTGTCGGTGACGCGGAACTTGACGCCCTCGCCGGTCATCAAGCCGGTGTCGCCGACCTGGCCGCCGGACTCCGCGTAGAACGGCGTCTGGTTCAGCACGATGGCGCCGCTCTCGCCCGCCTTCAGGCTCTCGACCTCCTTGCCGTCCTTCACCAGCGCTGCGACCGCGCCTTCGGCGCGTTCGGTCTCGTAGCCCAGGAACTCGGTCGCGCCGAGCTTCTCGCGCAGCGGAAACCAGACGCTCTCGGTCGCGGTATCGCCCGAGCCCGCCCAGGCCGCGCGCGCCTTCTCGCGCTGCCGGTCCATCGCGTCGGTGAAGGCGGCGATATCGACGCCGATGCCGCGCGACTGCAGCGCGTCCTGGGTCAGGTCGAGCGGAAAGCCGTAGGTGTCGTAGAGCGTGAAGGCGGTATCGCCGTCGAACATGTCGCCCTTTTTCAGGCGCGCGCTCTTCTCGTCCAGGATCGAAAGCCCGCGCTCCAAGGTCTTGCGGAAACGCGTTTCTTCCAGCCGCAGCGTCTCCTCGATCAGGTCCTCCGCGCGCACCAGCTCCGGATAGGCCTGGCCCATCTCGCGCACCAGCGCCCAGACCAGGCGGTGCATCAGCGGATCGCGGGCGCCCAGCAACTGCGCATGGCGCATGGCGCGGCGCATGATCCGGCGCAGCACGTAGCCGCGGCCCTCGTTGGAGGGCAGCACGCCGTCGGCGATCAGGAACGAGCGAGGCGCGCAAATGGTCGGCGATCACCCGCAGGCTGAGGCCTTCTGCGGCCCGTCGGATCGGCGCCGGTCAGGTCGGCGATGGCGCGGATCAGGGCGACGAACAGATCGATGTCGTAATTGTCGTGCTTGCCCTGCAGCACCGCCGCGACGCGCTCCAGCCCCATGCCGGTGTCGATCGAGGGCTTCGGCAGCGGGTTGCGCACGCCGCCGTCGAGCTGCTCGTACTGCATGAACACGAGGTTCCAGATCTCGATGAAGCGGTCGCCGTCCTCGTCGGGCGAGCCGGGCGGGCCGCCCGGGAATCTGGTCGCCGTGGTCGTAGAAGATTTCCGAGCAGGGCCCGCATGGGCCGGTGTCGCCCATCTGCCAGAAATTGTCCGAGGTCGGCGATGCGGATGATGCGCGATCGGGCAGCCCTGCGATCTTCTTCCACAGGCCGAAGGCCTCGTCGTCCTCCGAATAGACGGTCACCGCAGCGTGTCCTTCGGCAGGCCGAATTCCTGGGTGACGAGCTTCCAGGCGAGCTCGATCGCGCGGTCCTTGAAGTAGTCGCCGAACGAGAAATTGCCGAGCATCTCGAAGAAGGTGTGATGGCGCGCGGTGTAGCCGACATTGTCGAGGTCGTTGTGCTTGCCGCCGGCGCGCACGCATTTCTGCGAGGTGGTGGCGCGCTGGTAGGGGCGCTTCTCGACGCCGGTGAAGACGTTCTTGAACTGCACCATGCCGGCATTGGTGAACATCAGGGTCGGGTCGTTGCGCGGCACCAGCGGCGACGACGGCACGATTTCGTGACCGTTCTCCGCGAAGAAGTTCAGAAATGTCGACCTGATCTCGTTGACGCCGCTCATGTTCATCCAATCGGAAAGTGGCCCGGGATTCGCCGAAAATGGCTAAATTTCCCGCGAAGTGCTTTTAGACAAGGGCAATCGTGGTGTCCAGAAACTGTGCAGCGGGATCTGCTGCGGGATCATGGGCTTGCCGCGACAGCGTAAAGCCCGTTGATAGATGCTGCAGCGCGTTGACAGTTTGCTCAAGGTCGTGTTTTCCTCCGCCCCGTTCAAGACAGCCACGTCGGGAGAGATCGGCTTTGATGCCGGCGCCGAAGGAGCAACCGCCCCGGAAACTCTCAGGCAAACGGACCGCGTGGTGAGGACAGCATCTGGAAAGAGGCGCCTTGGGGTTTGGACCCGACTTGGGGTTTGGACCTGAAAGGCGTCCGCCGACGGGATAATACTCTCAGGCACAGCGACAGATGGGGCTTCGATGGGGTTTTCAGGGAATGGTCCCTGGGAACCCGCGAGGGCCCCTGTGATGCTTGCGCGCGACGACCTGACCTCCCTGAAATATACGCCGCTGCACGCGCTCCATGTGTCGCTCGGCGGCAAGATGGTGCCGTTCGCCGGCTATGAGATGCCGGTGCAATATGCGTCCGGCGTCCTGAAGGAACATCTGCATACCCGCAAGCTCGCCGGCCTGTTCGACGTCTCGCATATGGGCCAGGTCGCGCTGCGGCCGAGATCGGGCCGGATCGAGGATGCGAGCCGCGCCCTGGAACGGCTGGTGCCGCAGGATATCGCGAGCCTTGCGCCGGGACGGCAGCGCTACGCCCAGTTCACCAACGCGGAAGGCGGCATCCTCGACGATCTGATGGTGGCCGAATTTCGCAGACCATCTGTTCCTGGTGGTCAACGCCGCCTGCAAGGACGCCGACGACGCGCCATCTGCGCGACCGCCTCTCCGATGTCTGCACCCTCGAGCCGCTCGAGGACCGCGCGCTGTTGGCGCTGCAGGGGCCGAGAGCCGCCGCCGCGCTGGCGCGACTTTGCGCCCGGCGCCGCGCGACATGGCGTTCATGGATGCCGGGCCGCATGAGGTCGGCGGCATCGACTGCTTCGTCTCGCGCTCGGGCTATACCGGCGAGGACGGCTACGAGATTTCGGTCCCGGCCGCGGCAGGCCGAGGCGCTCGCCGGCGCGTTGCTGACGCCGACAGCGTGATGCCCGCCGGGCTTGGCGCCCGCGACAGCCTTCGGCTCGAAGCCGGGCTTTGCCTCTACGGCCACGACATCGACGCCTCGACCACGCCGGTGGAAGCCGCGCTGAATGGTCGATCCAGAAGAGCCGCCGCGCCGGCGGCGCGCGGGCGGGCGGCTTCCCCGGCGCCGCAGCGGATCCTCGCAGGAGCTCGCGACCGGCACGCCGCGCCGCCGGGTCGGCTTGCGCGCCGAGGGCCGCGCGCCGGTGCGCGAAGGCGCGGCGCTGTTCGCCGACGAGGCCGCTCCCGCAGTGCCTTGCTCTTCTTGAATCGTTTGAAGAACTCGTCGAGGAGGCTGACGACGATGGCGTTGAGGCTGACGCCTTCGGCTTCCGCCCAGTCTTTGAGCTTGGTGCGGGCCTCGGCGCAGGATTTCCCCCCATCTCATTCCCATTTGCTGAATCACGCGTCAAATACGATACCGCTGGCCGCTGTAGCGGGCACTCTACCGAAACGAGGGGAAAGATGGCAAGCGACTCGGATAGGTCTCAACGCGAATTGTCGCAATTTCATGCGTGCGTTCACTGTGGCAACGTCTCTCGTCGAGATGAATTCGACGGCACGGCTGTCGCCACCGGCATTTATCCCTGCACAAAGTGCGGCCATGATGGACCGCTCAATATCGTCATTCGAGACGTGGATGCCGCCGCGACTGGCACAAACGATCCTGCTCCCGGCAGTTCAGCAGGCTAACGCGGTGCTTCGCTGTTGTGGATGATTGCACCTTGACCAGCTTGCGCCCAGCGGCGCGAACGAACTCGCTCGTCAACCGCTTTTTGTCGTCGGCACGCATCGCCAATCTGGTTACGAGTTTCGGGTGTTCCTCGCTCAGAGGACGGATTGCGATTTCATTGCTGGAGATTCGCCACGCCGCCTCGCGCGTCAGGAATGCTGCGCCCTTGTGCGCCAAGACGAGCGCCGATGCCTCTTCAGCCGTTGTGAAGGTATGCGTGTCGGGCGCGACGATGTTTTTTGCGGAGGCCTCCGCCTGAATCATCTCGGTGATGTACGGGTTGATGTGCGGCGCGGGCAGAATCCACTCGTGCGCGCGCAGATCATTGAGACTGAGTTCGGCGTTCCCGGCTATGGCGTCACTTTTCGGCAGCGCAATATAGCCAGGCGACTCAGTAACCGACAAAAAGCTGAGTGACGGCGAATCCGGGATGGCCACCACCAGCGCCAGATCAAGATTTCCGGTAGCCACCATGCGCGCGAGTTCGTGCGAGAAGTTGCTCCAGAGCTTGACCTTCAGGCCGGGAAAGAGGGAAAGCTGAATCGACTGGATCGCCGTGACCAGATACGGATCGGCATAGACAGACCTGCCAATGTGAAGCACTTCGTCCGCTCCATGCAGCGCGGCTCTTGCGTCAGCGACTGCACGCTCTGCGTACAACACGGCGCGGCGCGCATCTTCCACAAAATGCCGCCCGGCTTCGGTCAGTTCCACTGTTTGATGATTCCGCACGAAAAGGCGCAAGTCGATCTGAGATTCAAGCTCGGCAATCCGCTTGCTCAGCGTCGATTGGTCGATGCGCAGCCGCGCGGCTGCACGAGAAAAGTTCAGTTCTTCGGCCAGCGCAATCGCTGCCTGCAGAAGTCGAATCTCCGGTAGCGCCATACCCGTCCTCCAAGCCAAAGACCAAGGGCAAGTAATGGGTTTTTGCCGAGCAACACAATAGTGATCGGTGCTGCGTGTGTCTTTACTGCCACTCCTGAACCGCGCGGGTACCGGTCTGGACGCAAGATTCTCCGCGCCGGTTTTTCTTATTGACGCTTAACCGAAAAGAAAGTTGCGGAAGTGCAATCAAAACTTGCAAGAGCTGCCTTTATGCGTTCCGCTGGCACCGTAGCTGACGGGAAGTTTCTGGGGAGTGAGTAGCTGCAAAGCCCCATCGTGTCGGCCATCCTTCATGAGCGTTATTCCTGATTGGAATAACGCTCTCCGTGGAATTCATTAGACAGATCGCCGCTGCTCTACCAACCTATGAACTGAGCCGGGCACTACTTGGTTCTCTGGATCGAGAGAGTGAAGGAGGAGCAGCAGCATGAACTCAATGCCTGCAATTCAATCCTTGGGAGCAGGAGATCCACTTCTGACAGCGGAGGAAGTCGCGGCGAAACTCAAGGTCAGCACGGACTGGGTCTGGGATCATTCGTCGCGGAAATTGCCTTATCTGCCGGTGATCCGCATGAGCGATGGCGTGCTGCGCTACCGCGCCAGCGGTATCGAAGAATTTCTGCGAGAGCGGGAACAGGCCTCCAATTTGCGGCGCAAACGCCGGTAAAATGGAGGTAGCCCGTTTTCCTCCCACACAGAAATCGAGGAAGCGATGGGTAAATCGCACCAGAAGGGATGGGTGTCGATTCGCGGCAAGAAGTGGTACGGATACTTCCGCCGTACAGTGATCGACCCCAGCACAAATCAACCGAAGACCGTCTCTACACCGGTCGCGCTCGGACTGAAATCCGAGATGACCAAGTACGAGGCGCGCGAAAAGCTGGAACTCGAAATCAAGAGGCTCACCGGACAGATCGCAGAAGATGGGGTTGTAAGAAACGGCAGCGTCACCTTCGATTGGTTTGTCCAAAACCGCTACCTGCCACTGAAAGAGGCGGACTGGAAAGAAGAGACGGCCAAGACGAAGAAGTATCTCATCAAGGCCGATCTCGTCGATGCTTTCCGAGGTGTACGGCTCGAAAACATCGATAAGCTCGCTCTCCAGACCCACCTCAATCGGCTGGCCAAAACCCGGTCCAAGGACAGAGTGTTGCACGCTGGAACCTACATGCGGGCCATCTTTCGGGAGGCGGTCGAACAGGACTTCCTTCCCAAAGACCCGGCGCGCTCCGTAAAGACTCCTTCGGCGCTGCGGGACACAGACAAAACGATTCTGAGTTGGGATCAACTGCGGGCCGCGTTGTCCAGGTTGCCGTTGCGGGACCGGATTCTGCTCACTCTCGACATGACCAATGCTCTGCGGCCAAGCGAGTTGTTTGGCTTGAGGTGGAGTTGCTTCGATCCAGAACTCTGCCAGATCGAGATCAAAGAGACCACCTACAAGGGGAAAATTCGCCCCTGGGGCAAGACCAAGGCGAGTCTCACGAAGATCCCGATTGCCCGAGCACTCGGCGGAGGAACTCGTTGCCTGGCGGCAGCAGTGCCGGGAGGAGCAGCAGAGAAAGAAGCACCTGCGCGGCCCGTCCGCTGACGATCCCAAAGCGTTCATTTTTCCGGCACGCGGCGGCGGATTCATCGATTCGAGCAACTACCGCAATCGGGTGCTGCACAGGCTGGCCAAAGAACTGGGACTGCCGAAACTGACGTTCCAGGTCATCCGCCGCACGATTGCGACGTTGGCCAAAGACAAAGGGCACGTCAAAGACATCCAGGGAATTTTGCGCCACACCCGCTTGGCGACGACCACGGATGTTTATATGCAGTCGCTCGAAAGCGGCGTCCGGTCTACGGTCAACTCCATTCACGAGGAGTTGAGCGGCATCCCAACGCCGGGAACGGAGCCGACGCCGCCAGCGGAGGCTCAGTCCAGCCGCGAGGAATCTCACCAGGCTGTGGCAATGCAAAACGGTAGAGCATTTCCTCAGGAGCGGTCTAGCGCTTCGGGCGAGGAAAGAGCAGCTTCAACGCCTGCTCGTGGGGTGGTTTTGGAGTTTGCGACAAGAATGCGACAAAGCGGGAGGAAGGAGATGGGTCTAAGTTCTTGATAAATATGGTAGGCACGACTGGATTCGAACCAGCGACCTCTTCCGTGTCAAGGAAGCGCTCTAACCAACTGAGCTACGCGCCTGCAATGCAACTTCCGTTAGTCTATCAGGGTAGGGGCGGCAGGAAAAGATGGGCGGCCAGACCCGCCATGCTGTACTATCGTGGGTTGCATCTGAATTGCCATGAACGACATTGCCAGCGTCCGATTCCACCGATACCGCACCACTCCCAATCTGCTCACGCTGTTGCGCATCTGTCTGGCGCCGTTTCTGGTGGCTGCCATTCTGGAGCGCCATTTTGCGGTGAGCTTTGGACTTTTCGTGGCCGCGGGGCTGACCGACGCGCTGGATGGCCTGCTGGCGCGCTACCTGAAGCAGCGCAGCATGCTGGGCGAGTACCTTGACCCGGTGGCCGACAAACTGCTGCTGAGTACGCTCTTTCTAGTGCTCATGCACATGTCGCTGATTCCCGTCACGGTGACGGTGCTGGTCTTCGGCAGGGATGTGGGAATCCTGGTGGTGGCGGCCATTCTGTATGCTGCTACGGGCCGGCGGGAGTTCAGTCCCAGCCTGTTGGGCAAGGCCAACACGCTGGCCCAGGTGGCAGCGGTGGCCGCCGTTCTGCTGCAAGCCATGCTGCTGGATCAGCACGCTTCCGTCCGCTGGGTAGCGGTCTTCGAGGCCTGGGCGCTCTATGCCACGATGGCGCTGACCATCGCTTCGGGGTTCCAGTACGCCTGGATCGCGGCCCGGCGCGTGGGTGCTCAGACAGCCAACGGGCACGGAGGGAAAGAGTGATCTCTCGCAACGCATTCAGGCCCGTGCTGGTAATCGCGTTCACTGCTGCCTTGTTCCTGTCGGCGATCTACTTGTCGAGGTTCGTACCTCTTCCGACAGGCAGCTTTATTCCGCGGTCCTTCGTATTGCAATCGATTTATCTGGTTTCTTGCATTGCGGCGATGTGGCTGATCTCGAAAGGCCGACTTGACTCCTTCGGATTTACCAGGGGAACGTACAAGTTCAGCCCCAGCATCCTCTTGTGGGTTCTTCCAGCGGCGGTACTCCCCATCGTGGGAGCCCTTGCGTCACGGGGCGGGCAAAACGCGGGCGAACCGTTTGGGTTTACGAAGATCCAGACGATCCTCTTCATCTGGATCTTTTCGAGTTTCTGCGAGGAGACACTGGTTCGGGGGCTTCTGCAAACGTTGCTGAGCCGTAGCGTCAAGGCGGGCGCCGCGGCAAGCCGCTGGCTGAGTATGCCGGTTGTGGTGAGCGGAATATTCTTCGGCGCCATGCACCTTACGCTCCTCTTGCGAATGGGGCCAAAGGCGATCCTTGTGGTTGTGATGGCAACGTACCTGGGCCTGGTCGCGGCGCACTACCGCGAGATAACGGGGAGCCTTCTTCTCGCGTTCCTCCTTCACATGCTCTA